>CAZCAI010000195.1:0-7548 GCA_964496595.1 uncultured Anaerolineales bacterium
TTCAATTAGGGCTCCTACTTCAGCGAGCCCTGGTTCACGTTGTCAAAAGTCCAAATACGTTACTAGTAGAATTATCAAGGATGACCCTGCTCCCTTGTATAATAGCACTTTGATTTTCTAGGATGGAGTTATCTTTGCTTCCGATAGTATACCATTGCTGGGAGAGAAAGAAAGGCAACGGTTGGCTATTTTGGGGGCTTATGCTAAAGTAGATGAAGTTGCGCTTCTTTCCAGAGGCTGTCTCAGGCTATCTCCCGGTTTTTCAGATCGGGGATGAAGCTTCTGGAAAGTTGGCCCATCAAATCAACCATCATTTTCGCGGAGTGTTCCAATGAAATTTCAACCGCCAGAGATTTTCCAAAAGATTCACTACAATGCGCCGGTGATTTTGACCTTCTCCCTGCTGGCGATTGCGATCCGTTTGATCAGCGTCTTCCTCCCCGATTTCACATACCATTTTTTCGTCGTTGGGCCGACGATGTCGGTGACAAACCCGCTGGATTATGTGCGCCTGGCCTCGCACACGCTGGGACACGCCAATTGGAATCATCTATTCGGCAACCTGACCTTTATCCTGCTGCTGGGGCCGCTGCTGGAGGAGAAATACGGCAGCCGAGCCATCCTCTGGATGATGGCGGCCACAGCGGTCGCTACGGGGCTGATCAATGTGCTGTTCCTCCCCACCGGGCTGCTGGGCGCCAGCAGCATCGTCTTTATGCTCATCATCCTGGCGTCCATCGTCAATGTGGAGCGCGGCGCCATCCCGCTGACCTTTGTGCTGGTCACGTGTATCTTTTTAGGCTCGGAGATCCTCAAGATCTTCCGGGAGGACACCATCTCCCAGATGGCGCACATCGTGGGCGGCGCGTTGGGGGCCGGGTTTGGATTCTTCGGGATTCACATCCTCGGCCAGCGCTGAATATCACATCTAAAGAGAGGCTGACATGGAGTTACAAGGTCTACATTGTAAGAGCTGCGGCGCGCCGATCAACGATCGCGGCATCAACCAACGCTTGAGGATGGCGCGGTGTGAGTATTGCGGCACCGTTTTCAACCTGAGCGATGCGCCAGAGGCAACGTCCCACCCGCAAATACAACACCTGCCAGAACGGCAGCCCGTCCCGATGCCCAAAGGTATCGAGGTCGTGACCGATCTCGGCGCTCTCCAGATCACTTATCGCTGGTTTAGCGCCAAATACATCTTTATGTTGATCTTCACGGTATTCTGGAATGGCTTTATGCTCGTCTGGCATGGCATCTCGCTGTTTTCCGGGGCATGGATGATGTCGGCCTTTGGCTTGCTGCACACGGCGGTGGGGATCGGGATTGGATACTATACCCTGGCCGGCCTTTTAAATCGCACCACGGTGTGGGTACAGGGCGACGTATTGCGAATTGATCACGCGCCGCTGCCGTGGTTCGGCGTCAGGCAGATCCGCGCCTCGGCCATTGACCAGCTCTATTGCCGCGAGAAGGTGCATCGTTCCGATAATGGTACAAGCTACTCCTATCAGGTGCATGCGGCGCTGCGAGATGGCAGTCAGGAGAAGCTCTTGAGCAATCTATCGGACCCGGAGCAGGCGCTCTACATCGAGCAGGAGCTGGAGCGCCATCTGCGCATCACGGATCGGCCGGTGCGCGGGGAGTTGCGACGCTAAGAGATTTTAGACGGCGGGCAGCGTGAACCAAAAGAGACTACCCGCGCCCACCTCGCTCTCGATGCCCACGCGCCCGCCCAGCCGCTCGACGATGCGGCGCACGATGGAGAGGCCCAGGCCGTGGCCCTCCACGCGCATCTGATCCAGCCGCTCGAAGGGCACAAAGAGCCGCTCCTGCGCCTCCGGCGTCAAGCCCGCGCCATTATCCCGCAGCCAGAAGTAAATTTCCTCCGGTGTTTCTTCCTCTGCATTCTCGGATGGGGCGATGATCTCTGGGCAGCACGTTGTAGTCATCGTCGGTTTCTCGTAGCTGAACCCTACCTCGAGGCGCGGAGGCGACCCGCCATATTTGAGGCCGTTGCTGATGTAGTTGATCCACACCTGCTCGACCCAAGCGATATGCCCCCGGCTCACAGGCCATTGATCGGGCGAGATGAATGTAGCGTTAGCTTTTTCGATGTCGTCGATCAGACGGGCGCGCACGCTTCGCAGGATTCTCTCCATATCTAATGGCCCCGTCTCCACCTCATCCACGTCCCGGATGCGTGCGAGTAACAACAACTCCTGGATGATGTTGTCCATCGTGCGGACGTTTTTGGAGATGATGTGCAAGCTGTGACACACCTCTTCCTTCGTCATCTCCTCCATATCCATCTCCAGAAGTTCCGCGTAGCCCCGAATCTTGGCGAGTGGATTTTTCAGATCGTGCGAGACCATTTCGGCGAACGCATCCAACTCCGCGTTGCGCGCTTCCAACGCCTCATTCATCCGCTGTAATCTCAAGAGGTCTTCAAAACGCGCCGTCGAGATTCTGATGGCGCGGTGGATTTCTCGGATGTCCGGCGGCTTGATCAGGTAGGCGCCGACGCCGGCCTCCGTGGCTTCCGCGACCAACGCGAGATCCTCATGGGCGGTCAGCGCGACGACCGGCGTGGGGCAACAGGCTTGAATTCGCCGGGTGGCCTCGATGCCATCGATCCCCGGCAAGCGAATATCCATCAGCACCACATCAGGCCGAAGCGCGGCGGTCATCTCGACAGCCTGCTCCCCGTCGGTGGCCCGCCCCACCACCAAATATCCGGCATCCTCAAGCAATCCCTGGATCATCTCCCCGACCAGGTATTTGTCATCCGTGATCAACACCCGAATGGCTGATTGTCTCTTAAGCTGATTCTCCATGCTTACTCTCCTCTATCTTCCTGCGCTATTCTTCTGTTCATACCTCAGAGCGGAAACTGATTTCCGTCACCGCGCCGCCGTCGTTCTGCAAGGTCAAATCGCCCCGCAACTCAGTGTGGACGATGTTGTGGATCAAATCCAAACCGACGTTGTACTTGCCCTGCTCCAAGACCTCTGGTGGATAACCGGGGCCTTGATCCTTGAATACACAATAGATTCTACCCGATTTTTGATAAATGGAGGCCTTGACTTCGATCTTGCCATCCGTCGAGGCAGCGTATTTCAGGGTGTTGGTAGCCAATTCGTTGATCACCAAAGCCAACTGATGGGCTTGATCAGGCGTCACCTGGACCGACGAAGGCGTGATGATGACCGACAACCGGCGATCTCGCACGTGGATTTGCAAGGCCGCGTGCAACACCTGCTCCACCAATTTGTCTAAGCGCAGCGGCGCCCACTCGGCGTAGGAGAGCATACTGTGCACCATCGTCAGGCTCTGCACCCGCTGACTCAATTCCGTCATAATGGATTGATACATCTCGCGATCGCGCATCTTGGCGCGCCGGCGCTCCGCGTAGAGCAGCCCGATGATGGAGGTGAGGTTGTTCTTCACGCGATGGTTTACCTCGCGCAGCAGAGTGGTTTTGGTCTCCACCTCCGCTTTCACCCGCCGGTAAAGGCGCGCTTTCTCAATAGCCATCGCCGCCGTCGTCGCCAACGATTCGGCCAGGGTCAGATCGGAAATTGAGAAGCGCCCCGTCTCGGTATCCAACATCTGGATCACGCCGATGATACCATCCTCCCCGCGCAAGGGCACGCTGAGTAGGGAGCGAATGTCCAACCCCGTCATCTCATCGATGCGCGGGAAGTGGCGCGCATCCTGCGTCACATCGCTCACGATCACACTCTTTTCTGCCTGCGCCGTCCATCCAACGATGCCGACGCCCATCGGCAGACACCACCCGCGCACCAGATCGCTCTGTCGCCCCGTGGCATGGCGGCACACCAGCCAGTTTCGCACTTGCTTCCCGGCGTTCGAATTTGGCGGCGGCGCCTGGCGATTGGGAAATCTCTCTCGATGCTTTATCAATGAAATCTCGTCATCGGATTCCACCAGCCAAATGGAGGAGGCCGTGACATTTAAGCCCTTTCGTATCTCTTCTAACACGATCTCCAACACCTTGTTTAGTTCCAGCGTCGCGGAGAGCGCCCGCCCCGCGCGATTGAGCAGGGCCAGTTCGTGATTGCGCTGCTGCAACGCGGCGACGGCTTGATGATAATCGGTGAGATCCCGCACCAAGGTGACGATCTGACAGACCTCCCCCTCCTCTTCGATGGGGATCCTGTGCATCTCCCCGATCATGACCTTATCGCCGAAACGGATCTCGCCCTCGGACAATAGCGGCGCGCCCTCGGCTAAAACCTGGCGATACACATCGCGTTCACTCTCCGCCAAGTCGGGAAAGACCTCGAAGAGCGGGCGCCCGATGATCGCGCGCCCCTTCCCTCCCAGCTTGCGCTGCAAATCCCTGAATGCCGCGTTGACCAACATAAGTCGCAGATCCGCATCTACAACGTAGATGATGTCATCCACCGCGTCGACAGTGGCGTGATAGAGGGCCGCCGCATCACGCAGCGCCCTCTCGGCAGCCTGGCGGTCGGCGATCTCCTGTTGAAGTTGTTGGGTCTTTTGGAGCAACGAGAGGGTTTTTCTTCTCCAGCGAAGATATAGCAAGTATCCTGCTCCGCCTATGGCTCCACCGGTGACCAGGTGCAACCAGAGCCAGGTGAGGCTTAAGGATTCCCGATATACAAAGAAGAAAAACAGCCCCCCCACCCCAAAAACCCCGGTCAACACCCAAATCAGCCCGATGCCTATCCTGTGCAGGGTGTCCCGAACACTTTGTGGCAGCTTGTGTTCCATTGCTCCCCCCATTCTGTGGTGTGCATGTCTGATAATAGTTCAAATCAAGTCATCAATTCGCGCTCGCATTAGATATTATTTGTGATTTTCATCAATGTTCAAATGAGAGTTTGAGCAGAACCGATGATCTTTGAGGTGCAACTTATCCCCTGGCTATGACGTAAGATTATATAGGAAGCAAAGTCTCATACACTTACCTGATCAAAATCAAATGGAGGATATAAAATGAGTGCAATGGAAACGAACGTTAAGGTTTTAGGGTGGCTGTATATCGTTTTAGGCATCTTGGGCGTGCTCGTGGGCGCCTTCGTGCTCTTCATCTTGCTGGGAACGGGCATCATCGCCCAGGATGGCGAGGCGATGGTGGTGTTGACCATTATCGGGTTGTTTGTCGCCGGCTTGATGACCGTGCTCTCGCTACCGGGCGTCGTCACCGGAATAGGGCTGCTCAAGTATCAGAGTTGGGCGCGAGTGCTCGCCATCATCTTGGGCGCGATTAACCTGCCAGCCTTCCCCGTAGGTACGGTGTTGGGCGCCTACTCACTGATCGTGATGCTCAGCGACGAGACCAGCGCGCTGTTCGCCAACCGCTGATCTCTTTCTCATTATAAGGCAAAAACCGGCGCGGAGATAATATGTCTCCGCGCCGGTTTGGTCTTCTCAGGTAGTTCCAGGAATTAAAACCTTCCCAACCAGATGCTTTTCCCTCGGAAAATCGCTTATATTTGGGAGGTTTATTTTCTTGGAACGGCCTCACCCTTGCGATGGTTACGGATAGCGTCTGTCACAAAGCTGTTGGCAAGAGATCAGAAGCTTCAAGCTCTGAAATGTTTTTCCGAACCTTCGCAAGGATTTCTGTTTCACCCCTCCACGATCAGATCCACAAACTCCGGCGGCTGACCAGGCTTCAGCGCGACCAGGCCCTTGTTCGAGAGATGCAACTCCTCGATCACGATCAGCCCCAAGAGGCTGATGGTCATCTCCGCCGAGCCGTGAAGGCATCCGGCGGCCTGCAAGCCCGCTTCGATCTGCTCCAGCCGCTGGGCGGTCTCCGCCGCCGATTCGAGCGCCATCAGGCCGCCGAGCGGAAGCGGCAGCCTGGCCGCAACATCGCCATCGACCACGACGACCATCCCGCCGTCCATCTCGATCACGGCGTTGGCCGCGGTCGCCATCGCCTTGTCGCTGGCGCCCAGCACCAGGAGGTTGTGGCAATCGTGGGAGACCGTCGAGGCAAAGGCCGCGCCCGGCTCGAAGCCCAGGCCGGTGACGAAGCCTAACGTATGCGTGCCCGTCAAGCCCTCCTGGGGCGCGTGGCGATAGAAGATCGCCGCTTTGACCAGATCCCGCGCCGGATCGGCTCTTAAGTTCCCCTCCGCCGGTGTCATCTCCACGATCTGCTCCTCGGTGTGGACTTTGCCCGGCACCGGGCGCATCACGCGCACCTTCACCGGCCCCTCGGATTTGACCGGGATGCGGAAGTCCTCCGCCGTCATCGGATCTAAGTGGACGGAGTGTAGCGCCCAATCGGGGTAGTCGTAGGGCGCGATTTCCACCACCATCTCGCCATCCTCCGCGACCAACACACCGTCGGCGTAGACCTGCTCGATGGTCAGGTTGACCAGATCGCTGACGAGCAGCAGATCCGCCGCCCGGCCTGGCGAAACCGTGCCGATGTAGCGCGATTGTTCTAACATCTGCGCGGCGTTTATCGTCACCATTTGGATGGCCTGGATGGGCGAGAGGCCCTGGCGAATCGCTTCGCGCACCACGCGATCCATGTGGCCCTGATTGACGATGGTCTCGGAGGTCACGTCATCGGTGACCAGGGTGAAGAAGCGCGTGTCCAGCCCCGGATTCTCGGTGACGGCCCGGATCAAGTTGGGCATGTCCAACCACGCCGAACCATAGCGCTGCTGCGCGTAGCAGCCTAACTGCGCGCGCCGCATCGCGCCCTCTGCTGTCGTGCCCTCGTGATCGCCCGTGATGCCCGCCGCCGTGAAGGCGTTGAGGCCCTCATCTAACGCGAGGCTGGCGTAGTGCCCGGTGACCACAACCCCCGCCTTCAGCGACGCGGCGGTGATGGCGTGCACGCCGGGATCGCCGTAAATCAAGCCGGGGAAGTTCATCTGCTCGCCCTGCAAGGCCGCCCAGCCTTCTTCGTAGGCGCGGGCGACCTCCTCCGCGGTGATGGTGGCGCCGGCGTCCTCGAAGCCGGGAATCGACGGCACGCAGACGGGCATCGCCACCTCCACCTTGAGCGGCAGGCCCTGCGCCGCCTTGTGAAAGAGTTCCACGGCCCGCACGCCGAAGACGTTGGTGATCTCGTGGTTGTCGCACGCGATGGTCGTGGTGCCGTGGGGCAACACCGCCGCCGCAAAATTGCGCACATCGACCATGCTGCTCTCCACGTGATCGTGCGTGTCGATGAAGCCGGGCAACACGTAGCGCCTGTGGGCGTCCACCACCGTCGTCTCCTCGCCCACGGGGATGTGGGAGGCGTCGCCCACCAGCGCGATGAAGCCGTGGCGCACGGCAATATCGACGCCGGACTGGATCCGCGCGACGTTGACGTTGACCAGCCGCGCATTGCGGATGATCAGATCCGCCGGCTCGCGGCCCATCGCCGTGGCGACCATCGCCTGGGTGATCTCGTGTAAGCTGCGTCGTTGATGCACATAGCCTGTCATGTTATCGTCTCCTTTCGGATTGAGGTTATTTTGAGGATTTCTTATGGGTGTAAACACTCTTAGTTACCTTCACTGCATTTGTCATATGTAGAAAATA
>CAZCAI010000196.1:0-7530 GCA_964496595.1 uncultured Anaerolineales bacterium
ATTCGCAATTCGCAATTCCAAATTCATCATTTCCCGAGGAGACAGTATGCCGATCACGGTGTTAATTATAGATGACGAGACGCGCGTGTTGCGCGCGTTTGCCCGCAATGTCCGGTTGATAGGCTACACGGTCATCACGGCGGAGGGCGGGCGCGCCGGGCTGGAACTGTATCATCAGGAGCAGCCGGAGGTCGTGATCACCGATCTGCGGATGCCCGACATGTCCGGCCTGGAGGTGCTCACGGCGATCCGCGCGCACGATCCCGAGGCCCACGTGATCCTGGCCTCCGGGCACGGAAATCAGGAGGCGATCTTGGCGGCGGTGCGGGCCGGCGCGGCGGATTTTCTGCCCAAGCCGGTGGATCACGTGCTGCTGGAGAACACCTTGCAGCGCGCCGGGGAGCGGATGCGCCTCCAAAGGGAGCTGCGCGCCAGCCAGGCGGCCCTGCGCGAGCAGAACGCGCAGCTTGAGGCGACCGTCCGCACGCGCACGGCAGCGCTACAGGAACGCGAAGCCAAACTGCGCGCCTTGACCAATGCCACGGAGCAATCCTTTGTGTTGGTGGATCCCCAGGGGACGGTCCTGGCGTGCAACCGGGTGGCGCAGGTGAACACGCAAGCCGTCTTCGGAACGTCGATCAGCGAAGGCGATGCGATAGAGAAATTTGTCTTGGAACGCGACCGTGCTGAATTCGCTGCCGATTTTGCCAGAGCGCTAACCGGTGAAACGGTCAAAGTCGCAAAACCGTTCACGCTACCTGATGGGACAACGCGCTGGTTTGCTTTTACCTATCATCCGGTGATCGAAGGGGAGCAAGTCGTAAGTGTGGGATTCAATACCATGGACATCACCGAGCGCCAGCAAGCGCAAGATGCGCTCCGCGAGAGTGAGGGCCGGTTGAGCGCGATATTGAAGTATACACCCACCATTATCTATCTCAAGGATATGAAAGGACACTTCACACTGATCAACCGGGCCTTTGAACGAGCCTTTGACGTTACGCGTGATGCAGTGCTGAGCAAAACATCCTACGATTTGACGCCCGCCGAGATGGCCGCGGAACATCAAGCGCACGATGAGCAAGTTATTCAAAGTGGGGCGCCACATCAATTTGAAGAGACAGCCATTCAGGCCGATGGGCAGCAACATACCGCGCTCTCCGTCAAATTCCCGATGTACGATGCCGAAGGCACGCTGATAGGCGTGGGCGGGATTTCTAGCGACATCACCGAGCGCCAGCAGGCCGAGCAAGCGCTGCGTGCGAGTGAGGAAAAGTATCGCCGCCTGGTAGAGGGATCGCCGGACATCCTCTACATCTACTCGGACCAACGAGGCGCACTCTACTGGTCCCAGCGCGTTCAAGAGGTGCTGGGCTATGCGCCCGCCGATTTGATCGCCAATCCCTACCTGTGGCACGACGCCATCCATCCCGACGATCAAAGCGCCGTGGATGAGGCCATCGCGGAGAGTGATAAGGGAGCTGGTTTCGACATCGAGTACCGGATTCAAGACATCAAGGGCCAGTGGCGCTGGTTTCACGACCGCTTCATCAGCAAGCGCCAGGTTGGAGACGAGTACATCATCGAAGGCTTGGCGACCGACATCACCGACCGCAAGCGGGCGCAAGACGCCCTGCGCGCGAGTGAGGAAAAATACCGCGCGCTCCTCGACCATATCCAAGCGGGCGTCGTCGTGCATGGGACAGATTTACAAGTTATTGCCTGCAATGCCAAGGCGCACGAATTGCTTGGGTTGACCGAGGATCAGATAGTAGGCGCGGGCATCACGGATCCAACATGGCAATTTTTACGCGAGGATGGGACGCCAATGCCCGTGGAGGAATATCCCGCCGCGCGCGTGCTCAGAACCGGGCAGCCGCTCCGAGGCTTCGTTATGGGCGAGGTTCGCCCTGGTGAAAATGAAGTAACTTGGAATACAGTCAGCGCTGACCCTGTATTTGACGCTGCGGGAAAGATCACAGAGGTGATTGCATCCTTTATGGACATCACCGCGCGCAAGAAATTGGAGATGCAGCTCAAGGAGAACGCGGCGCGCTATAAAAAAGCACAGCGCTTGGGCCGCGTCGGAAACTGGGAATACGATGTGCACACAGATCGGTTTTGGGGATCGGATGAGGTGAAACGCATCTACGGCTTTGATCCCACCGCCGAGGATTTCTCCGTGGATGAGGTTGAACGCTGTATCCCAGAGCGGGAGCGCGTACATCAAGCGCTGATCGATTTAATCGAAGATGGGGCCGACTACAATCTAGAATTTGAGATCCATCCCCAGAACTCCGATCAGACCAAAATCATCGCCTCGATTGCCGAGGTAGAACGCGACGCCCAAGGAAATCCGCTCAAAGTCACCGGCGTCGTCCAAGACGTCACCGCACGCAAGCAGATGGAAAAGGCCCTGCGCGAGAGCGAACGCCGCCATCGCGAGTTGGCGGACAATATCCCCGGCGCGGTCTACCAGTTCCGCATCGGGCCGGATGGGACGTTCTCCGTTCCCTATATGAGCGCCAGCGGTGCGGAACTTTTCGAGCGGCCGCTGGAGGAATTGATGGACGAAGCCCCGCCATTTGACGATATTCACCCCGATGACCGCGCGGACTTCCAGCGCTCCATCGCGGAGGCCGCGCAAGCTATGCGGCGCTGGTCGCACGAGTTCCGCACCATCACCCCGACGGGGAAAATCAAGTGGCTGCACGGATCATCCGATCCTCGGCGCTTGCCGGATGGCGGCATTCTCTGGGATGGCGTCCTGCTGAATATCACGGAGCGCAAGCAGGCCGCAGAGGCCCTCAAACAGCACAACCGCAAGCTGGCGGAACTGA
Source organism: uncultured Anaerolineales bacterium (assembly GCA_964496595.1). Classification (GTDB taxonomy): domain Bacteria; phylum Chloroflexota; class Anaerolineae; order B4-G1; family SLSP01; genus JAAAOZ01. The sequence continues at coordinate 2,841 of CAZCAI010000196.1, forward strand.
ACGCCATCGTCAGGAGCCTCACCTCCACGCTATCGCTGGAAGAGGTATTGGAGCGCATCCTCCAGGCCATCCCCTACTTTTTCAGCCAGGGGCACACCGCGAGCATCCAACTCTTAGATGAGCATGGGAACCTGCGCCATCGCGCCGCCTCAAACATGATCCCTGCAGAAAAACGGCGACTCATCTTCCACGCCGGCGAGGGCGTCGTGGGCCGGGCGATTCAAGAACGCCAGCCCATCAACGCGCCGGATGTGACCGCCGACCCTCGCTATGTACCCGGCCCCGTCCCGCCCCCCTACCGCTCCCTGCTCGTCGCACCGCTTATCGCCCACGATCAAAGCTTAGGCGCCCTCTCGCTCACCGCCGCGCCCGTGGCCGCCTTCGATGACCGGGACGCCGAGATACTACGAGGGCTGGCCGGCTACGCGGCCATCGCCGTGTACAACGCCCAACTGTACGAACAAGCGCGGCAGGACGCCGAAACCAAGGCCCTGCTTCTGCACGAGGTCAATCATCGCGTCAAAAACAACCTGGATGGCATCCTGGGCATGCTCTACATCGAGCGCCGCCACGCCCCGCCGGAGGCCCTGCCGGCCTACGGCCCCATCATCGAGGATCTGACCCAACGCATTATGGGCCTGGCCCAGGTCCACCAAATGCTCTCGGAGCAGGAATGGGCGCCGCTCAACCTCGGTCAATTGGCCGAAACGATTATCCAGATGTCCCTTCAAAACGCCTTAGACGATGTGAGCTTCACGTTAGATATTCCCCCCACCGCCATCACCGTCGAGCCGGGGCAGGCCCATCACCTGGCCCTCATCCTCAGCGAACTGACCACCAACACCCTCAAACACGCCATCGCCGACCGCGACGCCGTGCATATCGAGGTGCAGATTACCCAGGAGGATAATATAATCACCCTGATCTATCGCAACGACGGCCCCGGCTTCCCGGAGGAGGTGCTCAACCTGGAAAGCCACAGCGCCGGGCTGGATATCATCAAGCGGTCGGTGCGCCACAGCCTCCAGGGCCAGATCACTTTGCGCAACACCCCCGACGGCGCGGAAACCGAACTCCACTTCAAGGCCGGGACCAAAGAGCAAGGCCTCCGAGAGACGTAGAGTGGGGTTCGTAGTTAGCCTCGGAGCGGAGACTGAAAGGCGCAAGCGGAGTGGCGTCTCTCGTGATACACAACGGCACGCCATTCCATTGCGCAATTCATTCGAAATTCGAAATTCATCATTCGCAATTCATCATTCTCTAAGGAGATCACAATGCAAACCACAAACAACCCATCCCCCAAGCGCGTCCTCATCGTTGAGGACGATTTCTTAGTCGGCGAAAAGCTGCGCGGCATGTTAGAGGATGAGAGCTACCAGGTCATCGACCACACGGGCAGCGGGCGGCAGGCCATCGAGATGACCGCCTCATTGCGGCCGGACGTCGTCATCATGGACATCAATCTCCTGGAAATGGACGGCCTCGCGGCGGCCAGGCAGATCACGGCGCAGTGCCCCACGCCCATCGTCGCTCTGACGGCGCACGAAAGCCCCGATTTAGTCGCCCAGGCCACCGAGTCGGGCATCGGCTACTACCTGGTCAAGCCCGCCTCCCGCCGCGACGTCAGCCGCGCCATCGAAATCGCGGCCGCGCGCTTCGACGATCTGATGCAGATGCGCGAGCTGAACGCCGCCTTGAAAGACGAGATCGCCAAACGCCGGCAGACGGAAAAGGCTATTCTCCAAGAGCGCGAGCGCCTGGATAACATCCTCTCGGCGTTGGAAACCGGACTGACGTTGATCAACCCGGATATGACCATCGCTTGGACCAACCGCAAAATCGCTCAGATGTTCCCCCACCCCCAGGCGGCGACGGGGCAACTTTGTCATCGCTTCTACGAGAGGCAAGAGACGCCCTGCGAGGGTTGCGGAACCCAGATAGCTTTTCAAACCGGAGAAGTCCACATCCACGAACGGAAAAATCCCCTCACCGGGCGCTGGTATACCATCATCGCCCAGCCCATCCAAGATGCGCAAGGCAAGGTGATCAACGTCCTGGAGGGCATCACCGACATCACCAAACGCAAGCAGGCGGAAGTAAAGCTTTTGCAATACGCCAATCACTTAGAGGAGATGGTGGATGAAAAAGTCCGCGAGTTAGAGCAAGAGCGCGCCAAGGCAATCCAACTGGATAAGATGGCCGCGCTGGGCGAGATGGCGACCAGTGTGGCGCACGAGCTAAACCAACCGCTCACGGCCATTACTTTTGAGGCCGATTTTCTCAAGACCTTCGCCTCGCGCCTCTCCGCCTCGGAGCAGAGCGTCGAGGAGATCGCCGCATCGTTAGCAGAGACCGCCGCCAACTTCGAGGGCGATATCGAGCGTTGCCGGCGGATCGTCGATCACCTGCGTACCTTCGGCCGGATCGCGCAGGAGCCGCCCCAACCCATCGACCTCAATCAGCCGATCTCCGATTGCTTCATCTTGGCCGACGCGCGGCTGCGTCACAGCGAGGTGGATGTCCGGCTCGATCTGGTCGACGATCTCCCTCCCATTCTGGCCGATCCCCACAAACTGGAGCAGGTCTTCCTCAACCTGATCAGCAACGCCGAGTACGCGATGGAGAAACAAGCGGAGCGCGAGTCACAGCGCGATTACCGCAAAGTGCTGGAAATCGCCACCGCCGTTGAGGGCGAGCACGTCGTCGCCCGCGTGCGCGATAACGGCTGCGGCATCCCGCCGGAGGACCAAAAGCGCCTCTTCGACCCCTTCTTCACCACCAAGCCCCCCGGCGAAGGCACCGGCCTGGGCCTCTCCATCAGCTACGGCATCGTCACCGAGGTTGGCGGCGACATCGAGTTCGAGAGCGTCGCGGGCGAGGGAACGACCTTCACGCTGAAATTTCCCATAAGTTCGTAGAGATCTGTTCGTTCGTAGTCAGGTACGAAGCGTAGCGGAGTACCGTCAAAACGCTACTCCACTCGCTTTGCTCGTTACGTAGCTTACTACAAACTAGCTTACTACGAACAAAGGAACCTTTATGTACAACTACCGCAAAATGTCCCTCGAAGAACGCCAAGAGGTACTCGAAGAGCGCCGCGCGCGCGGCATGCCCCTCCATGCCCCGCCCCACTTTCGCGAGACGCCCGGCGAATACTTCATCACCGCCACATGTTACGAGCACCATCACATCTTCCAAAACCCCGATGACCTCTCGCTACTCGCGGATAAAACCCTGGACGCCTTCACTGAGGCCGAGATCCCCTACTCCGCCTGGGTCTTCCTTCCCAATCACTACCACATCATAATAGAGACGGAGGATCTTTACGCCGTGAGCGAACTTCTCCGCCTCCTCCACAGCCGCGTAGCCACGACCATCAACGGACGACACCATCAGCGGGGACGCCAGGTCTGGTATCGCTTCAGCGACCGCTTGATTCGCAGCCCCCGCCATCACTGGGCCACGATGAACTACATCCACTACAACCCCATCAAACACGGATATGTGGATCGTATGAGCTTGTGGGCGTGGTCCAGCATCCACGAGTACGCAGAAACTTATGGCAGAGAATGGTTAGCGGAGAAATGGCGCGCCTATCCCATTGATCGCTACGGCGCGAAATGGGATCGCGAATGATAGAAAACCCGTTCGTAGTTAATTCGTTCGTAGTCAGGTACGAAGCGTAGCGGAGTACCGTCAGGACGCTCCCCCGGCTTTGGGGCCTTGGGGGAACCACGCTACTCCACTCGCTCTGCTCGTTTCTTAGCTTACGACGAACAACTCCGCCAACATCCGCGCGACGCCATCCTCCTCATTCGAGGGCGCGATACGCCACGCCAGCTCCTTCACCTCTGGGCGCGCGTTGCCCATCGCGACGGCGTGCGGGAGCGCCCGAAAGACTGGCAGGTCGTTGAGGCTATCGCCAAAGTAGACGATGCGCTCCGGCGGGATGTCGCGTCGCTGCGCGAAGTGCAACAACGCCACATCCTTGCGCGCGTCCGGGTGATTGACCTCCAACCACGCGCGCGGCCCCGGCTGGTAGACGACGTAGGCGCGATCATCGAAGGCCGCCGCGAGTTCGGGCTGGAGCCGCGCCGCCCGCTCGCCCGTCTCACAGACGGAGACCTGGGCCGGCGTCACCGCAAAGAGCGCGTCTAGCGCATCCACCGCCTCGAACGGCTGATAGTCGCGCTCGGAGATCAGCTCGGAGACTTCGCGCATCGCCTCCGCATCATCTCCTTCATCGGCCGGGAGATAGCGCGTGACGCCATCCGCGCCGTAGACCAGCGGGACGTACCCTCGCGCGACGATAAAGCGCGCCGCCTCGCGCGCTACCGCCGGATCGAGAAAACTGCCGGCGTGAATCTCCACCCCTTTCATCAAGAAAATCCCGTTGAGACAAATCGCGTGGATCGGGCCGATCTGCGCGACGTAGCGGCGCGCGGGCCATGGGTTGAGGCCCGTCACCAACACAATCTCCACATCCGCCGCCAACAGGGCGTGGAGCACGCGCAGCGTCTCCGCCGTGAGATTTCGCTGAGCGTTGGCGAGCGTGCCGTCAATATCAAGCGCAATCAATTGAAAGTTGGGCATAAGTTATAGCCTCCTGGATTATACTGGTTCTGAGATTCAACCTACGTGCCAGTCTACCGGAATCAGAGAGGAGATCAAGCGGCGCTTTATAATGTAA
>CAZCAI010000197.1:0-7400 GCA_964496595.1 uncultured Anaerolineales bacterium
CTACCGGCGCGCCCCACGTCACGGCGGTGGAGGTGAACCCGGCGGTCATCAACGCCGTGCGCCACGACTTCGCCGACTTCGCCGGGCACCTCTACGAGCGTCCCGACGTCGAGGTGGCAATCGCCGACGCGCGCGGCTTCATCGACCGCAGCGCCGAGCATTACGACGTGATCCAGGCCTCACTGATCGACACCTGGGCCGCCGGCGGATCGGGCGCCTTCGCGCTTTCGGAAAACAGCCTCTACACGCGCGAGGCGTTCGAGACCTATTACGAACACCTGACCGAGCGCGGCATCCTCACCGTCTCCCGCTGGTATTTGGATGGCCGTCCGGCAGAGACCATGCGCCTGGCGGCGACCGGCATGGCAGGCTGGGAGGCCGGCGGCGTCGCTGATCCACGCCAACACATCGCCGTGGTCGCGTTCGCCAGTTCGAGCGCGCAGACTGAGGGGCTGTCCACCGTACTCTTCAAGCGCCAGCCCTTCACCGCCGAGGAGGTCGCCCAACTCCAGGAAACCGCCGACTCGCTGGGTTTCACGGTCATCTACGCGCCCGGCGTCGCCCCGCACGAGACCGTCGGAGAATTTATCGCCGCGCCCGATCACGAGGCCTATATCGCGGCATATCCGCTGGACATCTCCCCCGCCACCGACGACCGGCCCTTCTTCTTCAACCTGGTGCTGTTAGGCGATCTCATTGATCCGTCGTTAAGCGCCAGCGGCGTCTACCGCACGAGCATGGAGGCCATCGTCATCCTCTTCACCGTCATCGGCGTCAGCCTCTTTTTGGCCGTCGCCATCATCCTCGTGCCCTTGATCATCGGCTCGCGGCGACGCGGGTTGGCCCGCCCCTCCCTTCCTATGATCGGGTACTTCGGCGCGTTGGGCGTCGCCTTTATGCTGGTGGAAATCCCGACCATTCAGAAGCTCACCGTCTATTTGGGGCGACCGGTCTACTCGCTCGTTGTCGTGCTCTTCTCGCTGCTGCTCTCCAGCGGCATGGGAAGCCTCTGGAGCAGTCGTTGGCCCGCCGACAAGCTCACGCGGCATCTCAAGATGGCGCTGGCGGCGCTCGTCGTCGTGATCCTGTTGCACACGCTGTGGAGCATCCCCATCTTAGAAGCGACGCTCAAATTGCCGCTGGCCGCGCGCTTGCCCGTGGCGATCCTGCTGCTCTGCGTGCTGGGCTTCCTGATGGGCATCCCGTTCCCCACTGCGATTCGCTGGACGGGCGCACATCGGCCCGGCGTGGTGCCGTGGTTGTGGGGCGTCAACGGCGTCACCTCAGTGCTCGGCTCCGCCTCGGCGACGGCCCTGGCCATTCACGTGGGCTTTCGCCTGACCATTCTCGCCTCCGCCCTCGTCTACGCGCTCGCGTTAGCGATGATGTGGCAGATGACGCGCGTCGCGGCTAAAGGGGAATAACGATGGCATTGGATGGCGAGCTGCTCTCCTCGATGGTGCAGGCGGTTCAGGAGACGGCGCGCCAGCTTGGGCTGGACGAAACCGGCTTCTACGTCCGCACCAACGCCGCCGCGCCGGGCGTCACGCCGCACATGCACTGGCACATCAAAGAGCCGGGGGTGCCATGATGCGCGAGAGGATAAGAGAAGAAGAGTTCAGCGCCGACCAGGTGGTCGGCGCTTGTGGATTCTACTGCGCAGTTGCATCCAGTGGAAAGCGTGGGAGCAGCGCCCAGGGAGCGCGTGACGCGGCCCAGGAAACTGGCGGCTCATCTCCCAATCGAAGCGCAGCACAGCCCCTACATCAAACGGTCGTACAGCACCTCGAGGTTGATGGTGGGGCAGACTGTGGCGTCGCACTCCAGCGACTGCGCGGCGGCCGCCATCCCCAAGCGCACGGCCTCGCCGGGCGAGACATCCTCCAGCAAGCCGAAAGCCACCGCCGCCGTCAACGCATCCCCCACGCCGGTAGCGTCGACCACATCGACGGGGAACGCCGGCACCCGGCCATTCTCCTCGGTAGTGGCGTAGTACAATCCCTCCGCGCCCAGCGTGATGACGGCCAAATCGACGCCCAACTGCACCAATCGCTGCGCGCCTTGAGCAATCGCCTCGTCGTTATCCAAGGTCTCGCCCAAGAGCGCCTCAGCCTCCAGCTTATCGGGCGTGAGCACCGTGATCTCCGGAAGGTAGGGATGCAGGCGGTGGGTCAACAGCGCCGCCGTGGGATCCACGCAGACGGGCGCCTCGTAAGCTTGGGTGAGCCGGAAAAGCGTGCGCAGGGCATTGGCGGAGAGATTCGCGTCGATGCAGACCATATCGGCCGCTTTGACCAGCCCCCGGCGCTGATAGAGATAGCCCGGCGTGATCTGCCGGATGATCTCCATATCGTCGAAGCCGATCCAGAATTGACCATCCAAATGATGCAGGCGGACATAGGAACTGGTCGGGTGGCCTGGGACGACCAACACCTCCTCCGTGTTGATCCCCAAGTTGACGAGATTATCCAGCAACCGCTCGCCCCACTCGTCATCGCCCACGGCGGTGATGAACTGGACGTCGGCGCCCAACCGCGCCAGATTCTCCGCGATGTTGCGCGCCACGCCGCCCCACTCGCATCGAATCCGCCCCGGGTTCGAGCGCCCCGACTCCAGCGCCGGGGAGAGCGGCCAGACCTTCATATCCAATCCGGCTGCGCCAATGACCAGCACCTGATGTTCACCGTTCATCATACATCCTCCTGTTGCTCTCTGATAAGGGCCAGCGGGATGCCCACGAATCCCTCCGGCTGCCTGCGCGGGCGAAAAACGACTCGTCCATCCGATCTCCGGGTAAAAGGTTGCTCCTTGCTCAAGCTGACGCCCTCGGCGGGCGAAGCCTGCGACGTGACTTGGATCAGAAGTATATCTCCATCCCGGCTTTCGGGCAATAAATAGCCCTCCGAGGGGATGGTGAGCGCGAGATAGTGCATCCCCGGGTGGAGTTGTAAAAAGGAGAGCGGGCCGATTTCTAAAGGGATCAACGTCGGCGGCAGGTAGCGCCTGAGTACCTCGCCGGGCAGTGTGAGGTGAAAGGGGAAGATAGGATACGCGCCGGTCAGGACGACGACTTGATTGACAAACTCGTAGAGCGGCGCGATGACGGTAAATTCATCTCCGGGCAACTGTGATAAGAGCACGGTCAAGCTAGACATCCAATGGGCCACGGCCCGGCACGCCAGCACACGATCGGTTTGATGTTGAAAGCCCCAGAAGCGCTCGTTGTCGGTCAGGAGCGTGTGAGTGTGCGCGAAGGTCTGGCGCACCTGCTCCTCAGAGCGGAGGGCGTAGTGGATGACGCCCTCAAAGTAGACGATCATCGCCTCGTTGTAGCGCGCGACTTGCGTCACCGAGAGTTCTATCGAATTCAAGGCCCAGCGGATCTGCTCCAGGGCCTCCTCCGGACGCTGAAGCCGCCACAGCACATCCGCCTGCAGCGCCCGCGCCAACGCAGCCGCCTCGCGATGATGAGCCATCCACGCGGTGGAGAAGATGCGCTCGGCGATGGCGAGCGCATCTTCCAAGCGTCCTTTCGCTACCGCGCGCCGCACATCCGTTTCCAACGGATCACGAAACTCCGCCGGGATGTCCTCCAGCGCCAACAGCGTCGCTAACGTCAGCGCTTCAGGAAGACAGACAAATCGCATAAGCTGTTCCAAGAAAATAAACCTCCCAAACGCGATCTGTTCTCTGGGAAACAGTATCAGGCTTGGGAGATTTTAAATTTTCGAACTCCATGACGTCTCAGGTGGAAGAGGGAAGCGCCGGTTGATCACCGGATTCTTGATCTCCAGGCGAGACGAGATGGTTCATCTGTTCATGACCATATAACTTGGCGATCACGTCCTGGAGGAAACCGGCCTGTTGGAACATCAGGTGACGCACCAATGGCTCCTGATCCGCCATCGTCTGCATGACATTCAGGAAGCGCAACAAAAGCACCTGGCGCGCTTCCTCTCCACCCTCCTCGTGAAGCTGTTGGATGATGGGCGCCATTCCGGTGACTAGCTCCACCTGGGTCTGAACCCGAGTTCGCTCTATTAATTGCTTCTGATAGACCTCACCCTCGGTAATCTGCCTGGCCGCGAAATTTTGCCATTCGGATTGCCACGCTTCCAGCCACTGTCGGGAGACAGCCTCCTCGTCCGGTTGGATTGGGCCAAGCTGTACATCCTCTACAATGATGCCCATCCCCTTACCCTCCTCGCGCACAGATTCGAAGATTTCTTTTTCTAACTGAGCGCCGGGGGGCGCCGAATCTTCGGATGAGGCTAAAAATTCGTCTAAGTTGTACGTTTCCAAGCGATTGCGGATGGCGCCATCTAAGGAACCGCCAGAGATGCGGCCGGTCCAATCTTGGATCACGCCGCCGGGCTTGCGACGCTTGATCGTCGCCGCCGTGACGACCGCTTGCTCATCAAAGGGATAGGGCACATCTGCGGTCGGCTCTTGGCCGCCATCGTCGATGCGGAAGCGGACGCTGGCCTCACAGGAGATGGGGATGCCGTCGCGCGTCATCATCTCCACGCTGACGGTGCGGCGCTGCGGACGGAGGTCGATCACGTCCCACACTTTCTCGAAGGGCTCTAAAATATGGAAGCCCGGCCCTATGACGCGATACAACTTCCCCAGGTGCGAGGTCACGACCGCCGAATCGTGGCCCACACTGAGGAACCCCGGCCCGCCAATTTCGCGCATCGTGGCCGGCCCATCCGGCATGGCGTGTCCCTCTTGAACGCGCCAGATGGGATGCAAAGGCTTGCGTTGAGGAAGGCCCACCATCACCAGGCGTATGTACTCCTCCGCATCCTCCTCCGAGAGATCATAAAGCTGGCGCAGGATTTGAACAAACAACGTCCGCACATGCCAAACGCCGAACCCCAGGCTGGCCGTCAGGCCAATCATTGCTAAGGGGAATTGCATCCGCTCCTCTTGGAGCATCTCGCGCAGCAAATGAGGCGCCACGACCAGGATGAGCGCCGCCATCACAATCGGGACGATGAGAATGATCAATCCAAAGAGAGATGATGTCATGCGGCTTTTTCGATCTGTCATGCGGACACCTCCTTTTTCTCGGCAACTTCACCCGCAATTTGCATGCGCGCCCGTTCGACTATTTTGGTTGCAGATTCTGGTAGTAATGCTTTGACCTCCGGCGTCCGCGCGATATGATCCAATGTCTCTAATAATCGGACGGTCATTAACGTCCGCGCTTCGGCCTGGCTCAGGGAATTGAACTTATCGGATTCTTTAAATAAGCCGCGCGTCAATTCGACCAGTACTTGCCCCCGCACCCGCCCAAGTTGCTTCTGGCGTTGGGCCAAGGCCTGACCGCTCTTCTTCATTATATCGCTGATCCACCGCGCCTTCCACGCCTCGATGCGCTGCATCACGACGCCCTCATCCACCGGGATGATTTTGTTACCCACACCGCCGCCATCGATGCGAACGCCCTTCGGCTCGATTTCGGCTTTCACACGATCTTTGACCTCCCCGCCAATCGCGCTGCGCGGCAATTGTCCTTCCATAGCGTACAGATCGTCCAAGCTGTAGCGCGCCACCTCCTGCTTGACGTAGTGCTTGGCGACGGTTAGCGGGAGATCCTCCCAGGGCAACGATTGATGGGCATCCAACGGGGTCTTGCCTTCCGGGTTGACCTCGGCGGCGAAGACGGCTTTGTACGCTTCGCTACTGCGATAGGGCCATTTCCCCCCTAACTCCGGCACTCTCTCCCCAGGATTAATGCAGAAAATCGAAGCGATCGGTAAATTGACTTTGATGCCATCCCGGGTGATCGCCTCGACGCGCTCCGCTCGAAGCTGCTGTAACAGATCGACGACCGAATGCACCTGTTCATTGGCATCGGTCACTATCGTTCCCGGCCCAAAGACGCCTCGGAACCTGGCGGAGTCTTTGATCGCCGCCGCGTTATGGGGTTCCGTGATCACCAGGCCCGGCCCGCTGCCGTGAAAGGGATTGCCGGCGATGCGGGTCTTGAGTTCGCCCTTGACGACGACAATCGAGGGTTTGGGATAGCCCGTGAAGTATCCAGCAAAATAGGCCAAAGCTTGCCGGCGATAGCCCTCCATATCCGGCGGAAAAGGGAAAAATTCCGGCGCCCAGAAGAAGATTGCCAAGATCGTCAAAGTAGGCGGGATGAGTAAGCTGATCATAAAGAGTAAGATCAACACCAAGGATATATCAGAGAGTAAAAGCAAGGGAGAAAATAACAAGGATAAAAACACACAAACGCCCGCCAACGAAAAGGCAACCCCCGCTGAAACTACACCCGTCCACCAGGCGAAGAGCAGGAAGACAATCAAGGGGAGAAAAGTAGAGACGACTAAAATACTCACCCATCCCAAAATATCAGGGCGCAGGATGCCGCCCCACAAGATGCCCATCAGGGGGAGAAGCAATGGCCCACCCAGGTACCATAACAGCCGGAGAGCGCGCATCTCTGGGTGTACATACTCCTGGCTCACTTCCAGAGGATGTTTTTGGAGATAATCCTGTAGATAAAAGAACAACCCCAGGTAAATTAGCAAGATGATCAAATATAGCATAGCATCCTCCCTACAAAGATTTAGAATCGCTGATGAAGTGTGGATAGTGTGGATAAGGAAACAACGGTGATCTCTCTCAACTGACTACAATACTTTCACTTCACTTTAGCACGAAACCACAAAAAGGGAAGTCTCGCCGTAGCTACTCAAGGGACGCGCCTAATCCTTCCGGGAAGCTGCAAATGGCTCGATAGTTGAGGCAACCTGCCCGGGGCTTCTCGGAAGGCAGAAGGCTGATCGCGCCGGCCCGGTAAAATCAGAGGACGTGGAGAAGCTACAGCGTGACGCTCCTCCACGTCCCTCTTCTGGCTGCTGGAGATCAGTGTTGCTTGAGGATCAACGGCAGGTAGATCTCCGTATCGCCGGGGAGCGGATCGCGATCCACCGCCCGGTTCAGGCTGTTGTCTATGACGATCAGATCCGTCGTGTAGCCCATGTCCACGCGGTTGACGATTTCCCGATAGGTCGCGGGGATCGACTCCGCCAACTGGACGGCGAAGGTCACCTGCCCGGAAGCGCCCACGTCCAACGTGCCGCCATTATCGGAAAGCTGGAAGACGTACTTGCCATCGGCTATTCGTAACCACTGACCACTCAACCCGATGATGGATTGTTCGGATCCGCCGTCGAAGTTAACATACGCGGCGGGCGCGATGGTCTCGGTCAGCACGACGTTGTGAATCGGTAAATCCGACTGTGAGAGGTTGGCGTAGGTGATGGTGTACACCAATCGCTGTCCCGGCTCCACGGCATCGACGCCGTTCTGCTTCGCCACCTGCGTATAGATGTACGGCATTGAGGGATCCTTGCCTTTGACCTCCACACAGGCCATCT
>CAZCAI010000198.1:0-7383 GCA_964496595.1 uncultured Anaerolineales bacterium
GGTCGTGATTGTCGAGTCGCCGACGAAGGCTCGGACGGTGGGCCGGTTTTTGGGCAAGGACTACACGGTCAAGGCGTCGGTCGGGCATGTGCGCGATCTGCTGCGCTCCAAGCTCTCCGTGGATGTGGAGAACGACTTCGAGCCGCGTTATCGCGTACCGAACGAGAAGCGCGACGTGGTGAAGGTGTTGCGGTCGGAGGTCGAGAACGCCGCCGAGGTCTACTTAGCCACCGACCCAGATCGCGAGGGTGAGGCGATTGCCTGGCATCTGAGTGAGGTGTTGGAATTGACCGAGGAGCAGTTGCGGCGCGTGGTCTTTCACGAGATCACCCACGACGCCGTCGACGAGGCCTTCTCGCACCCGCGCACCATCGATATGGATCGCGTGGACGCCCAGCAGGCGCGTCGCATCTTGGATCGCTTGGTCGGCTACAAGCTCAGTCCGCTGCTGTGGCGCAAAGTTCGCAGCCGCCTCTCCGCTGGGCGTGTCCAATCCGTGGCCCTGCGCTTGATCGTCGAGCGCGAGCGCGAGATCGAGGCGTTTGATCCCGAGGAATACTGGAGCATCGACGCGGAACTGAAGCCGCAGCCCTCGGAACCCGCGGAGAAGACGCGCGCCTTCATCGCAAACCTGGTCCGCATCCGGGACGAAGAGTTTGAACTCCACTCGCAGGAAGAGGTCGATCCGATTCTTGATGACCTGGAGAAGGCGATCTACGTCGTCACCAAGGTCAAGAAAGGGAAGCGACGCCGCAATCCCTCGCCGCCGTACACGACCAGCGCGATGCAGCAGGACGCGGCGAACAAGCTCCGCTTCACGGCTAAGAAGACGATGCGCGTTGCGCAGCAGCTCTACGAGGGCATCGACGTGGGCAACGGCGATCCTTCGGGTTTGATCACCTATATGCGCACGGACAGCACCAACATCTCCGAGCAGGCGCAGCAGGCGGCGCGGGCGTACATCCAAGATCGCTACGGGGCCAAATTCCTGCCCAAGAAGCCGCCCATCTACAAGACGCGCGCCAAGGCGGCGCAGGAGGCCCACGAGGCCATCCGGCCCACCGATGTGCGCAACACGCCTGACAAGATCAAGTCGTATCTCAGCAGCGACCAACGCCGTCTTTACGAGCTGATCTGGCGGCGCTTCGTGGCGAGCCAGATGCTGCCGGCGGTCTACGAGACGCGGCGCGCCGATATTTTGGCCGGCGCGGAGCACGAGGAGGAGAAGCCATACCTCTTCCGCGCGTCCGGTTCGATTCTGCGCTTCCCCGGCTATTTGATCGTCTACGACATCGCCAGGGACGAGGACGACGAGAAATCGACCTCGCAGGTGATCCCGCCGCTCAAGGTGGGCGCGCAAGTGGATCTGGTGCGCTTGCTGCCGGAGCAGCACTTCACACAACCGCCGCCGCGTTACTCCGATGCGTCGCTCATCCGCACGATGGAGGAGTACGGCATCGGGCGGCCTTCCACTTACGCCGCAATTCTCTCCACGCTCTTCCACCGCGGCTACGTCACGCGCGTGCGCCGCAGTTTCGAGCCGACGGAGACCGGCGTTCTGGTCAACGACCTCTTAGTCGAGCACTTCCCCGGCCTGATCAATGTGGACTTCACGGCGGATATGGAAGAGCAGTTAGACAAGGTCGCCGAGGGCGAGATGGATTGGGTGAAGGTGTTGCGCGATTTCTACGACCCCTTCGCCGAGACGCTGGCCAAGGCAGAAGAGGCGATCCCCAAGATGAAGCAGGTCGAGCACGTGGGCCGCGATTGTCCGAAATGCGGCGCCCCGCTGATCATTCGCTGGGGCCGCTACGGCAAATTCATCGGCTGCTCAAAATTCCCCGATTGCCGGTACACGGAGCCGTGGCTGGAAAAGATCGGCGTGAAGTGCCCGGATTGCGAGGATGGCGAGATTGTGGTGCGGAAGACGCGCAAGGGGCGTACATTCTACGGGTGTTCCAATTGGCCGGAATGTGAGTTCACCTCCTGGAAGCGCCCGATGAAGCGGCGTTGCCCGGCCTGTGGCGGGCTGTTGGTCGAGGCCCGCAAGGATACGGCCAGGTGCCTCTCCTGCGACACGCTCTTCCCCTTCGATGATCTGCCATCGTCGGAGGAGGAAGAAGAGAAGGCGGAGGTCGCAGCGCCCGCCGGCTGATCGGTCGCTTGATGCGTTGGATCATCAGCCCCTGGGGTTTTATCCCTGGGGGCTTTTTACGTGGTATAATAACGAATTGAGAATGAACAATGAAGAATGAAGAATGAAGAATTTAGAATTGCGAATTTAGAATTGCGAATTTAGAATTGCGAATTTAGAATTGCGAATTTAGAATAGTGAATCTCGGAATAGATTCGCAATTCATCATTCGCAATTCTTAATTCCGAAGGTACAACAACAGGAGTTGCATAGCAGAATGATGAATCGTCATTGGATGACCTTAGAATATCCCGTTATCTTGAAGCGCCTGGCCGAATATACCGAGTTTTCGGGCGGCGAGGATTTGGCGTTGGCGCTGACGCCGACCTCGATCATCGAGGAGGCGCGCGAGCGGTTGGCGTTGACGGGCGAGGCGCGCGATCTCTTGGAGGTGCGCACCGCCTTCACGTTGGGCGGCGTGCGCGATATTCGCGCCTTGGCCGAGCAGGCCGAGCGCGGCGTCACGCTCCAGCCAACGGATTTGTTGCGCGTCCGCGATACGTTGCGGGCCGGCGCGCGCGTGCGCCGCATTCTCACCGGCGCGGAGACGCGCTGCTCCGGTCTGGCCGATATCGCCTGGCGCATCCAGACGCCGACCGATGTCGCCGAGCACATCGAGCGCGTGCTGGATGATCGCGGTCAGGTGCGCGACAACGCCTCGGCGGAACTATCGCGCATCCGCCGGGAGATGGAGCAATCGCAGGAGCGCATTCAGCATAAGCTGCAACGGATGCTTTCCTCATCGCAGATCGCGCCCTATCTCCAGGAAGCGCTCATCACCCGGCGCGAGGGCCGCTTCGTCCTCCCCGTGCGCTCCGATAGCAAGGGGCGCGTGCCGGGCATCGTGCATGATCGTTCCGGCAGCGGCGTCACGCTCTTTATCGAGCCGCTGGACGTCGTCGATTTGAACAACGCCCTGCGCGAGCTGCGCCTGGCCGAGGAGGAGGAGATCTTCCGCCTGCTGGCCGAACTGACGGCCCACGTCGCCCGCGAGGCCGAGGCCATTCGCGTCTCGGTGGCGGCGCTCTCTGAAGTTGATCTCGTCTTTGCCAGGGCGCGCTACGCCGAGGACTTGGAGGCGACCGCGCCGGAGCTGCATCCCGCGCCGAAAAAACCGCCGGAGCGCGAGGGCGACTCGCGCCATCCGGGCACGGTCGTGCAATTACACGGCGCGCGCCATCCCCTGTTGCGCCCGGAGGAAGTCGTCAAAGTCGATCTGGTGCTGGATGACGCGACGCACGTCCTGGTCATCACCGGCCCGAACACCGGCGGCAAGACCGTCTCGCTCAAGACCGTGGGCCTGCTGACGCTGATGGCGCAGGCGGGGATGCACATTCCAGTCGAATCGGGATCGGCGCTCTCATGCTTCGAGGCCGTCTACGCCGATATCGGCGACGAGCAGTCGATTGAGCAGAGCCTCTCCACCTTCTCGTCGCATATGACCAACATCTTGAGCTTTATGGAACAGGCCGATCACCGCTCGCTCATTCTGTTGGACGAGCTGGGCGCCGGCACCGATCCGACGGAGGGCGCGGCGCTGGCCCGCTCGATGTTAGAGACGTTCCGCGAGCGGCGCTGCACGGCCTTCGTCGCGACGCATTACTCGGAGCTGAAACTCTACGCGCATCACACGCCCGGCGTCGTCAACGCCTCGATGGCCTTCGATGTGGAGACGCTGGCGCCGACCTTCGAGTTGAGCATCGGCGTACCGGGGCGCTCCAACGCCTTCGCCATCGCGCGGCGGCTGGGGATGCCCAAGGAGATCATCAAGCGGGCGCAGGGGATGCTTTCGGGCGAGGAGTTGCGTGCCGAGGATATGTTGGACGATCTGCACCAGTTGCGCATTCAGGAGGCGCGCGCGCGCGATGCGGCCTGGCGGGATCAGCGCGATGCGCAGGATTTGGCGTCTGAGTTGCGCGAGCGTCTGCGCAACATCGAGTCGGAGCGGCGCGAGGTGCTGCATCAGGCTGAGGCGACGGCGGAATCGGAGTTGGCGGAGCTGCGGGCGGAGATTTCGGCGCTGCGTCGCAAGCTGCGCACCTTCGCGGCCCAGCACGCGATGCCGGAGTTGGATGAGGTCGTGCAGGAGGTGAAGGCGGCGGAGACCAGGATGCCGAAGCCCGCCTCGTTGACGGCAGATCTCCCCGCGTCCTCAGTTCCCCGCGAGACCGAGATGCCCGCAGCGGAGACGCATGCCGGCCTCATTCGTAAGGGAGATCGCGTGCGCCTGCCCTCGCTGGGGATGGAGGGCGTCGTCACCGACATCGAGGGCGACGAGGTCGAGATTCAGGCCGGCGCGATTCACACGCGCGTCGATCTTGCGGATCTAGAGCTGTTGGAGCGCAAATCGAAAGCACAGCCCCAGGATGGGGCTGTGAAAGTCCCGGAGCGCGCCACATCGCCCGGCATCCAGTTGGATCTGCGCGGGCAGGTGGTGGAGGAGGCGCTGCAAAATTTAGAGCGCTATTTAGAGCAGGCCGTGATGGCCCAGTTGCCGTGGGTGCGCGTGGTGCACGGCAAGGGCACCGGCGCCCTGCGTCGCGCCGTCCGCGACTTCCTGCAAGATCATCCCTCGGTGGTCGAGTATAAGGATGCGCCACAGCGCGAGGGCGGCTTCGGCGCCACCGTCGTCGATTTGGTCTAGGGGGGAGCGCCCCAATGGAAAATCAGGAGAAGAGAGGCTGGAGGATAGAGAATGGAAGGTAGAGGAACATCCCACCGTTCTTCATTCTCAATTCTTCATTCTCAATTCTTAATTCTTCATTCTCAATTCTTAATTCTTAATTCTTCATTCCTCATTCTTAATTCTTCATTCCTCATTCCGCTGGCCGTTTATTTAGCGACGATGGCGCCTTCCTTCACGTGGGCGCATTGGGGCGCGGATGGCGGCGATTTCGTCGCGGCGGCGTTTGGCTCGCAGGTGCCCCATCCGCCGGGATTTCCCGTCTATCTGGTGCTGGCGCGGATTTGCGCGGTCGTCCCTTGGGGCGATCCGGCCTGGCGTTTGCACGTGCTCTCGGCGCTGATGGCGGCGGGCGCGGCCGCGCTGGTGACGGCGACGCTCCGACGCAAGGGCGTCTCGGTGTGGCTCACGTTGGCCTCGGCCTGGACGTTGGCCTTCGTGCCGCTCTTCTGGTCGCAGGCGCTGATCACGGAGGTCTACACGACGGCGGCCTTCTTCGTGGCGCTGGCGCTCTTCTGGCGCGAATCGCCCGACGGCCAACATGATTTTCTCATCGGATTGGCGGCTGGCCTCTCGATGGCGGTGCATCTGACGACGGTGCTGTTGGCGCCACTCTGGTTGCAACCCCGACGCTCCTCGGCCCCGTCCTCGGGGCCGAGGAGGCGCCGATGGGCGCTGTGGCTCGGCGGCTGCGCGCTGGGACTTTCCGCGTATGCGTGGCTGCCGTGGCTGGGGCCTGGCCCGCAGCCCTGGGGCGACCTGCACACGCTGGCGGGGTGGTGGCGCTTCGTCTCGGCGCGACTCTACCACGGCTACGCTTTCGGATTGCCGATGGCGTCGTGGCCGGAGCGCGCGCTGGCCTGGGCGGCGCTGATGGCGCGGCAGTTCACGCCGCTCGGCGCGTTGCTTGCGCTGTGGGGCTGGGATGCGCGCCGAAAATCAAATCGGACGGACGCGCTGGCGTTGGCGGGCGCGCTTGCGCTGCTTTCCGCTTACGCCATTGTCTACGACACGCCCGATTCGCTGGTTTATCTCGTGCCCGCCTTCCCGATTCTGGCGATGCTATTGGGCGAGGGGTTACAGCGGGCGTGGTCGGATTTGAAGATACTTCGTCGCGTCCCGGCGTGGCTCGCGTTGCTCCTGCCCGCGCTGCTGCTGGGAGGCTATTGGGGCGCGTTA
This sequence comes from uncultured Anaerolineales bacterium, assembly GCA_964496595.1. Classification (GTDB taxonomy): domain Bacteria; phylum Chloroflexota; class Anaerolineae; order B4-G1; family SLSP01; genus JAAAOZ01. Next base: position 6,057 of record CAZCAI010000198.1, read on the forward strand.
GATGTGCATCAGGATGATGAGGTCGCGCTCTGGCTGGAGGAAACGTTGGCGCAGACGCCGCCCGATGCCGTGCTGGTGACGGATCAAGACCGCCACACCTTCGCGCTGTGGGGCGTGCAGGCCGCCTTGGATCGACGCCCGGATGTGTTGGTCGTGAATCGCAGCTTGTGGGGGCGGCCCTCATATCGGCGCTTTTTGGCGAATCGAATGGAGCCAGGCGATGCTTCATTCGTGCTCCCAGCGGAGCTGACTGAATGGAAGCCGGATCGTCCGGTGTGTTATTGGATGGAAGCAGAAGAGGAGGTTCAGTGTCCATAAAGAGGCAATATATTGTGTGGGGAAGCATCGGTGTGCTGGCAATCGCGCTCGTGGCCCTGGGTATCTGGGGCTTCAACGTCTATCGGACGGTCTCCTCGCTGATGGGTTATCTGCCGGAGGTGCAAGCGTTGGCGGAGGATGATCCGCTGGCAGCGGACCCGGAGGTCGTCGGCGAGATCCTGCACGGCGCGCGTGAGGACATCCAGCGGTTGGATCGGCTGGTGGGGTGGGCCGCGCCGTTGGGACGGGCCTTCGGCTGGCTGCCGAAGGTCGGGCCGTTGGCGGCGGATGCGCCGGAGTTGCTCGCGTTGGCCGACACGCTCTCCGAGGTCGGCGTCCTGTTGTGGGACGATGTTGCCCCGGCGTTGACGGAGATCCAGGCTGGCGCGCCGGCGACGGAGGCGATGACCACGGCGCTGCCGCGCCTGGCCGAGGACTTGGACGCGGCGCGGATCGCGGTAGAGCGGGCGCAGACGGCGTACGCGGCGTTGGATCTGGCGGCGATGCCGGAGGAGCTGCGGTCGCCCTTGGAGAAGCTGGGAAAGCTGTTGCCGCTGTTGGTCGATGGCTTAGATTGGATCGAGGTCGCGCCGGAGTTGTTGGGCATCGAGGAGAGCGGCGAGGCGACGGAGCGCACCTATCTGCTTCTGGCGCTCAATGAGGACGAACTGCGACCGGGCGGCGGCTTCATCTCCGCCGTGGGGGAGGTGCGCCTCCGCGCCGGGCAGATCATCTCGATGACGTTTACCGACAGTTATCAGGTGGATGATTTCTCGCAGCCCTATCCCGACGCCCCCGATCCCCTGCGGCAATTTATGGCTATCGAATTGCTGGTCTTCCGGGATAGCAACTGGTCGCCCGATTTCCCCACGTGGGTTTCGGAGGCGCTGCCGCTCTATCGTCCGGGGCACGAGGTGACAGCCGACGGCGTGGTGGCGGTGGATCAGGCGGCGGTGCGCGCGTTGGTCGATGCGGTGGGGCCGCTCACGTTGCCCGGCAGCGAGGCGCC
>CAZCAI010000199.1:0-7373 GCA_964496595.1 uncultured Anaerolineales bacterium
CAGGAATTGGATTCGGCCAATCAGGAGTTCCTGGTGGAGATTTTAGAGCGAGGATTACGGGAGTTGAAAATTGAACAGGTCCTCAAACGCTACGCACGAGGCGGGATGTCCTTTGGCGCTGCCGCGCAACAGGCCGGCGTATCGCAATCGGAATTAGCTCGTCATGCCTACGCGCGTGGCATGACGCCCCCCTTTAGTGAGGAAACGTTGAGGGAGGAGTTGAACTGAGTACCCAGTCGATCGTGCTGTGTAATTCTGGTCCCTTGATAGCGCTGGGCAAACTGAATCGGTTGGATCTGTTAGCTGATTTGTATGGAGATGTGCGAATTCCCAGGGCTGTCTATGATGAGGTGGTGATCCAGGGACTCGCGTGGGGCGCACCAGAAGCGCTCACGGTTCGTTTGTTTTGGCAACGTCATGATTGGCCTATTGTGGAGGTACCGGAAGAGGTCATGTCTTCCTATGTGCTGCCGGTCGTATTAGATCCTGGCGAGACAGAGGTTCTGGCTCTAGCTCGAACATTGCCTGATCCGTTGGTCTTGCTGGATGACGAAGTCGCGAGAGTTGAAGCCCGTCGCCTGGAATTGCGTTTACGAGGTACATTGGGCATTCTTGTGCATGCTTATCGTGAGCATCTGCTCGCTTTTGATCAGGTCGAATTATTGGTCCAGGAGATTGCAGCGCGCCCAGATATTTGGATTGGAGCCAGGCTATGTGAACGAATTTTGGCTTCGTTGCAGGAGCTGGAAAGTTCTGATTGACCTAAGTTGGGAACTGGAAACATCAAGGCCGACACAGAAATGTGTCGGCCTTTTTAGTCGCGAGGGCATCATAACCTTGCTCTTTGGCATCTTTGAGATAAGATAAAGATACAGGAGGGAGGCCTACGATGCCAATCCACAATCTCTTTGATCACACCTTGAAAGTCATTGCTCGTCACTATGCCGACGTGCTGTTGCGGTTGGCCTTTCCCGGCGTGCCGATATCGCTGGTGGGCACCGATCGCAACGTGGAATTGACGTTGCCGGCGCGGCCGGTCGATTTTGTGCATCATGTGGTGTATCAGGAGATGGCGTACCTCTTGCACATCGAATTCCAACTGGAACACGAAGTTGATTTCCCGCGCCGGATGTTTACGTACAGCGGGCTTTTGACGGCTCAATATGACTTGCCGGTGTTGACCCTGGTCTTGTACTTGCGCCCGCGCCAATCCCCACTGCCCGACGCCTATCAGGTGAATCTGGGAGAGCGGGTGGTGAATCGCTTCAGCTATCCCGTGCTGCGGATGTGGGATTATGTGGACGACATCCGGCGCGGCGAATATCGGGAACTGGCGCCGTTGCTGATCACATTGACCGAGGAAAAGAGTGCCGCGGTGTTACAGGAGGAACGGGAGCTGATTTGGCGAGAATCGGATGCCAAGAAGCGGGCGGACTTATTGGCGTTGGCGGTGATGATCGCTACCCGGCATTTTGATAGCCGCTATTTGTGGCAGTTTTTCACCGAGGAGGAGATAATGGATATGCAAAATGCAACGATTATCGATGAACTGTTTGCGCGTCGATTGGAGCAAATACGCGCTCAGGTGCGTCAAGAGAGCTTACAAGAGGGCTTGCAAGCAGGACTGGAGCAGGGAATACAGAGAGGATTGCAAAACTTACGAGATAGCTTGCTGGACGTCCTGGAGGAGCGTTTTGATGTCTCCAAAACTCAACGCCGTCACATAGCGACACAACTCCAGGCCATTGACGATCTCGCGAAGCTACGCGGTCTCTTGCTGGCGCTGATGCGCGCACCCGATGTGACCACGTTCGAGCAGGCATTGGCGCACGAGGTGGAGATGTCTGACGACTGACTGGGGAAAGCGCGCGCTGCTGAGAAACATCAAGGCCGACACAGAAATGTGTCGGCCTTTTTGGATGGGGTGCCCGAAGTTTCTCTTATGATCTCCCCACGGCCCGCGCGGCGCGTCGCCCCAACTCGACGGCGTAGTTCGTGCCGCGATCCCAGGGGTAGACCTGGCTCATGTTCGCCATCCACAGGTTGGGCAGCGGCGTCTTCAGCTTGGGGATGCGCGCGGAGTGGTTGACGCGCGGCACCGGCTGGGCGTAGCTCTCCGTGAACTTCCACGTCCGGCGGATCCAATCGCGCTGGAAGGCGGGGTTGATGCGCTGGATGCCGGGAATGAACTTCTCCAGCAGCGCGGCCTTGTCCATCTCGAAGTGGGGATGCTCCGGCGTGAGATAATCCCCGCAGTAGACGAGCGTCTCGCCGCCGTAGTGCGCCGCATCGACGTAGTTGGTGTGCTCCACGAAGGCCAGGAAGGGGAAGCCCTCCCGCTTGGGGATGTTGATCCAGTAATGTTGGTCGGTCACGGGGTGCTTGAGCGCCAGCACGAGCACGACCGCGCCCATCGAATCTAACGCATCCAGGTCGGCGGTGTAGGCGGCGGGGAGGGCGGGCGCGCGCGCTTTGAGCATCTGCGGCGAACAGGTCGCCAGCACGCGGTCGTGCATCTGATCGCCGGCGCGCAATTCCAGGCGCACGCGGCCCTCCGGCGTGGGGTGAATGCCCCGCACGTGATGGGCTAGTCGAATCTCGCCACCTAACTCGCGGACTTTTTGGGCCAGCGCATCCAAGAAGGCCTGGAATCCGCCGACGAAGTAGCCCAGGCGGGGCGTGCGCTTGGCCAGCCGCGCCCAGAACCACGCCATATTGACCTCTTGGTAGTATGGGCCGAACTTGCCTTCCAGCAATGGCTGCCACAGGATCTCGTAGGCGCGCTCGCCCAAAGCCTTGGTGAGCCACTCGTGCGCCGTCACCCGCTCGAAGGGGCGCCAGACCGGCGTGAAGCGGAGGAAGGCGGCCACCGCGCCGAAGCGCACCCGGTCGATGAAGGGCAGCGGCTCGAAGCGCAGCACGCGCAGCGGGCTATCCAGCGGGTAGATGCCGCCCTGGTAATAGATGGAGGTCGTCGGGCGTGGGAAGAAGAGAATGTTGCCCATTCCTAGCTCTTTCACAAAGTGGATGATCTCCTTGTCGCTGGCGAAGATGTGATGATAGAAGCGATCCAGCGACCACGCCCAGCCCGCCGCCTCGTCCTTGAACCCGGCGGCCAGCCCGCCGACGTAATCGCGCGCCTCGTAGAGCGTGACGCGCTGGCCCTGCTTGAGTAGATCGTAGGCGGCGGTGAGGCCGGTCACGCCCGCGCCAATGATGCCAATATCGTGCATTAAGATGTTCCTCCTGTTGGGAATGGGCGAATTTAGAATGATGAATTGCGAATTAAGCTCTTCTAATTATGTTTTACCTACTCTATCTGCTCCATCCGCTCAATCTGCTGATTTGACTCTGCGGCGCCGACGAGCGACCACGGCCCGGCCCAGGTGATCGTGACCGGCGCCAGGCGGCCCAGCCACTCGCCCTCCGCCTCGAAGAAGACCAGGCGGTCGGTGCGGGTGCGGCCGAACCAGCGGCCCGTCCGCTGCTGGAATCCTTCCACCAGGATTTCGACGGTCTGGCCGAGGTAGCGCGCGTTTTTCTCGGTGAGGATCTCGCTCTGGAGATCGTCCAGCGCGCGGCGACGGCGCTCCTTCTCCTCGCGGGGGACGTTATCCTCGAAGCGGCGCGTGGCCACGGTTTGTGGGCGCGGCGAGTAGCGCGCGATGTGCGCTTTGTCCAGGCGCAACTCGGCCAGCAGATCGTAGGTGTGCTGGAATTGCGCCTCGGTCTCGCCGGGGAATCCGACGATGATGTCGGTGGCGATGGAGACGCCGGGGATCAGCTCGCGGATGCGGGCCACGAGCCGCCGATAGTCATCGACGGTGTAGCCGCGTCGCATCCGCCGCAGGATCTCGTCGTCGCCGGATTGGATGGGGACTTCGATGTGCTCGCAGACTTTGGGCAGTTCGGCGACGGCGCGCAGCAGCGGGTCTTTCATCCAGTTGGGATGACTCGTCAGGAAGCGCAGGCGGCGCAGTCCCTCGATGGCGTGCACCTCGCGCAGCAGCGTGACCAGCGGCATCTCCTTTTTCTGCTGGGCGTCGGCAAACGCCGGCAGATCATAGCCGTAGCGATCCACGATCTGGCCGAGCAGCGTGATCTCCTGGACGCCCTGCGCGACCAGTTGGCGCGCCTCGGCTACGATGATCTCCGGCGGGCGGCTGCGCTCGGCGCCGCGCCGGTAGGGGATCACGCAGTAGGAACAGGCGTGCGAGCAGCCGAGCACGATGGGGATGTAATCGCTGACGACGCGCCCGGCCTGCGAGGGCGGCAGCACGGTATCCGCGCGCCCGATGGCCAGCCGGCGCGCCTCCGCATCGGCGATGAGCGTCTGCGCCTCGCTGAGATCGCCGCGCTCGGCCAACAAGGCCCACAGCTCGGTGGGATCGGACGGTGGGAGGAAGAGATCGACCCACGGGAAGCGCGCCGCGAGTGCCGCCGTATCCTTCACGCCGACCATGCAGCCCATCAAGGCCAGGATGCCATCGGGATGGCGGCGCTTGTACTTCTTGAGCTGATTCAAGCGGCCCACGGCCTTATCCTCCGGCTGCTGGCGCACCACGCAGGTGTTGAGCACGACGACCTCGGCGTCCTCCGCGCGGTCCGTCGGCGTGAAGCCCAAGCGCTCCAGCCCCGCCGCCACCCGCTCGGAATCCGCCACGTTCATCTGACAACCAATTGTCCATATATGATAGTGCATATTGTTAAGGAGTTCCTTTTTCTGATCCGGTTGATAAATCTTTTTGACGCATAACCTCTTGGATGTTATCAAGAAGCTCAGGAGCGTGATTTTGTACGATGTCCCATAGGATGTCGATGTCCAGGCCAAAGTATTCGTGAGCTACGATGTCGCGCAGGCCGGCAATCTTAGCCCATTTGATGTGGGGATAGTGCTCTCTCATCTCTGGCGGGATGTGTTTGGCTGCTTCTCCGATGATCTCTAAATTACGTACCACGGCATCAAATGTCTTGTCGTCGGTTACGAACTCGTCAAATCCCAAGCCATCTGTGTAGCGCAGGATTTTTTCACAGGCCTCTTGGATATCGTCCAGATAGAGCCGATAGTCACGCGACATAAATAGCCTCTTCTTCTACATTAGGACGCATCCGAGGCTTGAGCGCTTTGGGGGTGACCAAGTCGACCTTGCGCCCCAACAGGTCCTCTAAGTAGAATTTAAGATCCATATAGCGATTGAAGGTCGCTTGGCCCTCAAAGTCTACTAAGATGTCTATATCGCTTTCGGGGTGGCTTTCTCCCCGCGCCACCGAGCCGAAGACAGCCATTGATTTCACGCCAAATGGCATCCACGCTTGGCGATGTTTCTGTAATAGGTTGATAACGTCATTTTTGCTCATGTGCCTGTTTCCTCCGAACTTCAAAAGAGCTATACTGTTTCGACTTCCCACGCCTCGACGCCGCGCTTCTCGGTGCTGAAGGCCTCGCCGATAAGCGTGACATCATCGCGGGCGGCGTACTTTTCGGCGTAGCCCCGCGCCTTGATCTGCGCGAGCGCCTCGTCGGCGCTGCCATCTAATTTGAACTCAAAGATGAAGACGCCCGCGTCCATCTCGATCACGGCGTCAATGCGCCCGCGATTGGTGCGCACTTCCGCATCGATGTGCAACCCGATCAACTTGAAGATCAGGTAGAAGATACTCTGGTAGTACTTCTCTTGCGAGAGTTGGATGTCGTAGGGAATGTCGGCGAAGAAGACTTGCAAGGTCTCGAAGAAGCTCTCCCAATCCTGGGCGCGCATCGCCTGCGCTAATTGTTGGAGGTAGCTGCCCACCAGTCCGTTTTTGACCGGCGTGAAGGCGCTCAAGAGATATTTTGAGAAGGCATTTTCCACTTCGTAGTTGGGATAGTAGAGCTTGTAGAGTCTCGTTTCGGGATCATACGCTTTGATGGTGAGGTAGCCGGTCTGAAAAAGCAACGGGATCACGCCCAAATCACCGACTTCGTAGCTGCTGAATGCCAATTCATCGACGAGCAAGTTGTCCATCAATTGGATGTTGTATCCCTTCTCTTTGATCAGCTTGATCAAGAACGTTGGTGTGCCGGTCTCGAACCAATAGTTGCGAAAATCTTGCATATCCAAGAGGAGCAGCAGGGAGAAAGGATTGTAGACCGGCGCGCAGCGTTTGGAAAAGCAGAAGCCATCATACCACGAGCGGATCTCTGCGCGCAGTTTGTCCACAGACATCTCCTCGCTCTGGGCGAAGGCCTGGACGTACTCGCCCAGGTCGCGGTCGATTTCCTGTTCGGTCACGCCCAACAGTGTGGCGAAGCGATTATCCAATGTGATGTCTTGGAGATGATTGAATCCGGGGAAAGCTCCCGAGGGATTAAACTTAGTTGCACTGGTAAGAAAGGTAAAATGCAAATGCTCATCTAACGCTTTAAGGATAATGTAGAAACCCTTGAGCACCTCGCGAATGCGGCGCGCTTCTTCTGTGTCCTCGATGTTATCTAAAAGCGGTTTGTCGTATTCATCGATGAGCACGACGACGCCCTTGCCGCTCTTGAGGGCCAGCTCAAAGATCAAATCGTAGAACTGTTCGTAGTATGCGCCTTCTTTTAGTTGCACACTGTGTAATCTGGCGATCCGACCCAAAATTATCTTGAGGCCGTGCTCTAACTGCTCGGCCGTCGTGACTTTGAGTTGGCTAAGATCAATGCGGACGACGGGATGTACCTCCCACTCGTAGTCGCTCTCGTGGATCCACAGCCCTTCGAACAGCTCGCGGCGGCCGGCGAAGATCTCCGCCAGCGTGGAGAGCAGCAGCGTCTTACCGAACCGGCGCGGGCGCGAGAGGAAGTAGACCTGGCCGGTGGTGATCAGGTTGTAGATGTCGCGCGTCTTATCAATGTAGAGGTAGTCGCGCTCGATGATGGTGCTGAAGGTCTGCACGCCCACGGGTAATGATTTACGCATCGTTATGGCTCCTCTCGATTAAGATGGGCTGTATTTCTCCCAACGGTGTTCTGCTATCCATTGTTGAATTTCTTCATCTGTGGGGGCTGGTTGGTCGGTGGCGAGAAGTCCCAATGCTCTTGGTAGTGTCGCTTGCTTGGGTTGCGAAATCTCCACGTCAGATTTTAGGGTGTTGAGGATGTCCTGTACCAGCGTAAAACGTCTCTCTAAGGGCCATTGGCAAATAGCCCGAAGAATGGACTCATACGTTTCGACTGTCAGTTCACTCATTTTGGTTTCCTTTCGATGACGCACGGTTGATTAGTTTGTCTGAATTTAAGTGGCGCTCATCATCCCTTCAGCGGCGCCTTTGGCGGCTTCATTGATGAGCGTGCGCGCGCCGTCGGTGAGCATCTCGCGGGTCTCTTGCAGTGCGTGCTTGAGCTTTTCGTTGGC
>CAZCAI010000200.1:0-7341 GCA_964496595.1 uncultured Anaerolineales bacterium
GGCATTGAGGGCGCAGGGGGAGTGCCACAACAACGAGTGAGCAACCCACACCAGCGAAACGGCCCTCGCGCCCGGCGTAGCGACGAAGTGTGTTGCAGGAGGGCGAGGAAAAACGGAGTTGGCTACAACGTTTAACCTGGTGTGAACACAGCGTCTCGTCTGGGTCGCATAAGGCACGGAGCAAGGTTTTTATCCCCTCCGCCCTCGTGCGTTATGCTCCCTTGGATCATCTTCCACAGGAGACCAGGATGGCATAGCGCACGAACAGCCTATCTCGCCGCGTGCCTTATGCCTCCGCCTGGACTGCGTGGACGACGATGCCTTCCACAGAACAGACACCGCGCACGATGGCCCACTGCCGTATCAGATTGTGCAAAGTCGCCTCTACCTCGGCCCCCGCTGCCACCAGCGGCATCGCCCCTGCGTCCGGCATCGCCAGTCATAAGGCCTTCTTCGACATCGCGCCTTCTTGCCTCCAACACGGTGAAGACCGGCACGAGGGAGTGCAGAGCCAATGAAGTGAACTGGGGTCACCGCGAAATCCAAGCCAAGACCCTGCCGGCGCACATCAAGCAGCCGGATACGGGGTTCGGGCGGAGCGGCGCCAGCAGGCTACCGGCCTGAGACCGAGACCATACACGAGGATTACAACGTGGATGACGACATTGTCACCACAAAAGCAACTAGGTTCTTCAGGAATTCGCCGGGTGCAATCGTATCGCCCCCAGTCACAACCCAATAACGACGCGAAAAAGGTCTGTGATCCCCACCAACACGCAATTCTTGGCTGCTTTTAGGGCTAATGAGGGGGTTGCCCGGCAAAATACAAAAGACCCAGCAACTACCCTACTCACGCCACACCAGCGGCAGGTAGATCGGGTGTGAGGCGCTGAAGGTAGCCGTGATGGCTTTGTCGATAGTCATCGTAACCGTCGCCGGATTCGCCGCGCCGTTGAGATCGCCCGACCAGCCGGTGAAGAGCCAATGGGTAGCCGGCTTTGCCGTGAGTGTGACCACGGTCCCGGTGAGATAGCCAGTCTGGTCGGGGGCGAGGTCCACGGCGCCGCTGCCCTCGATGTGCATGTCCAAGGTGTAGGTGGGCGGCGGGATCTCGCTGAAGGCGGCGGTGATCTCCTTGTCGCCGTTCATCGTGACTTGGACCGGATTTGCCGCGCCGGACAGATCACCCGACCAGCCATCGAACTGCGAATCGGTCGCGGGTTCCGCCGTGAGCGTGACGACCTCGCCGTGGAGGTAGGTGTTCTGGTTCGGCGCGCGCGTCACAGTGCCGTCCCCGATGACGCCCACCGTCAATGTGTGCTCCTCGTTCGGCGCAAACACCGCGCTGATTGTGTGATCGGCGGCGACGTGGCGGAAGGTGTACGCCTCCACCGCGCCCACCGAGCTGCCATCCACCTGTACATCGACGATGTGCTGACCAGGGTCCGGTGCGATGGTGAAGGTGATGTCATCGCCGTGAATCACGGTCTGTGGCGTAGCCGGGCTGATGTCGCCGCCCGCGCCCGCCTCCGGCGTGATAGTGTATGCCGGTATGACCTGGAACGCGGCGGTCGCTTGGCCTCTTTGGCGCGTGCTGCTGAACGCGGCGGTGTTGGTGATCACGTCGCCGTAGTCGCCGGTGTGGGCGACGCGCCACGTCCAGGTGAGCGTGTGGCCGGCGGTGAGCGCGCCGCTCCAGGTGATAACGTCGTTGGCAAGCGCTGTTCCTGTCGGCGAGATGACCCACGCGGCGAAGGTTGTGCCGACAGGAAGGGTGTCGGTGAGAACGACCGTGTCGCTATCCACCCCGGTATTGGCGAGGGTGAGGGTGTAGGTGACAGCGTCGTGATGGCCCACGTTATACATAGGGCGTGCCATCTTGTGGAACCGGAGCGGCGGCAATGCCTCGTACGCGCCCATATCGACGATGGGTGCATCGCCGTTGCCGGTGTCGGCCTTCTGCATATCCGCGAAGCGCGTGTGCCCGTCCAGATCGGTGGTGATGCCGCTGAGTCCAGGGGCGGTGTTGTCGCCCGCGTCGATGGCCGGGGCGTCGGCTTGCAGGCGGTAATTGCCATCATTGGGCGCGACAAACAGTGGATAATCGGTGAGGACGTGGAAGTAGCTGGTGCTGCTCCCACTGTCATTATGAATATTGAGCGTGCCGCTCTGGATCAGGGTATAGCTCAAGACGAGAGTGGCATCCTCGTTGTACAGTTGATGGCCATCGTCCATAGCCCCGTTGTCCCAAATAATGGCATTGACCAATGTCGGATTGCTGACGCCATCGTGGCCATCGTTGTACATCCCGCCGCCATCGTCCTTGTCGGCCTCGTTGCCGCTGATGGTGACATTGGTCAGCACCGGGCTACTGACGCCGCCGTCGCGGCCCGTGTTGTAGATTCCGCCGCCTTCGTCGCCCCGGTTGTCCTTAAAGATGACGTTGGTCAGCGTCGGGCTGCTCCGGCCATCGTGACGGCCATCGTTGTACATCCCCCCGCCGTCCTCATCGACGGCCCGGTTGCCGCTGAAGGCGACATTGATCAGCGCCGGGCTGCTCTCGCCGCCGTCGCGACCATCGTTGTACATCCCGCCGCCTCGGTTGTCGCTCCGGTTGCCGCTGAACGTGACATGGATCAGCGTCGGGCTGCACACGCCGTTATCGGCGCCGTGACCACTGCCTGCGCCATCGCAGTATAGCCCGCCGCCGCGCTCGTTCGGATAATCGCCATCCGCTTGCCCGGCGGTGATGGTGAAACCATCGATGATGGTCTCTGCGGTGATGTTCTCGTGGGTCACGCCATCCAGCCAGAGGACGTGGTCGGCGTTGTTGCCGGTGATCACCTGCCAGGTCTCGGCGATGTGGTTGCCATCGAGGTTGGCATCGTTGCCGTCGATATCGCCGCTGAGAATCGTGACGTGGGTCTCCCAATCGCGCTGATCGCGCGCGTTTTCCCATCCGGCAAAGCCGCCGTAAAGCTGCACGTTGTTGTGGCTGATGGTGAAGCTTTCACTTTCGCTATCCGCCGTGTGCCCCGCGCCCGCGTCGGGATAGTAGACACCCTCGGCCACCCAGATTTCGTAATCGTACATACTGTGAGCCTGGGTGCGATCCAGCGCGTCCTGGACGTTGGTGTAGGCCGTCGTCCAACTGAGGCCGTCGTGCGTCTCGCCGGCGGCGTCTTCGTCGACATAGAGCACGTCCGGTTCCTCGACAATGAAGACCGCGTGGTCCACGCCGGTCTGCACCGTACCGCTGACCTCGGCGGTATTGACCACCTCGTCGCCATAGTCGCCGGTATGGATGACGGTCCACGTCCAGGAGATCGCGTGGCCGGCGGTGAGCGCGCCGCTCCAAGTTATTCTCTTCTCGGTGCGCAGGGTGCCCGGCGGCGCGGCGACCCACGCGGCGAAGCGCGCGTGGGTCGGGAGCGTGTCGGTAAAGAGGATGTGGGCATCGCTCACGCCGCCGACATTGCTGAGGACAACGGTGTAGGTGACCGTGCCGTGATAGGGCACGTCCCACGTGGGGGCGGCGGTCTTATCCAACCAGAGCAGCGGCGCCGCCTCATACGCGCCCATATCGATGATGGGGGCGTCGCCGTTGCCAGTATCGGTCTTGGGCATATCTGTGAAACGAGTGTGTCCGTCCAAGTCGGTGGTGATGCCACTCAGCTCTGGGGCGGTGTTGTCGCCCGCGTCGATGGCGGGGGAACTGACTTGCAGGCGATAGTTGCCGGTGTTGGGCGAGACGAATAGCGGGTCCTCGTTGAGGACACCATCCCCGTAGATGACCTCGCTGGTATCGGAGGTATAGATGTCATTTTCGCCCTCCGAGATCAGAGTGTAGCTGAGGACGAGGGTGGTTTGACTATTGAATAGTTGCCGGCCCTCTGACTCCGCCTCGTTCCCCCAGATAATAACGTTGGTCATCTCAAGGTCGCTGTGAGAGTTCAAAATCCCGCCGCCGAACTCGTCGGCCTGGTTGCCGCTGAGCGTGACGTTGGTCAGCGGTAGATTGCTGACGCTAACGTTATAAAGCCCACCGCCGCTGCGCGTGGCATGATTACCACTGAGGAGGACGTTGATCAACGATGGGCTGCCGACGCCGTCCCACCCTGTGTTGTACATCCCCCCGCCGTAGCGGGCTTGGTTGCCGCTGAGCGTGAGGTTGGTCAGCACCGGATTGCTGTCGCTGTTGCGGCCATTGTTGAGCATCCCGCCGCCGTCTTCAGCCGCCTGGTTGCCGCGGAAGATGAGGTTGGTCAACGTTGGACTGCACCCGCGACCGCTGTGTCTCCCGGAGCAATACAGGCCGCCGCCGTCGTTGTGGGGAGGACTGCCATCCGCCTGTCCGGCGGTGATGGTGAAGCCGTCGATGACGGTCTTGGCGGTGATTTTCTCGTAGGTGACGCCATCTATCCACACGACGTGATTCGCATTGCTGCCGGTGATCACGTGCCAGGTCTCGGCGATGTGATTGCCATCGGCGTTGGCATCGTTGCCGTCGATGTCGCCGCTGAGGATAGTGACGTGGGTTTGCCAATCGCGTTGTGTGCGCAACGTCTCGGTGGCCGCGAAACCGCCGTAGAGTTGCACGTTGTCGTAGCTGAGAGTGAAGTATTCGCTCTCGCTATCCGCCGTATGGCCCGCGCCCTCGTCGGGATAGTAGACGCCCTCGGCCACCCAGATCTCGTAATCGTGCGTGCCGTGGGCGTTGGCGCGCCCCAGCGCATCCTGGACGGTGGTGTAGGCCGTCGTCCAACTGAGGCCGTCGTGCGTAGGGCCGGCGGCGTCGGCATCCACGTGGAGCACGGGCGGTTCTTCGATGGTGAAGGTCGCGCCGTCCGCGCCCGTCTGTAGCGCGCTGCGGAACTCGGCGGTGTTGGTCACCACGTCGGCGTAGTTGCCGGTGTGTGTGACGACCCACGTCCAGATCAGGGGGTGATCGGCCGGAACCGTGCCGGTCCAGGTGATCACGCCGTTATCGCGCAGCGTGCCCGTCGGCGAGACGATCCACCGGGCGAAGGTCACGGGGTGCGCGGCCAAGGTATCCGCCAAAAAGACGTCTGGCTCACTCACCGGGACGGTGTTGCTGAATTCGATGGTGTAGGTGATGGCGCCGTGATAGGGCGCGTCCGTGAGGGGCGTGACGGACTTTTTGAGCGCCAGGGATTGCGCGAAGACGTAGGCCGCGCCTTTGTCCCTGCCGTCGCCGATGTCATTCCCAGGCGCTCCGGCCACGATGGTGCTGCCGTCGATGGCGATGGCCCGGCCAAGCTCATCCCACTGCGCGCCATCGGAGGCCGTCAATTTGACGGTGTCGGTGATGTCGCGCCAGCCTTCCGCCGGCTTGCCGAAACGGTAGATCGCGCCCTTGTCGCTGCCCCCGCCGATGTCAACGCCCTCCGCCCCGGCCACGATGTTGTTGCCGGCGATGGCCACGGCCCAGCCGAGCTTGTCCCACGGCGCACCATCGGAGGCCGTCAGCTTGGCCGTGTGCGTGATATCGCGCCAGCCCTCTTCCGGCTTGACGAAGACGTAGGCCGCGCCCTGGTTATCGTTGCCGCCGATGTCATCTCCGTACGCCCCGGCCACGATGGTGTCGCCGTCGATGGCGACGGACTGGCCGAGGTAGTCATACGCCGCGCCGTCGTTGGCTGTCAGCTTGGCGGTGGCGGTGATATCGCGCCAGCCTCCCGGCGGCTGGCTGAAGACGTAGGCCGCGCCCCGATACCCCGCATTCCCCTTCGCCCCGGCCACAATCGTGTCGCCCGCGATGGCCACAGAGGCGCCAAGCCCATCATCCGCCGTGCCGTTGGCAATGGTCAACTTGGCGGTGGCGGTGATGTCGCGCCAACCGCCCTCCGGCTGAGTGAAGACGTAGGCCGCGCCCCGGTAGTCGTCGTCCCCTGTGGCGCCGGCCACGATGGTGTCGCCCGCGATGGCCACGGAGGCGCCTAAGTGGTCTCCCCGAACGCCCTTGGCGACGGTCAGCTTGGCGGTGTGAGCGATGTCGTGCCATCCGCCATGCGGCTTGACGAAGACGTAGATCGCGCCCCGTCCGACCTCGGCATAGCGCGCGCCGGCCACCACCGCGTCGCCGTCAATGGCCACGGCCCCGCCGAGACTGTCCCCCGGCGCACCGTCGTCAGCCGTCAGCTTGGCGACTTGGGCAGCGTTGCTCCAATTCACGCCACTTCCCCCCGGCTTGCGGAAAACATAGACCGCGCCTGGGGATGGGAACATCCCTCCGCTGGGCGCGCCGACCACGACGGTGTCACCGTCGATGGCCACGGCCTCGCCGAGGGCCTCATACGCCGCGCCGTCGTCAGCCGTCAGCTTGACCGCCTGGATCCAAGGGTCCACTGTGATGGGATAGGCGGCATCGGCGGCGTTGATGTGGATGGCGATGCAGGCATCGCGCGCGATGAGGCGGGCTGGGAGATCGCGGCCCTGGGCGTCGTAGACGTGGAGGCCGGTGTAGCGGGCCACGGTCTGGCCCTCGGCATCGACCAGCAGCAGGCTTGTATCCCCGTCCTGTTTCGCCCGCAGGCTGCCGCGTGTGATCATCTCCAGCACCAGTTTGCCCTCCCCACGCTTGGGCGGGGATGAGAGAGTAAAGCCCTGTTCCAGGCCCCAGGTGGTGTTGAGATACCACTCGATAAGCGGGCCGCGACGGTATGTCAGGCGCGGGCCATCGGCGACCGGCGCAACGGTCGGCACCGGCGTGATTTCGCCCTCGCGTCCCCACCCGGTCAGGGCCAGGCCCCAGGTCTCACCGGCGATCTCGACCAGCGGGCCGGCGGCGTCAAAGGTCGTCGCCAGGTTGTGGACGGCATTTTGGGCCTGATAACCGCTCGCGCCGGCCTGGACGTGATAGCTATCTGGCAGGTCGTTCGCCATAGCGCGGGCGAGGGCCGGGACCAGGCCGGGCGGCAGATCGCCGAATCCGTTCTCCCGTGAGCTCGCACTGGGTGGGTCAATGGGTGAGTTTAGATCGAGTGTCGGAACGCCCCTGATGGTCTTGGGTGGGGCAGCACTTGCCGTTAGGTGCAACGTTATCAGCAAGCTCAAACATAGCGCCAGGCCAACGATGAGTGATGTGAGCAAGCGATGGGTTTTCATTTGCATCTTATCCTCCCTTCAAGATCAACGGTAGGTAGATCTTGTATCCTGGTTTCAGCACCGTTAACACCGGCCCGGCCTGGTTGTTTACCGTATTCGGATCTACGACGTCGGCGGGCGGCGCGACGCTCGCCATTGTCCGCAACACGTAGTTCTGGCCAAATGTCTCCCGCGTTCGGGCCTGCACGGTGACCTGGGAGGGCGTAGAACTCG
>CAZCAI010000201.1:0-7284 GCA_964496595.1 uncultured Anaerolineales bacterium
AGCCAGACCCAGCCTCGTACTTCCCAAGCTTCGTCAGCGGGGTAGGCCCAACTGATGACAAGCTTGCTACGGACAGGATCATAGCGGCCAAAGGCGGTGCCGAACAGTTCGGGTTCCACGTGTTTAATATCACGCGAGCCTTGCCAGCGCTGAAAGCGCCACACGTTCTTGAGCGCGGGAGGAACGGGGATCATCCTCCGATCAACGGCCTGCCGTAGAGCGTGAGCCGCGTCCCCGCTGCCCAGCGCCCGTTCGATGCCGGGCACGCGCGTCCACCAGCCCTTTGTCGAGGGCGAAAAGCGGAAGCGGAAGAAGCCGAAGTGGCGTAGGTCGGGGCGGGTAGGGGCCGGCCCAGCGCCGTCCACTGATCCCCATCCTTTACTCCGTGCCCGCGCTGCAAGCTCCTCTCGATTCTGGAGACGAAACACTCCATAACCCAGTTGAGGCTTGGCTCCTATCGCGCCCCATCGTTCCAAAAAGAGGAAGAGAGAAGCCAGCAAGTTGCAGGTCGCTTGATCGCCTTGGATATGGATCGTGAACTCCCCAACGTGCCCCGGCGGCAGGTACCAGCCTCGGCGGCGCCCCGGGGGGCGCACGTTGAGGGCGTTAGGCGGTGGTGACCAGAGGCGTTCGGTGTGATCCTCGATGGTCAGCCGAAATCGTCGCCGCCAGCCCGTTGCTCCAAACACCTGGCAGGCGTCACACAGGCCATCGTCTGGTTTAGTTGGATCATACTCGCAGGTTGTGTTCGTCGGGTCGCACGCCCAACCGCCCAGGCCGCGCACAAGCGCCTCGTACCACCAACGCAAGCTGCCGATGATGCCCGTCTCATGGACGCGATCCATCTCCCCATCGACGCCACCGGTCCACAGCGGCGTCAGGGTCTTGAGCGTAATTTTCATCGTGTTAGTCATATCCACCTCTTAGTTTTCCAAATAGAGGATTTGAATAGTTCATTGTATCACGCCGCCTCTTCCACGCCAAAGCGCATACCCTGTGGCAGAAGCGTGTCATCCGATAATCGATAGAACGCCCCGCTGACCAGGGCGTTTCTGACCAGCGGCGTTGGCGGCACGTTGACGAGATCATAGAGATGAAGCGCGGTCGCTTCGCCCAGATCCGCCGGGTTGAGCAGATAAGGGAGCGTGACATCGTCATCTTCTATAGCCTGGTGGGAAAGTTGCTGGACGGTCATCTTGGCCTTGCTCATAAATTTGCCCAAGCGGATGTAGCTCGGCAGCGTGAGTGCCGTTTGGCTCAGAACGTAGAAAACGGCTTCATTGCCGACGGAGAGATAGCGAATTCGCCCATATTGCGGGCGGTTGGTCGCGCTGACTTTCTTGGGGCGCTTGCCGGGGCGATGGATGTACCATCCCTTGCCGGAAGCCTTCATCTGGGCGCCATCGGGCCGGGTGACCAGCACGCCGGCGCCCATCGCCGACCAGTAGGTCTCCGGCTGGGCGTTGAATTGCCCCACGGTGAAGCGCGGTTGCCCCTGGATCGTGGCCGGCGTCACATAGATCCCCTGCTCATTGAGCGCGCCCAGGTGCGGACGATAGTAGATGGTTCCATCGTTGAAGTAGGGGCTGTTACACAATCCCAGCGCGTAGGCCAGTGCGTAGTTTCCGATCAGCGGCTCCGTGTAGTAGAAGTTGCTGATCTCGCGGCTGCTGAAGAACGTCTTTTCCATTAACGTCAGGTGACAGCGATAGATGTGCATAGGCACCTCCTCGATAGTCAGATGGTCTAATAGTCAGGTAGTCTGTTAGTCAATGGGACTAAGGACTACCCGACTACATGACCCATCGACTACGTGTCTAGTATTCAAGCGCTTGCAGCCGCTCGGCGAATGCGGCTTCATCGCCGTACAATTCGCCCAACTCGTCGATCAGGGCGGCAACCTCATCTGAGGTCATCCAGGCGACTTGTCCAACGACGTTGCCGCTGAGCGTCTGGGCGCTCTCTTGGACGGCGGCGAGAACGACATCGTTTTCCAGCGGGAAGGACAGCTCGGCCGCTTCGCCCTTGAGCCGATCATAGACCGCCTGGGTCAACTCCAAATTGCTGAAAAGCTCGCAATTGCTGAAGGCTACGCCGGCTAAGATGTTCTTTACCTTGCCGACGCGACTGGAGATAGCGCCGTAGCGGGTGGTGCGCAGGATGTTGCCCAACACGTACAGAAGTTCAGCGGGGGTCACATCTTTGAGCGTCTCCATCTCGACGAAGACGGCCTCTGGCTTGACGTACTCGTCGCTACCCAGGCCCGTCATGCGCGTCCCTTCTTCGCGATTCCAGGGCGTGCCGTCCTCAAAGGGCGCGTTGAAGGTGCGGACGTCCGTCACCATAGCGGCGGGATGCAGGCTGAAGGCGTCGTCGGTGATGACGCGGGATTTCTGCGCCCCACCTCCGCCGGCCGCATACCCGTAGACCATACAATCGACGCACTTCCCGCAGGGATTGTTGGTGTTAAGCGCGCAGAGCGCTTCGCTGCTCTCGCCCGGGTAGAGCAACTCGTGGCGTCGCAGTAACTCCCGGCCGGTGCGGCGCTCCGGGGCCGTCTGCTTCCGCTTGCTGATCACCACACGGCGGATGAGTTGGTCATCGGCCAGGCCAGCATGGACAAACTCCTTGTTCAGCGCCTCCCCACTGCCCTCCGTGCGGAAGATAGCTTCCGACTCGATGCGGCGCACCAACAGCAAGCTCACATAGCGCCCTTGTGGATCGTTGGTGTACTTTTCCAATAGCTTCTCGCTGTACTTATCCAAAACAGACATTTCTTACCTCCGATTGTTTGATGGTTTTTGATTTGATTGACTGATTTTGCTGGTCAACAGACCTACTCTTGCTCATCCTCTTTGGATTTGCGCGGAATCTCCTCGCGAATGTAGAACATATAAGCCGAGCGGATGAGCTTTTCATCGGCCAGCAGCTTTTGCAGCTTGCCGCCGTACACGCCTTCATAAACGTCATCGAAGAATCCGTTGACGAACTCCTGAGCGGCAGCCCACTTTTTCTTCCCTGGCTTGTACTTTGCATCGGCAATGCGCTCCAGATGCTCGAAGATGTCCTCGGTGGCGGCTGCGCGCAGTAATTCGATATCTGCCGCGTCGCTCTGCAACGCCAGCTTCTTGAAGATCTCGTCGAGTGGGGCCATCAAGGAGTTTTTCTTCAGCGAGCGGCCACGCAGGCCATTTTCCCAGGCGATATTCGCCAGATGCTTCAAGGCTTGACTTAATTGGGTCATGATTTTGCCTCCTATGCTGTGAACTAACGTGTCGATATGCTGGTACGCTTGTTGCGAAAGCCGGATTAGGCGCCACTCGCGATCGCTGGCGCGGTTCTCCAGTAACTTCTCTGCTGTGTAAAAGACGTGCAGCGGCGATTCGCCCAGGCTCCGTACCATAGAGACCAGTTCGTTGCGTCGGGTGTCCGTCGAGCGGACCAACCGATAGAACGCGAAGAGCGCTTGCACCTGCTCCCACAACGCGACTAACGTCCCCGGCGCTTCCGAGCCATCCTTGTACGCTGCGTAATCGTTATCGCGGAGCAAACCGCGCGCATTGAGCGGTACATCGGAGACATAGAGATCGTGGAAATTCTCCTTGCCCAGCGGGGCAACCGGCGAAGCGCTCAGCAGCACCTTGACGCCGAAGTATTTCTGCAGAAGCAGCGCATACCACAGCGCGAAGAGAAAGCGCTCCGTGTCATTGCCTCCCGCCGGATTGAGCGGAAAGATGATGCGATTACCGACGGTCCGCGAGTAACGTGGCAGGTAGAGGCCATAAGAATGCGATTTACCGCTGCGGGTCACGGCGGTGAAGTCCAGGTTGAGGGGGCGATCCTCGGTCATCGAGGCGATGGCCTGCTCCTGGCGCAGGAAGAGCGCGCGCTCCACGACGTTCTCGCGGGTCAAGCGCTGGATGCCCACGCGCAGTCCTTGAATATAGGGCGCGGTCAGAAAAGCGTAGGGGAAGAGGTGCAGGTAGATGATGTTTTCGTTGCGCACCTCTGGATAATTGAGCTTCTCCACGAGGAACTGAATTCGACAGAGGGCGCAAATCTGCTTCTTGGGATCGCCCGGCCCGCCGCGCAGCCGATTGGAGAAGGCCTGCACGGTGATGTCGTCTCGCACATCGCCGGACATCCAATCCTGCGTGGGTAGTGTGGAGCTGCACATCACACATTGGCGGTGTTGATTTTCCTCGTAGTGCTGCAAATACGCGCCAAAATCCCTGCCGCCCGCGCCTCCAAAGCTAAAGTTCACGTGATGCTCCACATACTCAGTGAACAATTCGATCTTGGGGTCCTTTATGCCGGCCTCATTCAACAGCGTGCTGCCGTCCTCCACAAAGCGGCGGTTGACGGCCTCTTCCGAAAGCGCGATGTCTCTGGCAATGACGTAGGGGCGGTCCCATCGAGCGTCGAAGTACTCGTAGATCGGCCATCTCTCCTCCGGCAAATCGAGCACGCGATAGACATAGTGCCAGGGATCATCAGCCTGCTTGGGGAAATGCGCTTTGATGAAGATATAATAGGCGCGGGCCAACTCCGCCTTGGTCAACCCTACTTTGTCCATCGCCACAACCGGCACATCTGCCTCTAACAGCGCTTTCACCTGCTCTGCCACATCGGGCTGGGCCTCGGCATTGTCCTCAAAGTACCGCTCGGCTCGATTCCGGGCTTTCTCATCGATGGACTCGGCTTTCGCCACCAAACGTTCGGCGCGGATCACCGCCTTGCCATGCGCGACCTTCCAGATCCGGTGAAAAGGGATGCCCAATTGCAAGCACTTGCGCGTGATCTTGATGCCGCCAGGCTTCGATTCCACAAAATCCACCAACTGTTCACTCGTCATCTCGGAAATCGCGTCGGCGATGCCGCTGCCAATGGTGTGCAGATTTTGTTCATTCAAGGTGGGAGATTGCCCGCGAGGCACAAGATAAGCCACGCCGTCGGGGTAGAAGAGCAGCGGGATCAGGCCAAGGTCATCTCTTAGATGCGAAACGACGCTCTCGTGCACAACGTTGGAGAGCAATCCGCGATCCTCCGTCAGTTGATGCGTGGCGAACTCATACTGGACATCGCTGAAGGTGTTGAGATGGAAGAGAAAATTCTGCTTGTGAGATCGTTCTTCTAATGTGTGGGAGAGATCGACAGCGTCAGCGGCGCGCATCAGATGCTTCAGTTGTTCAACGCGCTCCCGTCCCAATCCATACGGGTCGTGGGAGCGAACTAAGCCCGCCCCATCGTGGTGGTAATGAGCCGAATGTGCCAGCGCCAGCGCCATCACGTCCTCAAGATAATCCTCATAGCCGGGGAAGAAGCGATCTAAGTGGAGTGCTTCGATCTCCGGCACGATGTTATCCGGCGTGATTAATTCTCCATAGCGCTGCTGTCCCTCGCGTACCTTATTCAAATCGTGGAGCGTGAAGGCCGTGTACAGCACTCGGGCATCGACATCGCTCAGGCCTAGCGCAGGGCGCATCTGTTCCAGCACAAAAATGCCGTCCAGAACGTGGGTATAGAGACTCTCTCCCGCCTTTTTGCCATACTGCACCACGTTTTTGTAGCGCAGCAAACCCTCGTTAGCGACAAAATCAACGTAATCTTTGAAAACCGATGGCTCTCGTTTACCGATTAGCAATTCAATGTGTTCAAGATCTATCGAATTCACATGCGACCTCCTTCTCTAACTGATCACCTGACGACTCGACCATCTGACTATATGTTACTACACTTATACCCCAGCAAACACGGGGTTTTACTCGTCATTCAAGACCAATTTTCAAAACCCATCTACCTCCTTGCCTCATGCCTCTTGCCCATACACCTCTGCCATCGCTTTGACGATCTTCTCCATCTCCCGGCGCGCCTCTGAACCGCCTAACACCTCGCAGTTAGGCCCGTAATGGAGCAGCGACCGCACCGCCCACCAGACATTCTCCGTCTTCGCGTGCACGACGATGCTGCCATCCTCCTGCGATTCCTTGCGCAAAATCTTGACCCCTGGCAGCCGGGAGACATCGCCCCGCCGGGCAATCACCGGCGCCAAGCAGTAGACCAGCGAGTGGGTTCGCGCACGAGGCGGGATTGGCGGCAACTTATCCGGCAATACCTGCAAATTGCGAATCCGCCCCAGGCGATAGTGGCGATAAGCGCGGGGGCGTTGCGTTTTTCCGCTCGCATCGGTGACCTGGCGGCAATAAGCCCGCAGATAGCTGTGGCCCCGCGTGGCATCGAAGAAGCGCTGCCAGGGATCAACCACGTGATGACGGGCTTGTCCCTCCTCGTAGTAAGGGGTGACGTAATCAAACGCCACGCGCCGGTGCTTCAGGAGGGCCTTGCGCAGCCCGCGCTCCACGTCCGGGTCGATCTCATCCTCGTCGCGCCAGCCCCACGCGACCTCCAAGGCTATGCGTTGGTTATCCACATCACCGCGTCGCTCCGGCGAAAGATGGCTGAGCAGTGTGCTCAAAAGCGTCTGCACCATCTCATAGCCGGGGACAACCGGGGTAAACGAGTCTTGGAGAAATGCGATGGCTCGCAGGGACTCGTCCGGCAAATCTAGCAGCGGCTCCCAGGCATCAACGAGTTCATAGGTGCCCGTGGCGCGACGATAGGCGATCTCCGCGAGGAAAATATCTCGGAGTTTCCCTTTGTCCCGTTCGAAGCGTTTGTTTAGGGAACGGCCATCCGTGTTGCCGTAAGGCTCCGCGAGTTTGCTGCGCACCTCGGCGATCAACTCGGCCTTGGTCGCCGGCCCGCGCTGCAACCGCCGCAACATGACCAAGCATCGCCTGAAAACACCGGTGGGTGACTCTCGATTTTGCATTTACTACCTCAGATAGCGGCATAGTCCGTTCGGACATTAGGGCAATTGAAGTTTAGGGCCTGGCTTGTCAAATTTGAGTACAACGAGCAAGGATTCGGTGGGTAGGCCCTTTTTGGCGATGGCTCATCCACATGAGGGAGGAAGGAACAACAATCCATGTTGGTTTAACTGTAAGAGAGTTTACAACTTGATCGAATTCCGTCAAGTTACCATCAACAAACAAGCCTGGGATTTCTCCTGGGTGCTTTTTCCGGTGGGTTTCCCTCACGCTGGAAGTTTTGAGGAAGCTACCGCATTCGTGTACCCCTTGATCGCCTAAAAACGACCCTCCCGACTCCCGCTTCACCTTTCTCACCCATTGAGAAAAATTCTCGCCAGGGTCATTAAAAATTACTAACGCCCCAGAGAATTTCTGAGGGCATTCGGGGGTACCATACAGAGGATAGGCCCGA
>CAZCAI010000202.1:0-7122 GCA_964496595.1 uncultured Anaerolineales bacterium
GGCGATTCCGTAAATCTAATTATTCGATTTGTATCCGGCGGTCAAAGGTCACGTTAAGGAGATTACAAATGGGTAAGTTGAGTATGAAACTGCTGGTATTAGCCATATTGGTCACATTGTTGGGGGCTGGCCTTGTTGCTGTACAGGCTCGTTCTTTGCATGCGCCAACCACATCTAATCTGCTGATGTCCGTAAGCGAGCAGAACAATTTAACGAAATTAGACTCTCAGGTATCGCCTGTCACAATTACCCCAATTTCAGTTACTACTGATAGCAATGCTCTAACAGCTACTCTTGAAATGGATATCGCTAGTGTTCAGGAAGTGCAAACACTTATTAATCGTTGGGAGAGTTCTTTACTAGCAACACCAGGGTGGTACCACATTGTCAGTCAGCATAATCGTGCCGACAAAGAAGTTGGTAGGTTGCCCAATGGTCAGTCTATACCGCTAGACTATGTCATGGATGGTTGGTACAAGGTTAATTCAGGGTTGGTTGAGGCCGGGGTTTTTATCATGCGCGACTTCGAAGGCGTTGAGGTGCAAAAGAGTGTATATCAGGATGGAGTGATACGTAATTTGACATTTGGAATAGAGCACCTAGTCGAGCCCGCTCCACTTTACCTTGATTTCGGCTTTCGTCGTAGCCTTGCTGAGATTACTACGAACGCACATCAGTTGACACGGACGCAGGTTATGTTGAGGGACAAAACGATGTCAATGTTCACGATAGAAAGCGAAGAGGTCTTGGGTGCTATCGCCGGTTTTGATCAACCGATAACCGGTAGTGCGTACAGCGCATACTTTGATTCTGTAGATGGCAGTCTTGTGCGCGTCGAGCGGACATTCGTAATTGCCGGCGAAGCACAAGTCATTGAAACTGTGGATTTACTACTTTCGGAAGCGGTGAAAGTGCTACCTATCGAAATACAAGAACTTATGCAAAGTGAGGCAAGACCGTGAAACAGTTCATCAAATACAGTATGATGATTATGCTAGTTTTCTCGATAGTGATACTTGCTACTCAAGTCTTGGCTGCTGGTGGCCCTACTGAAGATAAAAAACACAACTTTGCTGGTGGTTCTACTGCTATTGCGTATAAAGACGTGATTGTTATTGATAGTAGTTGGAATGGTCAAATCAGAAGCTATATGAGCCCATCCTACAATATTGGAACGATTGGCTGGACCTGGTGGACTATCCGCGAGCTTTGTGCGGGCATTATACTCGATCAATACCAATATAATGGCCAAGCTTACTATGGCGCGAGTTATATAGCGGATTCCGCAGTAGATGATGTTGACTATTGTAGTTGGGGTTGGCGGGGAACAGTGCTGGGAACCCATGATTTCAAAGACGGGAGTTCTTCCTGGCAACCATATTCCTTTCATAGTGAGCCACTGCCTTAATGAAGCTGTGTTCAAATGGGATTTGACTGGACTTGGTGATGCCGGCGCGGCGCCGGCGAATATTACATTGTGGGCCGCTCAATCTCACCCCGAGACCGCCATGCTGGTTCTGACTACGTACGACCGCGACTATTACTTGTCGCAGATGCTGCAAACGGGCGCAGTGGGCTACCTCGACAAGAACGCACGGAGGGAGGCCTTGTTGGACGCCAGCCGCCGCGCAGGGAAAGCGGGCTGGCTGCGGTGGATATAACAAGAACTTGTTATATCCAGGCCGAAAAATAACAAGAAATTGCTATTTACAGACACCTCCTGATCTGATAGGATGATACATAGCGCCGGGTAGTCCGGTGCGCGTCAAACTACTCACTAAAATCACAGGAGATGGTATCAATGGAACGGAAGTTTCTTTAGAGCAAAAACAACTTGTTGAATATTATGGTGATGTTAGCTATTGCTGGATACTCTACTACTAAGGAAGTTATAAATGAGTAAGTTAAGTATGAAACTGCTGGTATTAGCCATTTGATCACATTGTTGGGGGCTGGCCTTGTTGCTGTACCGGCTCGTTCTTTGCAAGCGTCAACCACATCCAATCTGCTGATGTCCGTAGGTGAGTAGAACAATTTAACGAGATTGGACTCTCAGGTATCGCCTGTCACAATTACCCCAATTTCAGTTACACTGATAGCAATGCTCTAACAGCTCCCGCCGGGACGTTGACAAAACCCCTCTCCACGTTAGAATAGCTTCATGCTTGCACAGCAAAGCGAGAAATCCCATACGGAGCGGGACCGGCTAAGCATTATCTTAGCCGTGATGTTGATCAGCGCCACGCTTTTTCGATTTGTGGAGTTGCCGACCTTCCCCTTGGGCGTGCGGCAGATTTTTGGCTCCCCGTTGAATCTGGCCCTGGGCGGCGATTGGCTCCTGGCGCTACTGCTGATGGGCCTGATCGCCACCGGCGCCCTCTCGTTGATGCGCGATCACCCCGACTTTGAGAACCGCGAGCGGCGCCTCATCTTCACGCTCTTCACGCCGACGTTGGGCGCGCTCCTGGCCTCTCTGCTGCTCATCCGCGCCACGACGTGGCCCACGTGGCTGGGCACCCTCCTGGTCAGCGGCTTCTTCATCGGCCTGCTGATCTATCTGAGCTACCGCGCGCTCTCCCCCTCCCATGCCGGCTATCCCAGCGCGCGCGTGATGCTCAACATCTCCGATTATCTGATGGGCTTCGTCCTCTTTAGCTTGATCTTGATCGAGCAGGGGCGGATGTTAGTCACTGGGCCGATTATCTTCCTCTTGAGCGGCGTGCTGGCCTGCGAACTGCTGAGCGCCAGCGGCGCCGCCGCGAAGCGCGTCTTGCTCTTCGGCGCCATCATCGCGCTCCAACTCAGTGAACTCGCCTGGGTGATCGGCTATTGGCGGATCTCCGCCTGGACGGCCGCGACGCTCTTGACGTTAGGCCTCTATTTGTGGAGCGGCGTGGGGTACCAGTACCTCCTCTCCCGTCTCACCCGCCGCGTCGTGATCGAATTCACCGTCGTCGCCTTTTTGATGCTCGTACTGGTCTTATGGATCAGACCGTAGTATTGGAGAACCTTGCGAAGGTTAGTCAAAAGTCTTTAAAACCAAGTGATCTTGTCAGAAATATCGTATTTTTGACATCAAAATCCTTGTGTAACCTTCGCAAGGGTTAGGCCTGACCCAAACCCACCAAATTTGTATCCAATGAGCAAGAATATGGTGGATAAGGCTCTTTTTGGTGATGGCCTGTCCACATCAGGTATCATTCATTTATCATTAGGAGGAAAGCTTTATCATGACAGAAACGTCCCAGAGCAACATTCGAGAGAAACTCCCCCCGCGCATCTCCCGGCTGGAAGAATTGGCGCATAATTTCTGGTGGTCCTGGCATCGCCCCTCGCGCGAGCTATTCAAGCAGGTGGACCGCACGCTGTGGACTATCTCCCGGCACAACCCCGTCCAGATCTTGCTTGATGTCCCGCAAGAGCAACTGGATCGGCTCGCTCATGATCCAATTTTCTTGCGCGACTACGACGCGGTGTTGATGGAATTGGACGCGGAC
Source organism: uncultured Anaerolineales bacterium (assembly GCA_964496595.1). GTDB lineage: Bacteria > Chloroflexota > Anaerolineae > B4-G1 > SLSP01 > JAAAOZ01. The sequence goes on from CAZCAI010000202.1 coordinate 3,498, forward strand.
ATCACGAACGGCGATTCGTGGTACACACTGGCCTACCCGGAGGTGTGCGAGTGTCCCATCGCCTACTTCTCGGCGGAGTTCGGCCTGCATACCTCGCTGCCCATCTACTCTGGCGGCCTGGGCATCCTCTCCGGCGATCACACTAAAGAGGCCAGTGACCTGGGCTTGCCTTTCGTCTCCGTGGGCTTCCTGTACGAGCAGGGCTACTTCCGCCAACGCTTGGATGCCAGCGGCTGGCAGGAAGCAATCTATCCACCGTTAGATTCTAAGGAGGTGGCGCTCCGCCCCGTCTTCTGTGACGATGGCGATGCCTGTCGGGTGATCTCCGTGCGCGTCGGCGACCGTGAGATCTATCTGCGGATCTGGGATGCGCTGGTCGGACGGGCGCGGCTCTACCTGATGGACGCCAATATCGAGCAGAACGCGCCGTGGGATCGGCAGTTGACGGCGCGCCTCTACGGCGGCGATCAGGAGATGCGCATCCAGCAGGAGATTTTGCTGGGTATCGGCGGCGTTTATATTTTGCGCAACCTGGGCATCAAGCCGGGCGTCTGGCACATCAACGAGGGGCACTCCGCCTTCATGGTTCTGGAGCGCCTGCGCGAGTACGTCCAGGCGGGCATGAGCTTCGAGGAGGCCCAGGAGCGTGTGCGCGCGGGCACCATCTTCACCACCCACACACCCGTCCCCGCCGGTCACGACGCTTTCCCCTTTATGATGATTGACAAGTATTTCTCTCACCTATGGGAAGAATTGGGGCTCTCGCGCGAAACTTTCTTGGATATGGGCAGCCACGATGGCGGGCACGGCGTCGCGTTCAATATGACGAAGCTGGCGCTCCTGATGGCCGGCCGGACGAACGGCGTGAGCGTCCTCCACGGCGAGGTCTCCCGCAAGATGTGGCACAGCCTCTGGCCCGAACGCGAAGAGAAGCATGTCCCCATCGGCCATGTGACCAACGGCGTACACCTCCCCTCCTGGGTCGGGCAGGCGATGAACACGCTCTATCGCAAATACATCAGTCCCGATTGGATGACGCGCCAGGATCAAAAGGTCCTCTGGGGACGCATCGACGATATGCCCGACGCGGAGCTGTGGGAAGCGCACGTGCATCTCAAGATGAAGATGTTCTCCACCATCCGGGAGCGCGCGCGCGTCTCGCGCATCACCCGCGCCGCCTCGCCGGAGCAACTGCTGGCGTCCGGCATCTTCTTAGACCCCGACGCGCTGGTCATCGGCTTCGCCCGCCGCTTCGCCACCTACAAGCGCGCCAACCTGATCTTCCGCGATATCGAGCGGCTGAAGGCCCTGATCCATCACCGCTATCGGCCTGTGCAATTTATCTTCGCCGGCAAGGCCCACCCCGCCGATGACCCTGGCAAGCTGCTGATGCAGGAGATCTATAACTACGCGCGCAGCCCGGAGTTCGGCGGGCGCATCGCCTTTGTGGAGGATTACGACATGCACCTCGCGCGGTATCTCGTGCAGGGCGTCGATATCTGGCTGAACACACCGCGCCGCCCGATGGAGGCCAGCGGCACCAGCGGGATGAAGGCCGCGTTCAACGGCGGCATTAACCTGAGCATCTTGGATGGATGGTGGGCCGAGGCCTACAATGGCCGCAATGGCTGGGCTATCCAGCCCGACGAGATGTACAACGATCTCTATCAACAGGATAATGCGGATGCCACCGCGCTCTACGAACTGTTGGAGAACGAGGTCGTGCCGCTCTACTACGATCGGGATCGCGGCGATGTTCCCCACGGCTGGGTCTCGATGATGAAGGAATCGATCCGCACGGTGGGGCCGCAATACTCCACCCGCCGCATGGTCAAGGAGTACACCGACAAATATTACGTCCCGGCCCTGCGCGAGGCGCGCGAGCTAGGGGAAGCGTAAGGTTCCCGCTCCCCAAAAGCAGCGCGCCCGGCGCTCTCCGATGGGATCACGGAGCACGTTAGCGCACGTCCAATCCGAACGCGAAACGGCGCCCGTTCGCTTGTTCAAATCGCAAGGCGTGTTATAATCAAGACAAGCAATTTGAGGATGATAGATCCTTGAACTTGTCGCTGGGGCGTGGCCAAGTGGTAAGGCAACGGACTTTGAATCCGTCAATCGCACGTTCGAATCGTGCCGCCCCAGCCTGAAGCTCCTACCAACAACCAACATTGGTAGGAGCTTTTTCTTTTGGAGACACCCTATGCACGCCCCCGAGCATCCGCGCATCACCATCGAACAGGAGAACGCCATGCGAAAATCTAAGAAACAGAAGCTAACACATCCATTCGACACGCCGCGTCCCGCGATCCCCACCACACCGCCGAACGCCTCCATCAACCGCGTGCGGATCGTCGATCTGCCGGGGCTGCCGATGGACGACGTCGTACGCGGCGCGCAAGCCTATCACCTGCTCTCCGCGCCGACGGTGGTGCGCTACGCCCAGGCCCACGCGGCGGCGTTGGATCTGCCGCCCGCGTATCGCGCCGCCGATCCCGACGCGCCCGACATCCGCCGGGAGGTACCGCCCTACGTGGACGCCGCGCTCAGCAGCCCCGATCCCGACGTGCGTGCCGCCGCCGAGCGCATCGCGCGCCGGCTGGGGCGCAACCTGGGGTACATCCTGCTCACGCTCCATCGCGGCGACGCGGTCAATCGCGCCGCGCGCGTGGAGTGGGGCGAGGCCGAATGGGCGCGATGGGGCGAGGTGCAGCGCGTGTGGATCGGCGGCGGGCTGATGCAGAGCGACCTGGGCGCGCGGATCATTGAGCACGCGCGCGAATTGCTGGCGGAGACGGACTACAGCGAGGCCCTCCGCGTGGCGCGAACCTCACAGCCGCCCCCGATGGCGTTGATCGGCGCGGCGCGCTACCTGCCGCTGACGGAGGGCGTCGCCCTCTGCTGCGACTTTGGCCAAACCGGGGCCAAGCGCGCGCTCATCGAGGTGCATGCGGGCGCGATCACGCGCATCCACCACCTGGATACGCGGCCCGTCGCATGGCCGTGGCGCAACGATCCCCAGGCCGCCCGGCGGATCGACGCGGCGGAGGTGCGGGACTTCGTGGCGACGACCATCGCGCAGTCGCTGGCCGAGCACCGCGCGCGCGATCTCGCGCCGGAGGTGATGTGCAGCGTGGCGGCCTACGTCCGGGGCGGGACGCTGCTGGGGAACGGCATCTACGCCACGCTGATGCGCCTCACGGCGGGCGACGACGCGCGGCCGCTGCTGGAATCGGCGGTGCGCGAGCGCGGGGAAACGGCGCGCGTGCATCTCATCCACGATGGGACAGCGGCGGCGGCCCTCCACGCGGGCGCGCCTCGCGCCGCCGTCCTCGTGATCGGCACCGCGATTGGCGTGGGATTCCCGCCGCCCACGACGGAGGGGCTGCTGGATTTGTAAGAACCCTTGCGAAGGTTGTGGTAGGTCGCGCCCCTACGATTATCTTCGCGCACCAGATCATCCGCCATTGGCGAATTCAATCGCAACCTTCGCAAGGGGCAAACAGATCGGTGCTGAGGTAACGTTCGTCTGATTTCTGGCGGCGAGCTTGCCGCACGCGGCAAGCTGTGGGGGGATGTTTCCCCCCACACCCCCCTCAGATTTCAGAGTATCAGAGATCAGAGGGTT
>CAZCAI010000203.1:0-7033 GCA_964496595.1 uncultured Anaerolineales bacterium
AGAAGTATGGGGGACGCCGCACATCACCCGAAACCCGACGTCGCTGTAACGATTGCGCGGATGGTAGACGTAGCGGTACGCACAACGCACGAGCCTCTCATTGAAGTGGAACGCCCCGCCTCGCAACACGGCGCGGTCTTCGCTGCCCGTCCATTCAAACACATTGCCCCCCATATCCAACGCCCCACACGGCGACGCGCCGGCCGGGAAACAACCCACCGCGCTGGTCGCGCCGATGCCCGTCTCGTCATAGTTGGCCTTATCGGGATCAATCTCATTGCCCCACGGATACTTGCGCCCATCATCGCCCTGCGCCGCCTGCAACCATTGTTCTTCCGTGGGCAAGCTAATTGTATACCCTAATTGCGCACTTAGCCACGCGCAGAAGGCCGCCGCTTCATAAAAACTCACGATCACAACCGGGTGATTGGGCAAATCAAACGGTGATCTAAACTGCCCTGGCCCGGCCCAACCCTCTCGCTCCTTGTAATTCCACCCCGCCGCCGTCCAATATCGCTTTTCGCCGTAGCCTCCGGCGGCCACAAAGGCCGCGTACTGCGCCTGCGTCACCGGGTATTGGCTGATGTGAAAATCGCCCACCTCGCGCCACGCCACGTCGGGCACACCATCGGCGCGCACGCCTACGCCCGGCCGCGGATCGCCCAGGTGCGCCAGCGCCACGCCCGCCGCCGCCCGCTCCACGGCCGGCAAATCCCCCTGTTCCAGGATGCCCACCAGGTGCGTGACCACCCGCCGCTTTTTCTCGCGGTCGCGGGCGCTAATCTGCGCCACGTTCACGTTTTCCACGATCAACTGCCCGGCCAGCAGCGCGCCCCAGGCGTCGGCTTCACTTTGCCGCGCGCCGGGGGCCAGCGCCTGTGGGCAGAGTTCTTCGACCAGCGCCCACAGAGCAAAACTGCTGCCGCCGCACGATTTCGCTCCCGCCAACAGCGTCACTTCTCGCCAACGATTGGGTTCCTCTTTTGCCAACCGCGCCACTTTGTTCGGATACTCGTCATCCGCCAGATGGCAGGCCGCCAGATATTCCTGGAACGTCCGGTGCGGAAAAGTGTAGACGCCCACGCCGCGCGGCACCAGCAATCCCGCCCGTTGGCTCAGGTACTCCACCAGGCGCTTGGGCTTCACATCAGGATTCTGGCTCAAGGCCAGCAACCCCGCTGCCAAATCGGGCTCGGCAATATCCGCCGTGCCAGAGGGTATTCTGCCATCATCCTCGCGTTGGGCAGCGTGAGCCTTGTAAGCCAGCCGATTGAGCAGGCCCCGCACCTTCACCCGATCTACCTTCAACCACTCCGCCAGACTTGGCTGAATCAACTCCACTTTGCCCCGGCTGTTGCGCACCACCCGCTGGCTCTCCCACCAATCCAGCAGCAAATCCACCGTATCGGCGTACAGTTCCTCGCGCTTCTCCGGCAGGCTGCCCCCGCGCCAGGCGTGCAACGAGGCCATCAACGTGAGCAGCAACGGGCGCGCCGCCAGCCCTTGCAGCCGGTCGCTGTTGAAAATCGCCCGCTTGAGCAATTCCGCCCGGCCCTGAGCATCCCCGGCGTTGAGGGTGCGCACCTCGGCGATGTGGGCGTACCAGCGTTCCACAAAGCGCTCGATCTGCCTCCGGCCAAAGGGCGCCAGCACCGCCTCGGCGAAGCCCGCCAGCCGCCACTGCTGCTTTTGATAGGCGTAGGTACGGCTGGTAACTAAGATGCGGCATTGGGGGAATTTCGCCGCGAAGTCCTCCACCGCCTGCTTGATCTGCCCGCGCCGCTGCTCGGCGGCCGGCGCCTCATCTAAGCCATCTAACAGGAGCAGACCGCCCTGTTCGTGCAGATGGCGCTTGAGGTGCGGCGCGAACTCGGCCAGCGCCTCGCCCAATTCCGCCACGATGAAGGCCCAGAGCGTGTCGGCGTCGGCGGGCTGTCCGGCGGGCGGCAATCCGCGCGCAGCGAAGTCGCGCAGCACCACCCGCACCGGCAAGAGCGCGCCGTGCCGCCAGGGTTGAGATTTGGGGGTTTCGTCTTTGTCGTCTTTATCTTCTTCTTGGGGCAGCGGCTCGCGCAGGCGCTCCAGGTTGGCCTCGTCGCGGCCCAGAACTTCCCCCGCCAGGCAGAGCGCCACGAAATTGACCAACGTGCTCTTGCCACTGCCGGGATCGCCCAGCAGCACCAGGCGGGCTTCGCGGTCCAGGTGCGCCAGCGCCGAGAGTCGCCGCTCGCCGCGCAGCATTTTCTCCGGCAGGCAGTTCTCGCGGCTCAGGTGATCGCACTCCTCCGCCGTCAGCGTGAGCAGCGCGGTGTAGACCGCGCCTAAGTTCAGCCGCGCCTCCGTCTCGGAGGCGGCTTTGGGGTCGATGCCGGCGAGGGAAACCTTGCCCAAATCCCGCAACAGATGGCTGAGATAAGCGCGGCGCAAGCTTGCGGGATCACTGCTATCGACGCCGACGTTGATCTGCACGCCGTTGACCACGCTATGCGCCTGGATCACGCCCGCCGCAATCCCGGCCCGTCCCGGCAAGAGCGCCGCTCGCTTCTCGCGCAACGCGCCCAGCGTGGCTTCGATCTGGTCATCGGGCAGGATACCGCGCAGCGCTTCCTGCGCCTTGATGGCCTGAGCTAAACGTTCAAGTTCGTCCATAAGATGCCTCCAAATTTTAAACCTTCCGGGAAGCTCTGCCAGACTCACAGCTTCCCGGAAGGCAACCAGACCCTATCTCAGAACAGCGTTTCGGCCAACTTCCACAACATCATGGCCAGCGGCGCCAATTTCACCACGGCGATACCGGCTTTACGCGCGCCTTCGGCTACCTTGGCCGTATTGGTGAGGATCTCCGCCGTGGTCTTCAATTTCCGCACGACGCGACTGCCCGCCGGCTCAGGCTTCTCAAGCTCCGCCTCCGCCTGGGCCAACGCCTCGGTCACGTCTTCGGCATCGCCCTCGCTGGGGATCTCGCCCGCCGCGATGGCCTGCTGCACCTGTTTCCGCAGCGCCGCGACCTCGGCCCGCAGGTCGTCCTGATTCTCCGGCGGCTTACCTGTGAGGAATTGCACGCCGCTGACGACGCTCCCGGCCTTGATCTCGTCGGCGGTGATGCCGCCGCGCTGAATGGCCTGCGCCAACTCGATCAGGGCCTGCGCGTTCTCCGGCGATGCGCCTTGGAACTGCACGCCATCGACGACGTTATCCGCCTCGATGCGCCCGGCTCTGATGCCGCCCTTGCCGGTAGTAGCTTCATTAGGTGAGTCTTTCATCATTTACCTCCTCTTAAATTGGTTGAATGTTAAAAGTTACACGTTGAGAGTTTTCCAAAGTCAAAAAATGCAAAGAAACCCTGGCGAAGGTTGCGGCAGGTCATACCCATACGATTATCTTCGCGCACCAGATCACCTGCCATTGGCGAATTCAATCGCAACCTTCGCCAGGGTCAAACAGATCGGTGCTGAGGTAACGTTCGCCCGTATCGGGCAGGAGGGCGACGACGTGCCGCCCCGCGCCCAAGGTCTGCGCCACGGAGAGCGCGGCTACCACGGCGGCGCCGGAGGAGATGCCGACCAAGAGGCCCTCGCGGCGCGCTAATTGGCGCGCCATCGCTTTGGCGGCCTCGCTGGCGACCGGGATCACGCCATCAAGCACACCGCGATCCAGCACGGGCGGGATGAAGCCCGCGCCGATCCCCTGGATGCTGTGCTCGCCCGGCTCGCCGCCGGAGATGACGGGCGATTCCTGCGGCTCGACCGCGTAGACCTTGACCGCGGGTTTCTCCGCCTTGAGGCCGCGCCCGGCGCCGGTGACCGTCCCGCCGGTGCCCACGCCCGCCACCAACGCATCGATCTCCGGCACCTGAGCTAAGATCTCGCGCGCGGTCGTCGTGCGATGGATCTCCGGGTTGGCCGGATTCTCGAACTGATTCGGCATCATCGCGCCGGGCGTCTCGCGGACGATCTGCTCCGCCCTATCGATGGCGCCCTGGATACCCTCGCTGCCCGGCGTGAGTACCAGCTCGGCGCCGTAGGCGTGGAAGAGCTGCCGGCGCTCGACGCTGAGCGAATCGGGCATCACCAGGATGACGCGATAGCCCTTGACCGCGCCGACCAGCGCCAGGCCGATGCCGGTGTTGCCGCTCGTCGGCTCCACGATGACGCTCTCCGGCCCCAACACGCCGTCGCGCTCAGCCGCCTCGATCATCGCGAGGCCAATCCGCTCCTTGACGCAGCCGCCGGGATTCTGGCGCTCCAACTTCGCCCAAACGGTCGCCATCCCCGGCGCCACGACGCGCTGAAGCTTTACAACCGGCGTCTTTCCAATCAAATCTAACACGCTATCTGCTACGAATCCGAGAAATGGTTCTGGGGTGTGTGGCATGTTATCTCCTTCTAAGAATTAAGGATTGAGGATTGAGAATTAAGGATTGAGGATTATGTGTTTTCTGCTTCTGGCTGATCCTGATCCTGAGCTTGAAGTTGTGCTTCTAAGGCTGCGATGCGCTGCGTCAGGTCGGTGAGCGTCTCCGTGACGGCGTCGGGCAGGCGCTCGTGATGCAGGTCGGGGCGCAGGCGACAATCCACCTCGCCAATTTTGACGACGCGCCCCGGCACGCCCACCACCGTCGCATTCGCCGGCGCCGGCTTGACGACCACCGATCCCGACCCGATTTTCGCATCGTGCGCCACGGTGATCGGCCCCAGGACGATGGCGTTGCTGCCGATAATCACGCCGTCGCCCACGGTGGGATGGCGCTTGCCCTTCTCCAGCGACACGCCGCCCAGGACGACGCCCATGTACATCAGCACGTCGGCGCCCACCTCGGCGGTCGCGCCGATCACCACGCCCATCCCGTGATCGATGAAGACGCGCCGGCCCAATGTCGCGCCGGGATGGATCTCGATGCCGGTGAGCCACCGGCTGAGGTGGGAGATCAGCCGTGCCGCCAGACGCAGCTTCCGGCCCCAGAGGGCGTGGGCCAGGCGGTGAAACCAGATCGCGTGCAGGCCGGGATAGCAGGTCAGTACCTCCAGGGTGCTGCGCGCCGCCGGGTCCTTGGCGAAGATGGTCTCGATATCCTCGCGGAGCAACTGAAACCAGGTGGGGTTTGGGATGGGGCGCTCTTCAGGGGGCAGGCAAATGCATTCGCCGCAGCATTTTCCGCACATCGGGCGCTTGTGGCGCGCTGCCTGTTGTGAGGTCGCTGTTGTCGTCATAGAGTCCTCCTCGCTCATTCAGCCTTGCGAAGGGGTGCGCACCATCAATTTCGCAAGGGTTCGGGTACAGTAGATCTTGGGTCTTTTGGATTTTGCCGGACAACCCCCTCAGTAGCCCTAAAAGCAACCAAGAATTGCGTGTTTGTGGGGATTACAGACCTTTTTTGCGTCGTTCCTGGGTTGCAGGTGGGGGGCGCAATAGCGCTTGACGATTGCACCCGGCGAATTCCTGAAGAGCCTAGATCTTATGCTACTTTAAGCGAGGGCTTTGTCAACGACGGGGAGGGGAAACGGAGGAAGACAACTTCAGGGGGCTAATTTACTGGAGGTTACAGCTCACAGGTGAGATGAATGTCCTCGGGTTCCAGCTCGAACAGCTCTGGATCGACCTCGTCGGCGATGACGCAGCCACGATGCAGGTAGAAGTTGATCGTGTTCTCCGAGGGCGTCGCGGAGATGTAGAGCCGCTGAGCGCCCAACTCACGCGCTTTGGCAGCCGCTTTCGCAAAGAGCGCGACGCCCACACCGCGCCCGCGATGCTTCCGACTGACGTGCAGGAACTTCAACTGAAGCTGGTCTTTATCACTGCCGATGAACTTGCTCTCCAGCACCGCCACGCCGATTAACTCGCCCGCCTCAAACGCGCCGTAGAAGGTCCCGCCGCGAGCAAAGCAATCCTCAAAATGGGTCATATACAGCTCTGTCTCGCCAGAGGGCCAGCCCTTCATATCATAGCACTCCGGCTTCAACACCAGTTCGCCGTCCTCCAGATAATAGAGGTTCTCGATCACCTCGCTGCGGTCGATCTCCCACATCAGAGGCAACTCATCGCGCGTCATCTCTCGAATGTTCATCGATAGCATTTCCTCGTTTTTAGGGGATTACGAAGCTAGCGCGTCTTGGTCACTTTGGTCAGGCCACGGGGGTGATCGGGGTCGTAGCCCTTGGCCAGCGTGATGTGATGCGCCAGCAGTTGCCCCGGCACGATGCATGTGAAAGGCGAGAGCCACGCGGGCAGCGCGACGGGCAGCCGCAGGGGGACGCGGGCCAACGCTAAGGGCGCTTCTTGATCCGCGATCACGGTCAGTTCGGCGTCGCGATCCGCCAGCTTGTGGGTCAGCGCTAAGATGTCGTCGTAGACCTTGCCCTGGGGCGCGACGACGATGACGGGGAAGCCGTGCTCGACGATGGCGACGGGGCCGTGGCGAAAATCGGCGGAGGAGTACGGCTCGGCCATCATGTAGGTCAATTCCTTCAGCTTGAGCGCGATCTCGAAGGCGGTGGCGTAGTTGAAGCCCCGCCCCACCACGACGCACTCATCGGCGTGGGCGTAACGTTGGGCCGCCGAGGCGATCTGCTCTTCCAGGCTCAGCGCCGCCTGCACCGCCGCCGGCGCGCGCCGCAACGCGCGCAAGCGATCCTCATCCTCCGCCAAATGAACCGCCAGCAACCCCAAGGCCGCCAACTGCGCGGTGTAGGTCTTGGTGGCGGCCACGGCGCGCTCCTCGCCCGCGCCCAGCGCGAGGACGTGCTCGGCTGCCTGGGCCAGCGGCGAATCCGGCATGTTGGTCACGGCGACGGTCAGCGCGCCCTGACGCCGGCCCTCCTCGACGACGGCCACGATGTCGGGGGATTGGCCCGATTGCGAGATGCCCAGCACCAGCGCATCGTTCAATCGGGGCGGGGTGCGATAGATGGTGAAGAGCGAGGGCGTCGCCAGCGCCACCGGCAGGCGGTTGAGCGAGCCGAAGAGGTACTGGGCATAGCGCGCGGCGTTATCGGAGGTGCCGCGCGCGGCCAAGACCGCGTAGCGCACATCCCGC
>CAZCAI010000204.1:0-7009 GCA_964496595.1 uncultured Anaerolineales bacterium
ACCGCCTCGAAAGATCGGGCGGTAGGGGCGCAGTTGCGGGAGATGTATCGCAACGCCACGAAAGACGCGCTGCTGCTCATCGCCCGGCACATCGCCGACTACGACTACACCGCCACACTGCGCCGCGCCGGCCTGCCGCTGTTGCTCATCCGGGGCGCGCTGGACCAGGGGATCAACGCCGAGCTGGATTCGACGCTGGCGGCGCTGGCGGCCGCGCCGCAGGGCCGCGTCGTCCCCCTGGACAAAGCCGGGCATTTCGCTAATATGGAGCAGCCGGAAGCGTTCAATCGCATCTTGGAAACGTTCCTGACACGGACGTAAAAACCACGGGGCGCTAAACGAATGAGCCCCCGTCCGTGCGCTATGACGAGGAGATTCATATGATACGAACAGAAAATCTGAGCAAACGCTTCGCCGGCCTGTTAGCCGTCGACAATCTGACCCTGGAGGTGGCCCAGGGCGAGGTTTTTGGCTTTCTTGGCCCCAACGGCGCGGGCAAGACGACGACCGTGCGGATGCTGACCGCGTTGGTCGCGCCAACCGGGGGCGCGGCGTGGGTCAACGGTCATCGCATCGGCGCAGAAGATCAGGCGGTGCGCGCCGGTATCGGTTTGCTGACCGAAACCCCGGGCCTTTACCCGCGACTCAACGCCGAGCAGAACCTGAACCTGTTCGCCCAACTCCACGGCGTGGATGACGTGCCGGGGCAGGTGCGCACGTACCTGACGCTGCTCGGGCTGTGGGATCGGCGCGCCGAGCCGGTGGGCGGCTTCTCCAAGGGGATGCAGCAAAAGCTCGCCATCGCCCGCGCGCTGCTCCACGAACCGCCGGTGCTTTTTCTGGATGAACCCACATCAGCGCTTGATCCCGAAGCCGCGCGCGTGGTGCGTGAGTTCGTCGAAACCCTCAAGGGCCAGGGACGCACGATCTTTCTCTGCACCCATAACCTGAACGAAGCCGAGCGGCTGTGCGACCGCGTCGCGGTCATCAAACAGCGCCTGATCCGCGTCGACTCGCCCGAGATGTTGCGCCGTGGGATGTACGGCCAGTCGGTGCGCGTTTCGCTGCGGGCGACTCCGCCCGGCTTGATCGATTCTGTTGCGGCGCTCCCCTTCGTCAACGCCGTCTCACCCACCGCAGACGGCGTGCATGTCTCACTGGACGATCCCGAAACGAACAACCCCCACTTGATCCAGACCCTGATGGCAACCGGCGCAGCAGTCCAGTATGTGGAACGGGAAAAACAATCGCTGGAGCAGATCTATTTCGATCTGCTGCGCGAATCGGAGGCAGCGAATGAATGAGAAACGCATCTGGGCCATCGCCCACAAGGAATGGCTGGACATGGGCAAGAACAAGCTGGTGCTGGTGATGATGGTCATCCTGCCGGTGTTGATGGTCGGGATGATCCTGGGCACGACATGGTTTATGGAGCGTGCTCCCGATCAAGAGTTCTCCGGTAACGGCCTCACCCTCCCGCCTGAACTGGCCCATCTCGACGAAAGGACCGGCATGATAATCTTGCTGAACGACCAGTATATGTTCTACCTGCTGCTGATCGCACTGGCGCTGCCGGTTTATGTGGCGTCCTATAGCATCATTGGCGAAAAAGAGACGCGCAGCCTGGAGCCGCTGCTGGCGACGCCGATCACCACAACCGAACTGCTGATCGGCAAAGTGATTGTCGCGGCTGTCCCGTCAGTGCTCTTGACATGGTTGAGTTTTATCTTGACCGCCGTGGGCTTGTACTTCATCACCAGTACGGAAGTCGTTGCCGCCCTGGTGCGCCCGGTATGGACGCTGAGTATGATACTGCATACGCCGCTGCTGGCGCTGCTCTCTACCTCATGTGGGGTGATCGCGTCGTCGCGGCTCAACGACCCACGCGCGGCGCAGCAGGTGACGGCGCTATTCGTTGTCCCCTTGATCGGCTTCAGCCTGGCCGTGCTGATCGGCGGAATTTACCTGAACACCACGATGATTATGGCGGCAACTGTAGTTTTGGCGCTGATCAATGCCGGCGTGCTCTGGCTGGCCGTGCGGCTCTTCCAACGCGAGAAAATCCTGACGCGCTGGAAATAGACTACTTAATAGACTGTAGGTGCGTAATGAAACCTTTTTGGAAAAAACTCAAGTTGTTTTTAGCGATAGGGCTTGGGGCGCTCATGATTGTGGGCATCCTGGGATTCCTCTATCTGCGTAACAGCGACGTATGGAAGATGCTCACGCTGTTCGATGACGAAACCCGCGTGGAGAATTTCCGCAACTTCCACACCATCTTTCCTGCGGAACCTATCCATCCCGGAGATTCGGTGTGGGCTTTCGAAACCAACCTCAGACCCTTACCGGAGTTCTACACTTTCGAAGGCCAACAGCGCCGGATCGATGCGTTTCTCGAAGAAACCTCGACGACCGGGTTTGCGGTAGCCAGAGATGGGGAACTGTTGTATGAAGCGTATTTCGACGGTTACGGAGCGGACTCCTTGCCCACGTCTTTTTCCGTTGCCAAGTCCTTCGTCTCGGCTCTGGTAGGAGTTGCCATTGAGCAGGGATACATCGCCTCAGTGTGGGACCCTGTAGAGCGTTATGTGCCAGCCCTGGCCGGTACCGGGTACGGGCCGATTCCGCTGCACCATCTGTTGACGATGTCTTCTGGCGTGGCTTTTGATGAAGATTACGCCAACTCGCGCTCCGACGTTAACATGCTGCCCGTGCAGGTTTTCGTCTTCAGAACCAGCCTGCCCGATCTCCTGAAAGAGGTGGAAATGGTCCGGGAGCCGGGAATATACAACACATATAGCAGCAGCGACACCCTGGTCTTGGGACTGGTCCTTGAGGGCGCGACCGGGATGTCGCCGGCACAGTTTCTGGAACAAACCATCTGGCAGCCGGCCGGCATGGAGTATCCGGCCTACTGGGGCGCTGATTCCCAGGGCCACATCCTGGCGTATGGATTCCTCTCGGCCTCTTTGCGCGACTATCTCCGGTTTGGGCGGCTCTACTTGAACCAGGGGCAACGGGATGGCGAACAGATCATCCCCGCAGCCTGGGTTGCTCGCTCTGTAAATCCCCAAGAGACGCATTTGCAGCCCGGAGACAATCCCCAGAGCCATTCGACCTTTGGGTATGGCTATCAGTGGTGGATTCCGGAGGATTCCCAGGGAGACTTGATGGCCATTGGGATTTGGGGACAATACATCTACGTGCATCCAGGATACGGCGTGGTGATCGCCAAGACCAGCGCCGATGGTAACTTTGATATGCAAGATCACGAAACGATTGAGGTTTTTCGCACTATAGCTAAATGGGCGGCAGAGCAATGATGGGTACAGTATTTATGATCAATCCATTTCACATCGCCATTGACCCGATGGAGCGGCTGCTGTTAGTCAACTTCGAGCAAGACCCCGATACCACCTATGTTGGGTTCGAGCCGCAGGTGTTCGATGATCCGGTCAACGGGACGGGGCATCTCGTCATCGGATGGCGGCAGGATGGCCGGGTGGACGTGTTCCACCAGCCCGGCCTGCACCTGGACGCGGCCAAGTACGACATCGCCGGCAAAGGGCTGGCGCACATGGTCGAGCGGGAGCTGGCCGGGGCGACCTACGCGGTGGATGACTTCGGGGTGCAAGCGCACTACGAATTCCAGGACATCCACAACCGGATGGTCATCATCAACATCCACGAGCAAAACCCCCGCGCGCGCAAGCCGTTTGGTCTGCTCGCGCCGATGGGCGACGCCGCAGAAGCGCCGTCGGCTATGCCGTTGGTGTTGCTGCACGATTTCTACTTCGTCAGGCAGCCGCACACGGCCTTCGAAATCAGCATCGGCGGCAAACGGCACCAACCGGATATATTGCCTATCCCAATGGATTTCATACGGATGTATTTCACGCGCTACAGCCCCAAGCCGCTCATCGCCACGCTCAATCCGGCGTTCGATGGTGAACTCGAACCGGTAGCCGTCGAGTTCGGAGCGACGGAAGCCAAAGTGCGCGAAACCGTACTCGCGTTGGAGTGGACCGGCGACAGACCGGCGCTCAAGCGGGTACTCCATCTGAACAAAGTCCACCCACTGGCGTTGCGCTTCGAGCCGGCGTTCCCGGACCTCCAGACGATGGCAGACGCTGCCCGCGTCGAAGGAAACTTTGAAATCGCAGGACATCCTTCTACCGGACGCATCGCCGGGAATTACACCGTCGAGAAAAAGGACGGGGTGATCACAATCACTATGATCCCCGCGCAAGGGTGGCTGCCGCGCCCGACCAAGTTTTCGTTGCGCTTCCTGTATACAGTGGCGGCGGTTCTCAGAAAATGGCCAGCCACCTACGAATGGACAGCGCATCTTCAAGCGCAAGAAATCGGCGCATACACGATGCACTCGGCATGGCGCAGAATCAAACAATGAAAGCGTATCACCGCCCGACTATCCGACTAACGACTACCCGACTATCTTAAAGGAGTACATTCAATGGACATTCACGAAGCTCAACGCGAAATGCGCTCCGCCTTCTTGGGCGGATTTGCCGGACAACTGGTTTCCGGCCTGATCTGGCTCGTCGCCGCCGCGCTCGGTACCTGGGTCTCACCCGGGTATGGGATGGCCGCGCTCTTTTTCGGCAGCATGGGCATCTTTCCGCTCACGCAGTTGGGCGTGCGGCTGATGGGACGGCCCGGTAAGGTCAGCCCGGAGAACAAACTGTGGGCACTGGGTTCGCAGACCGCTTTCACCGTGCCGCTCAACTTCCTGCTGGTGGGCGCGGCGACGCTGTATCAAGAGACTTGGTTCTTCCCAGCGGTGATGATCGTGGTCGGTTCGCACTACCTGCCCTTCATCACCCTGTACGGGATGAAGATGTTTGGCATCCTCGCCGCGCTGTTGGTGATCGCGGGAGCGGGACTCGCACTCTATGGCCCGGCAGTGTTCAGCCTGGGCGGATGGATGGGCGGCGTGCTTCTCGTCGTGTTTGCTTTCGCCGGCCGCGCGGCGGTGCTGCGCGAGGAAAGCGCCAGTGGGTGAACGAGGAAAATCAAAATTAAAAGTTATTGAAGGAGCATCGGATGCCAACCAAAGATAAATTTCACCAAGTTAGTCAGAACGATTACAAGGGACGGTTGATGTCGTGCCTGAATGGGCCGGGCGAGTTCTTCGCCAACAACTCTCTCGCCTACATCCTGTCGCTTTCCAGCGCCGGCACTGCAGTCGGTATCTTCGCCGCCCGCGCAATAACATCGCGTGGCCTGAGGCGCCTTGGATGGGCGATCTTGTCCGCTCTTGAGGCCGTGATCTTCATCGGCATCATCGTCGTCACGGAAGAGGTGAGTCAGGACAATCGCGGCAAACGCACCGCTTTAAACGCGCTCAAAAAGGATTCAGCATGAAAACACTCGTGACTATCATCAAATGGCTCTTACCAGGGCTACTGCTCCTGCTGTTGCTTCTGATTGCCGGTAGCAGCATCAACCACCGGTTGCAAACGCCGCACGAAGAGGC
This sequence comes from uncultured Anaerolineales bacterium, assembly GCA_964496595.1. GTDB lineage: Bacteria > Chloroflexota > Anaerolineae > B4-G1 > SLSP01 > JAAAOZ01. The sequence goes on from CAZCAI010000204.1 coordinate 5,498, forward strand.
CGCCTATCCCCCGCCGGGGGAAATGGTAGCGGTGAATGGATACCGGCTGCACGTCTACGCCGAAGGGGAGGGCGATCTGACGCTCGTTTTTATGGCGGGCAGCGGCACCACCGCCCCAACCCTGGATTTCAGGGGCCTCTATAGCCGCTTGTCCGATGATTACCGCGCGGTCGTCGTGGAGCGGGCCGGATACGGCTGGAGCGAGGATAGTGACGGCGCGTCCCGCGACATCGATACGGTGCTCGGCGAAACCCGCCTGGCGCTGGAATTGGCCGGGGAAAGCCCGCCCTACGTCCTGTTGCCCCACTCGATGAGCGGCCTGGAAGCCCTGCATTGGGCCAACCGCTATCCCGACGAAGTGGCCGCCATTATCGGGCTGGACCCGGCGACGCCTCCCATCTATGCGCTAATGCCGCCGCCGCGCCTACAACTTGCGTTGGTCGCCTTCACCGGCAAGACCGGCCTGCTGCGCCTTGCGCCTTCTATCTGTCTCGAATCACCTGCTGCAGACTATTTGACCGAGGACGAAATATCGGCCTACTGCTCGATCATGTACCGGCGTACTCTTACCGCTGATATGCGGGCCGAAGTCGAAGCGACCCAGGCCAACGCCGAACAAGTCGCCGCCGAAGGGATTCCCGACGTGCCCTTCTACGTCTTCGTCTCCAATGGCGATGGCTTGCCTATGGACAACTGGGGCGAGGTTTTGATAGACTACACCGAGGCCGCCGGAGGGCAATACACACAGCTCGATGTGGGGCACTATGTCCACAACGAAGCCGCCGACCTGATCGCCGAGGAGAGCCGGGAATTTTTGCAGCAAATCGCGTCAGAGTGACAAACGTCAATACCAAGCGGCGAGCTTCGGCTCGTCGCTTTGAGGCTTGATTCCCCCGCTAAAGTGAGGCGTCCCCAAAATAGGAGATTTTCTATGAAATATGTGCTCGCATGGCTTGTCCCCGTGATATTCATCTTGACCTTGATCGCGGCCACCCCTCACCATCCTGGCCCTTCAGCGCCCGCGCCGGTCAACGGAGGAACTGCCTGCGGTGTGGGGGCCATCCCCGGCCAGACCACGGCTAAGTAGGGTTTGCCTGCGCGCCAGATCACGGCGGTGCCGACCCGCTCGGCCGCTGATAGATCGGGGAACTCGAAGGTCGCCATCGAGACCCGGCGGCTATAAGGATCATAGCCGGGCCTACTCCCGGGCCAACAGGTCGTCCACCGGCCGGCAGCCGGGCCGACAGCGTAACGCAGGCCCCACCATTGCGGCCATTGACCATACAACAGCAGGCGCGGCGCTTCCCCCGCGAGGTAGGTAGCGTGGTCTTCGAGTTCAAGATCCGGCGTGGCGTGCAGCCCGTGATGCTCGCGGAGCCAGCCGTAGTAGGCGTCCCGCGCGGCGGCCTCGTCCTCCGAGGGGACATCTAAGGTTACGGGCAGCGGCGTCGGCGTCGGCGTGGCATACAGAAGACTGACTTTGTGGGTAGCACGCTGGATTGAGGGTTGCAC
>CAZCAI010000205.1:0-7003 GCA_964496595.1 uncultured Anaerolineales bacterium
GCGTGGCATACAGAAGACTGACTTTGTGGGTAGCACGCTGGATTGAGGGTTGCACAGACAGATAGGTAATCCCCAATACAACGAGCAACGTGAAGAGTGAAAGCCCGTTCAATACGAAGCTGTGTAAGGTTTTCATTCTTCGACTCCGACGTGGGCGTCCTCTGGTTGCTCCAGAGCTTGCGGTTGATGCGAATCCGGGCGCGCTTCGTCTCCGCTTTGTTCTGCCTGCGCCCGTGCTTCCGCGGCCATAGCCTCGCGTCCCCATTGATACAACAGCCGATAGCACTGCACCAACGCCTTCCGGGCTTCGGGGGATAATTCTTGATGTTCCATCGTTCACCTCCGGTAATTGAGCTATTGTTCCCCACCCAGTGCGGGGAACATCGCCTCTATGCTAACCGGAGAGGCCCGGGGTGATTCTCTGGGACGTTAGTAATTTTTAATGACCCTGGCGAGAATTTTTCTCAAGGGGGTAGGGATCAATTTACGGTTGGTCAAGCAATCGGGTAGGAGGGGGCCGTACGGCTCCCTCCTACCATATCACCAGGCATACGGGTCCGTACCTGGCGGTTCCTCCGACAGTTTTCACCCGGTTTTATCCCGGACAAAGCTCGTTTCTAGTTCAACGCCGTAGCTATTTGCCCTCTATCTACATGACATGCCTGGCGCACCAAACAGCCGCCCCCAGAGGCAGCGCTGAGGGCGGCTGTGCATGTCAGTGTAGGGTGACGTTTGGGTTTTATTCGGCCAGTACCTGATTGACCATGATATCCAACAGCTTATCCGGCTCCGAGTACAGGGGCGGATGGCCCGACTTCTCGAACCAGATCCACGTCTTTTCGGGCGCGTCCAAGACGGCGTAGTACTCCTCCACCAGCGACGTCATCGCGTTCACATCGTGGCGCCCCACGAGGAAGATGTGACCGGTACCTCCAGTTCCGTCGCCTGTGTCGTGAAGTCCAGATCGGCCAGTTGCGGATAGACGACGTTGAAGACTCGGACCAGGCCCAGCACCCAGTTGACCTTGTCCGCCAGGCCGTACTCCGATTCCAGAATCGCGTCGATCAGGATGTCGTGATCTTCGCCGTGCGCGTGTTGGGCCATGTAGTCGTTGAGCGTGCCCAGATAGGCGGCGTAGGTGAAGGTCAAGTTGCCCTCGGTGTAGGGCGGCGGCCCGTTGCGGCGAATCTGGGCCACGCGATCCATCTCACCCCGTCGCCCCGATCCCGCCCACGGGCGCTCCGCCTGAAATGGACGAAATGATGGAGGAGGAAGAGGAAGCCATGGAGATACCCGAGGACGCCATCACCATCGAGGTCATCGCCCGCAGTTACGAGTTCGACCCCGCCACCATCGAGGTGCCGCGCGGCGTCCCCATCCACTTCGTCGTCGAGAGCATCGACATTTACCACACCTTCACCGTCAAGGAGAGCGAAGATGCCGAGGAGATGCTCATCAACCTGGAACTCCAGCCCAACGAGGGCGCGGTGGAGACCGTCTACACCTTCGAGGAGAGCGGCGAGTACTACCTCTACTGCATTCCGCACGAAGCCCAGGGGATGATCGGTACTATTGTGGTTCAGGAGGAGTGAGAAGTACCCCACCTACTGGCTCAAAGAGCACAGGGCGGCGCATAGTGCGCCGCCCTGTGGCGTTGCATCAGAAGATCGGCTCGGCCTTTACCCCTAAGGGCTCGTAAAAGTATAACGTCCCTTCCCCGCGCGCACGATCACCTTGCCGCTGCGCTCGCGGATCTCCACGTCGGCGAGACGCAGCGCCGACGCCTCCGAGATCCGCAAACCGGTGTAGAGGAGCAGGTTGAGCAGGGCCTCGTCCCGGTAGGTATAGACGACCGTCGGCGCTGTCCGGTCCTCGAACTGCGCCTCGGCCAACGGGCGCCGCGCCAGGTGGAAAGGGCTAGCCTTTGACCACGATGGGCATGTAGATATGGAACTGTGGGGCGGATCCTGTCCCCGGTACCCAGTACCCGCTGCGCACACTGAAACGGGCACTGCTCGACACCGGGGGGCTGGCAAGACCTTGCCCTATCGTGCCCCGAACCTGGTATCCGGCAGAACTGGATACACCGCCGCCGCTGCCCAGAACGTGCCAGCCAAGATCGAACTGGGCAGAGATTTGAGCCATCACGATCGTGCCAGCGCCCACCAACAGCAGCACAGCAGCGACCGCCAGGAGGATCTTCATCGTTTTGTGTCTCATCTGATCCTCCTAGTGCAGCGTCACGTAGACATAGATCATGTCTTGTAGGTCGCTGACGGATTCGAGCGCCTTGGCGAAGATGGTGCCCGGTACGGTGATCTCGACACCGTCTATCGTCACCGTGGCAGCCTTCGCCGCCACGCCGCCGGCCCCGCCGGTAGACAACAGGTCGCCGGGTTGAATGGTGCCGCCGTTCAGAGCGCTAACCTTAACCTGTGCCGGCCCCTGCACGACGACCAGCACATACTCGCCGGGCGATGCGTTGCCTTCCGGGGTTACCTCTGTACTTACTGTCTCCCCTTGCGCAGTGTCATCGAATCTCTTGCCGTCGGGATCGAGGGCATTGATGTTGTAGCGGCTGAAGACGACCCCGGCAACGGCGGTGCTGTTCGCGTCGCCGGCCCTGGCTACCTGCACGATGGGACCATCAATAGCGCTGACGGAGGGGGCGATGCCGCTAAAGACCACCACATCACCCGGTGACAGCGGTTCGTCACCGCCATTTTCCATCACTTGCATGATGGCGCCGGACAGGTTGATGTTTTGCGAGTATAGATTGTCCGGTGTGTAGAAGCCGTAGTTGTGGTCCGACCGGCTAGTCCGCCCATAGACACCATACCAATCCAGACTGGTAGCATACATCCCATAGCTGGAACCGCCGGAGCCGTACATGCCTCGCGACTGCCCGATGCCGACCACACCGACATTCCCTACAGGCTGCCATAGGCCGTCAGTGTCGCCGGATTCGCCGCGGATGGCCATATTCCCGCTGCTCGTAGCGTAAACGGCGTATCCGCCTTGGGCGTCGAACGTCCCGGCATGGTCCCAGTGATCGGAGCCACCGGTGGAGACGACGATACCGTATCCCTCACTACTCGTGAAGTACCCGCCCCAACCCTCGTTGCTGCTGCCTCGAATACCGTGGTTGCTCTCACTGGTACCGAAGAGACCGACGCCCCCATTGGCATCCGCGTAGAGCGCCGTCCCCGTCGCCGGAGCGTAACCGGAAAAGACGGCATCCGTCGCACCAATATTCTCTCCAACCACATCGGCGCCGGGGCGCAGGCTCAGGGCGTAGGGCGCGGGCAGGATCTCCTGCCGCGGGGACAGTGTCTCCCCGCTCACGGTGATGCTCAACCAGAGCGCCTGTCCGTTGAAATCGGACTGATCCACCCCCAGGACCACGTTGAACAAGCCGCTCTCGACCGTGACGTCGACCGTTCCGCTGTCCCACAGCGCGGTTCCTGCCGCCTCATCGTCATAGACAATGAAGCGCATCGCATACGTTCCGTTCAACGGTGTGCCGCCAGGATCGGTAAGCCGGCCCTGATAGCTGATCCCACCGGCGACCGTGGCGGCGACAGCCGCAGGTGACGGCGGCTGCGGGAACGGCGTCGCGCCGGCAATCCCCACACCCATCAGCAGCAGTGTCACCACACTGACAATAACCCACACGTTTTTCCCCTTCATAACCTTCTCCTTCGCGGATACTCCGCACTAGCCCCTATATGAACCCGGACTCCGAACACTCACCCTCTCTGTCCCCTACGGCACGCGGCTCATCGCATGCCGGACGGCCAATGCCTGGGCATTCTGAGGGTCGCGCTGCAGCGCCGCTTCCACCGCCAGCGCCGCTGCATCAGATTGTCCTAACGCCCAATAGCAATTCGCAAGACCCGCATAGGCCTGGCCCGACGCAGGCAGCAGGCGAACCGCCTCCTGATAATCGGCCAAGGCCACGTTGGGACGCCCTAGCGCCAGTTCGACGGCGCCCAGATAGACGTAGGCTTCGCCGCTCGTGGCATCGAGCTTGACAGCCTGCCGCAGCAAAGGCGCGGCTGATTCGACCTCACCGGCATCCAGGTGAGCACGCCCCCATGCCGTATAGATCGTGGCGTAGTTCGGCGCCAACGCCAGCGACTGCCGGTAGACCTCATCCGCTGGGCCGCGCGTATCGCTGCCAAATTCCCGAGCGGCCGCGGTGTAGAAGCGGGCCGTGTGCAGCCATACGGTGGGGTCACCGGGTCGAAGTTGACGCGCCGCTGACAGGGCCGCTTCTGCGCGCTGCAACCAGGCCGGCACACTCCCGACGCCGGCGACCGCTTGCTGCCAGTAGAGCTGAGCCAGCGCAAGGTGATGCGCCGGTTCCACCGGCCACTGCGCCACAGCCCGCTCGGCGGCTGCGATAGACTTGGCGTCATCGCCACGCCCGGCGTACCGGATCGCCGTGCGGGCCGACGTGTCGGCCAGGAGGGGACGCAGGTTGAACTGCCCAACGGCCACGGCGATGCCCACAAAGAGCAGCGCGCCCCCCACCGCATGCCGGCGTGGTCGCTCAACCGCCGCCGCATCCCCCTGGGAGGCTGGCGGCATTGATAGCGCGACGCCGATCCCCATCAGCAGCCAGGTGGCCGTGGCCGTCGGCGTTACGTCGAAACTCACCAGGTTACCGGCCAAATTCCCGAGTACGGCAGCCAGCACGGCGATGAGCAGGACCCGCTTGTCCGCCGCCTCCGGCGAGCGCAAGGCACGAGCAGCCACCACCCCAAACGTGACCAGCACGGCACACAGGGCAAGGACCCCCGGAATGCCGGCCACCACGGCCCAATCGAGAAGCAGGTTGTGGGCACGATCGACAAAGACACCGCGCCCCTGATAGTAGACGAGCTCAGGCGCGTAGACGCGGGGATACACTATACCCAGGGCATCGGCGCCATATCCCAGCAGCGGCCTTTGCCGGATTAGGGCAAGGGCTCCCTGCCAGATAGTCAGTCGGGCGGCTGTGGAGCCTACCCGGTGCCGGCCCAACCACAGGACGCCCAGCGGCCCGACCAGGGCCAGCATGCCGACGCCACCCCAGGCCAACCGGCGCCAGGAGCGCGCCATCCGCGGCCCCCACCACAGCAGGGCAAAGCACGCGAGCGCCGCGATCAATCCCAGCCAGGCGCTGCGGGCCCTGGTCAGCACGATCACCAGTATCTGACCCGCAAGTAAGGCCGCCCAGACCCTGCGCAGCCCGCGATGGCGGGCATTCAGCACCAGGGCCAGCGTGAGCGGGGCCACAAGAACCAGGTAGGCACCCACGAAGTTGGCGCGGCCCAAGGTGGCGTATATGGGCGAGCGGGCATCGGTGAGGAGGCCAAAGGGGTTCCAGCCCAGAGCCTGCGCGAGATTGAAGAGGACGAGCGGGGCACTTGCAGCTCCCATCGCGACCACTACCTGCCGGGCGCGTGATAAGGGCCGCAGTCGATGCGCCGCCAGCAGAAAGAGGAGCAGATAGGTCAGAAGAGTTACAGCGCCCTGAGCTCGTTCGTAACTGCCCCATAGACTCAAGCGCCGGTCGACAGCCGTGACGGTGGTGACGCCGATCACGAGAGCCAGCAGGCCCACACTCCCCGCCACGGGGTTAACTCTCACCTCGCGCCAGATGGAGCGGCCCGCGAGGCTGACGTCGGCGATGGCAAGGCCCGCCAACGCCCACACCAACGTACGCATCAGCATCACCTTGGGCAACTCGAAGGGCTGCTGTCCCCACAGATTGACCCAGAGCGGCGTGAGAATCACCAACAGCAGCCACCCGATCTTTTCCAGATCGCGCCATACTACCCCGGAATCGTGCATCGAATGCAACTTCCCCTTCTATGTCCACTTGCCCCAGCAGACGCGTCCCACTCCTGTACTACGCGGCGGACGTGACGACCTCGACGCCCATAAATGGCGTACTACGAGCTGCCGGCTCCCGTCCCCGCGCTGCGCCAGATCAAACCCAACGCTGGGGCAGGAGACACCAGCTGTCCTTACTCATTTCCCCTGATCTTGAGGTGAGATCCCGCTGCGCCGGTCGGTAAGCTTCGCCAGCAAGTCGGCTTGTGCCGCGAACACCCCCACATCCCGGTAACAGAACTTGGGAGCGGATTTGGACTCCTTGGAAGCGCAAGTCTCCTCCTTTTTTTCCAGTATAGGGCCGGTCCGGTAATTTGTCAAATAAACATCATAATAATAGGTACTCCGATAACATCATTCTTTACCAGTCTATATACAACTTATTCCCTCTCCTCCTCCACCACCCGCGCGCCGATCTGGCGCACGGTCTCCTTGACCTTCTGCTCCAGCGTAGCTTCGGGGATGCCCTCCCCATTCTCGGGCCAAATCTGCGTAATCTGCGGGTAGTTCGACATCGATGCCGGGTAGTGGTTAAAATTGACTGATAGCCTGCCGTCGTAGCCGATTGTAGCGATGGATGAACAGCTTCAGAGTTGCTTCGTGGAAGCGGTCTGACTTAGAAAAAGACAAGGTCTTGCGGACGAATCGGCTTAGTCTTTGTCGCAAGGTATTGTTCCACCGCTCAATATGATTGGCTGGCCCACTCTCTTTGCCTACGGATTGATGCGTTTCCTTCGGGAATACCTTGCGATAGGCATCCCAGAAATCACTGTAAGTGCGGCTGGCCTGATATGCACTTGGAATCCGCTCCCAGAGTGCACGGCAAGTCTCTTCGCTCCGGTCGCCAACAACATAGGCCACAATCTGGCGCGTCCGGCGACATAAGGCCAGCCATACCCAGCGTTTTTGGCTCTTTTTCAAGACAAATGACCAGAGTTCGTCCAATTCAAGGACATCATCAGGCTGCCATTTGACTAATGTGGCTGCCAATCCCGGTAAACTGGCGGCTGTTTCCAACAACCATCGGGCTAGATAGTAGCGTGAGATGGAGAAAAAATTGTAATACTGACGGATTTTGTGGTTAGGGTAAAATAGAGGGGCGATAGTTCCCAGGAGAGAT
>CAZCAI010000206.1:0-6981 GCA_964496595.1 uncultured Anaerolineales bacterium
AACGACGCAAAAAAGGTCTGTAATCCCCACAAACACGCAATTCTTGGCTGCTTTCAGGGCTACTGAGGAGATTGCCCGGCAAAATCCAAAAGACCCATTTTCTTAAGTATACAAAATGATCGCAGGAGGTATGGATGAACAAACGACTTATTAGTGTAGGCGTGGTTTTGATCCTGGTGATTGGTTTGGGAGCGGGCATTATCTTCTCCTTGCGCTCGCCGCAGCCAGCCGAGGTGGATCTGGAAGAGGCCCGTCCGCTTTTGGATGCCGGTAGATACGAGGAGGCGCGCGAGCAATTGAAGCAATTCGTCGCGGCCAATCCTCAACATGCAGAAGCTCATTTTCTACTGGGCTTGGCGCATTTCAATTTAGAGGAGTACGGGCCTGCTGAGGAGGCATTCCGCCGTTCTCTGGACCTCGATGTGGATCGAGCGGCGGCGGTGCATCATAACCTGGGGGCGCTGGCCTATCAGACCGGCGAAATCGAGACGGCGATTGAAGAATTCCAGGCGGCGCTGGAGATCGATCCCGACGACTCGGACTCTCACTATCAACTGGGCGCGTCCTATCTGGTGCAAGCCTTGCCCTCTGATCAGATGTCGCCGCCGGACGAGGCTTCTTTGAAGAAGGCCGAGGCGCAGTTCGAGCACGCTTTGGAGTTGAAGCCCAATAAGCCGGAAGCGTTGGTGGGCCTTTCAAACGTCTACATGTTACAGAATCGACTAGATGAGGCTATCTCGCTATTGGAGACGGCGCTGGAACAAAATCCCCAGATGCGCGAGGCGCTATTTGCTCTGGGGCGCGCCTACGCCGCCGCCGGGCAGCTTGAGAAATCCAAGGAGACCCTGCAGCGTTTCTTAGCAACGGATCCGCCAGCGGTATGGGCGCAGCAGGCAGAGGAGTTGCTGAGTCAATTGGACGAGTAGCTTGTGCTACGTGATAAAAATGATGAAGGGGGTGTAATATTGCTTGCTCTCTTTGGTGCTATATGGTAGAATGTTTTTGGCATCAAATGTGATAAGTATATGTTGCGCGTATGTTTGTGCCGGTGACGGCTTTTCTTCTGCGGAATCCGCGCTGGATGAAAAATTTGGGCCGTTATCCCCCTGTCCTTGTTCTTACAGCGTGTAAGTTGATTGTTTTTCTAAAAAATTAAGCTTTCAGGAGGGAAGAGAATGATGTTGAATCACAGAACCTTGTGGCATGTTGACCCTTTCAAGCGGGGCGTGCTCCTCGCAGTGGCGTTGGCCCTGTCCGCGCTGATGTTGGCGCTGGTCGGGATGAGTTTGCCGACTCAGGCCGCGCCGTTAGCTCGGGCTAACACCGGCTTCGAAATTACGCCTCCAGACGGCTCGCTTGTTGAGCCTGGAGATTTGATCACCTATGTGTTTGAAACTAGCGAAACCGGCACGTATGATGGTATTTACCGGTTCGATTTAGCCCCTGGTCTATCAATACAGACCGTAGATCCAGTGACAGATTCCCAGGGCAGTGATGTTCAAAGTGGACTGGTTTTAACTTGGACGACGACCGGTATCACTGGTACACGCTATTTCACCGTTGTCGCGCAAGTTCCAATGCCGCCAGAAATATTAGGGCAAGAGTTTGAAACTACAGCTTACTTTGAATCTAATGCAGCTAGGTTCAATATGAGTGAAGAAAGCGCTGTACATCGCCTTTATCCTGCCATTACTACTTCCAGTATGACGGAGATCAGCGCCACGTTGAACAGCTTGCACGAGGCTGTCGCCGGAGAAATCGTGACCACCACGGTCACTTACACCATCCCGGCCGGCACGACTGCCTACAGCCTTACCCCTCGCATTCAACTTGATGAAGGATTGCGCCCCTACGCTGCTGATCCGATGTGGGATGAGCTTTTGACGGATACCTTCGACTCAGTGGCCGGGATAGGTACGAATCCGATCTACGAACTGCGCTATGGCGCGCCCTTTACGGTTGAGAACGAGGCCACTGATATCGGTAAAACCTATACGATTTATGCCCGCGCGGTACCTACGCTGACAAACGGTAATTTGATTAACAATGGCAGTGATCTGATAGTCCGCCCCATCATGCGCTGGACACCCGAATCGACCGGCACGATTGATGAAGGTGGTAATGCACCCTATTTGGCCGTGAATGAAGTGGCTGATCTAACCTTTCTCCGACCCGATGTGCGCTCCAATATCAGCTTGAAGACAACGACCCTGTTGGGCGGCGGCGACGAAGCCGTCTTCGAGATCATTAGCACCAATGCGCAGGATTACGCCACCGCCTATGATGGTGTGTTGACCTTCACCTTGGCCTCCGGTATGGGCGTAGTCGATGCGTCCGGCGCCGGTAATTACACATCAGGCGGCGAGGTGGTTACCTGGACATTGCCGGCGTTGGCTGCTCAAGACGTCTTCACCTCCTACGTCACGGCTACGCTACCCAGCCCGATTGATATTGGCGTCTCCTATCCTGTGACGGCGCAGGTCTATCAGGAAAGCCTCCCTGGGGACGTGCAATGGGAAGGCGTTTACACCACCAGTAGTGAAGAGCCGGAAGCCAACCCGAGGGTCTTCGCCTTCGCCCCCGGCCTGGCCCACGCCAAGCAGGTGAGCGCCGACACCGTGGAGGTCGGCGATGTGCTCACCTACACGATTACGCTCACTGTGGCCCGGAATGCCGAGTTACCCAGCCCGCGCTACACCGACACCTTGCCCCTTGGCTTCCACCTGGCCGGCCCCGTGGTCGCCAGCGGCGCCGACATCACTGTGACGAGCTACATCACCGCCGCCGGCCCAGAGACCGAGATCGACGATGAAGGCTTCTTCATTCCAGAGGAGATCATCTGGGAGATGGAGAACCCCGGCGCCAATGCGGATCCTCGAGTCGTGACGATTCAGTATCACGTCATCAACACCGGCTTCGATTATGCTGGGGAGGCGGTCTATGTCGATAACTTAAATTTGAAGGACACGATAGAACTGCGTAACGCAGCGGTCCTGACGTGGGAACCGACTGACCCCGACGCGGTGAATCGAGCGGATCCCATCGAGACGCTGGTGACCCTTACCCAGCCCGCCTATAATAATATCTACGCCGAACGAACCGACGGTAATCCAGATATCCCCCTTGAGCCAGGCTTTACGGGGAGATTTAAACTTTACTTCGAGACGGACGACACGGTTCCGGCGTATGATGTCCAACTCTGTGATCAGTTGCCAGACGGCATATCGTTTGGCGGCAATTACAATGATAACATCTCAGATGTGTGTCCGGATGCTGAATTACTCTCTGGGCCAATTCTCGATCAAACTGGCGAGGTTTGCTGGCTTGTCGACAAGCACTGCGCGAATACGGAGTACGAGATCGAGTATACGTTTAAGACCTCTGAGGATGCGACGCCGGGGTACAATCTCTACAACGCGCCCTTTGTAAAATTTTACACCAACAAGCCTGGGCCCGTCGCGGGCGAGCGGAACTACGGACAATTCCCCGAGGCGTTCCCTGTGGTGGATGAGGTAGCGTATGTCATCGTCCGGGGCCTGAAGATGGTCAAGACGCCCTCCACCCCGGCGGGCGAGATGATCGATCCGGGAGAGTATCTCACCTACACGATTCGCTACACCAATACCCGTGTTTCCTCGGTTGCGTATGCCAATCCGGTCATCACCGATACCTATGACAGCCACTTGATTTACGTGAGTGCGGACGTTACGCCCACGATTGAGGACACGGCCAACCGTCAACTGGTGTGGAGCGAGTTGGAAGATCTGGGCCAAGGCGAGAGCGGCGAAATTGTCATGCGGATGCAAGTCGCGCCGACTGTGCTGTATGGCACGACCAAAGTGCGCAACCACTTGGCCTGGGACAGTGACGAGACCATCCCCTTCGAGCGCTACTTCGATACCGAGGTCAGCGTGGCCCACCTCAATATGCGAGTTGAAGCGGATCAGGAAACCACTGCGGTGAGTGAGGAGATCGACTACACCGTCACCTACTCCAACACCGGCACGGCGACTAAAGACGTGACCATCACCTTGGATTACAGCCCTTACGTGGCCTATGTAAGTGATGGCGGCGATGCCGACTTAGTAGTGGGTACGGATAACGTCTTTACCGAGGCTGGGGTGCAGAACAATGGCAATGAGAGCGAGTTGGAGGTCAAAGTTCTTGTCACCGACACGCTCCCGTATGATGTTGATGCTATCCCCCTCGTCGTCACTATTGAAAGCCTCGGTGCGGAACCCCAAGTTCGGCATCTGAGCATCCCGATCGAGCGCCCCGTGTTTGAGTTCGTGAAAGAGAAGGTAGGTTCGCCCTCCGCGCCCCCGGTTGGCGAAATTATGGAGTATAGGTTCTACATCACCAATACAGGTAGTTTAAAAGCCGATAATTTGATTGTCACCGACACCCTTGCTGAGGGTACATCCTACCGTGCGAGTCCGGGTTGGAGTTACTATACTGATCCCGAGCCACATGCTGTTTATGACTCCATCCTAGAGTTAGACATCAATCAGAGCATCAGCTTTACCTTGCAGGTTGATGTGGATGCAACCCAAACCTTCTATGAGAACACTGCGCAACTCTCCAGTGACCAGACCGGCGTCCAGTATACGTCAAAGCGTGTATGGCAGGCCAGTATTGCCACGTGGTTGTCGGCAGACCCAGTACCTGCTTTCCCCGGTCGCGTCTTCACCTACACCGTGGACTTCAGGAATGACGCTGGTAAAGGTGTAGAACAGACCGTCATTACAATGGATTTACCCCCTGATTTTGATTTTGTCACTACTGATGCCTCAGAATCTGCTCAGGATGCGTGTGGTGTTTCAGATGGTGACGATATTGATTGGGCCTTTAATCCGGACACAGGTGTGTGGAGTTGTTCAAACTTACGTGAAGGATACACGGGCAGCTTACTGGTTCATGGTACCGTACCAGAGGAATCTGAAGGCAATATCTGGAAACTGGAGGTAGAGAGTGGTAGTGCTGATCCCGGAATGGACATCCCCGATCGTCCGGCGGAGAACAGCCCGCTGCTCACGCGCGTCGCGCGCCCGCATCTGAGCCTGGATAAGGTAGTCGATCCTGCGACGCCAGCCGCCGTCGGCGATTACCTCACCTACACCTTGACCTACAGCAACACCGGCACCGATCCTGCCTATGATGTGGTGATTAAGGATTACCTGGATGAAGACCTCGCTTTTGTGACAGGCAGCAGCGATATATCGTATACAGAGGGCAGTCATGTTGTGGCATGGATGATTCCCGAGGTGCCTACTGACACAACGGACACTGTGTGGTTCAAAGCACGGGTCAAACAGATTGGTGATGGTCAGGCCGTCAATGATGGCTACACTATTGAATCTGAGCGATTGTCGACGGCCGACACCACCAGCGGCGCTGCCGTGATGGTGGATATTCTCGCCCCAGAGCTAACTTTGACCAAGGCGGCTGATCCGCTATCGATTAATTCTACGGGTGATCCTATTACTTTCACCGTCAGTTATACCAATACGGGCGGCGGTATGTTGACCAATGTCGTAATCACGGATGCGTTGTCAGATTATGTAGGCTACGCTGATTCTTCAGGCTGTTCCCATGAAGGAGGGGTACCGGGTGGGTTAGTCACATGCAACATCGGCGATCTCCAGCAAGGAGAAGCGGGATCTGTCTGGTTCCGTGTTTCAGTTGTCAATGCATCGGCCCCGGAGATCTCCAATCAGGCCTTCGGTTATAGTAATCAGACTGATATTACATCGAGTAACATAGTCAAGGTCTCGACGCCTTCAACGTGCTATCCGCCTACAGGTTTGAAGTTCACCTATGAGCCAGACCCGGCCCAAGCTGGGGTAGTTATGACATTTACCGCGTCCATCGAGAGTGGAGATACATCAGTTGAGTATACATGGGACTTTGACGGCGATGAAGCCACCGGTCAAGTTGTCGTTTACACCTTCCCAGTCAGTGGTACTTACCCCGTCAAAGTGATCGCCGATAATAATTGTGGCGATCCGGTAGAGTATACCGAAGACATCGTCGTCCCCGGCGCCCCGGAGATGCAACTTACCCCGGAGACCCTTGAAGCCACAACCACAGTCGGGGCGGTAGAATTTGCCGCGCCGGTGACCATCAGCAACACCGGGACCGCCGATCTCTCGTGGACGGCCTCGATCACGTGGATGGCCAGCTACACCGGCGAGTTATTCGCCATCGAGCCGACCAGCGGCACGGTAACCCCCGGCAGCGCGGACATCCTCACCGTGACGGTCGTGCCCACTGATCTGGTGGTCGGTACCTACACCGGTACGCTTACCATCAATGACGAAGAGCTGTCCATCACCCTCGAGGTACAATCTGAAGGTACGCCGCAGATCGCCGTCACTCCCACCTCCTTGACCCACAGCGCCCAGGAAGGCGACACCGCTGTCCTCACCCGCACCCTCACCATCGCCAACGAGGGCAACGTAGCGTTGACCTGGAATGTCACGATCACGCCGACGGCTGCCTGGTTGAGCGTAGATCCCGCCAGCGGCAGCACCGTTGCAGGGGGACAATCCTCACTGATCGTCTCCTTCGATCCTGATGGCTTGGACGCTAACACCTACACCTCCAACCTCTCCATCACCAGCAACGCCGAGGACGTCCTCGTCCCCGTCACCTTCGATATCACCAAATTCGAAATCTTCTTGCCCCTCGTGCTCAAGCTACAACCCTAGTCCGTAGTCCGCGCAGCAACAGCAAAAACAAGGCTGGGAGGGGTTACCCCTCCCAGCCTTGTTCTATCTCGGTGAACATGCCGTATTGCGTGACGGTTTGCGCTTCCCCCAGGGCTTTCCCATTCTCGCTCCAAGGGGATCGTCAGATCCCCGTTTTGCTTACGCAAGTTGAAAACACGTTCAAAATATGCCCCAGAGGCGCGGATTTGGCAATCCGCTTGGAGCGAATGGGGCGTAATCACAAAATGGGAAAACCATAGCGCTTCCCCAA
>CAZCAI010000207.1:0-6940 GCA_964496595.1 uncultured Anaerolineales bacterium
GGCGGTCTGCTCCCTTACGATTCTCGCAGATAGGTTATTTCAAAGGGTTTCACCGCGCGCTGCTCTTGCATGCGGTTGGCGAAGGCAAAGGCATCGTTCATCTCGTAGGGTTGGAAGATGTCCAGGCCGCGATCCAGGAGGATTTTCCAGCTGGTGTCGGTGACGATGTGCCGGGCGTGGATCGCGTTGCTATCGGCGTATTCCCAGGTGAAGTGCAGGCCCACCGTCGCCGCCGAGGTCTGCATCTTTTGAAGATACTCTTCTTGGCGGCTGCTCTCGACCTCGTACTCATCCCGGCTGGTGATCAAGCGAACGGCGATCTCTTCTTCCGCGTCTTTGAACCGGAGCACCGTTTCTAGCAGTTCCATCATGTTGCGGGCTTGATGGAAATAGCGGATGTAGGGATCCGTGACGACGATCTCGCTGGCGCCTTGCAGGTAGGGGCCGAAGAGATCATCGAAGCAAATCCCCTGCTCGTTTTCCTCGAAGGTGAGGTGCTTCTCCTCAAGTTCCGCAGCGGCCTCGGATGCGGCGGGCGGGGCATCCTCCGTCAGCGGTGACGCGATCTCGCCCTCACTCTCCGTCGAGCCGTAATGCTGGGGGTAGGTTTCCTCTTCCAGCGTTTTGACGTGGCGAATCTGCCCGCTGGACTTGGCGGCATAGGTGAAGCTGACTTTGCTGTAGGTCGGGTCGATGCGCATGAGTTGATCTTTGACGCGCTTACGCCCTTCGATGGCGAAGCGTAACAGCTCGTCGATCTCCTCGGTGGTGGCCTCGCTGTGGGGATAGATGAGCTTCATCAGGCCGGAGAAGGTCTTCTGGATGCCCGTGCGGTCGCGGGTGGAGATGTCGCTCATCAATTGGAAGGACTCAGCGTACTGCTGTGAGTAGTCGTAATCCCGTAGATGGCGCAGGATCTCTGCCAGGTAATCCACCACAAAGCCGTAGCCGGTGGAGAACATCTCGCTGCGGATGATGTCCATCTCCCAGCCGGGGACGTAGAAATGCAGCCGGTCGAGGAAAGCCGAGTCGTAATAGCGCTCCGGTAGGTGAGAGAAGAGGTCGCTGTGGCGGAGCATGTAGGGCAGCGTGTGCCGGGTGTTGCCAACGAAGACCATACTCGCTTCGGCTCCCATCGTTTCGATGCCGCGTGAGAAGGATTTGTTGGCCATGTAGTTCTTGAGGATGTCCACCAGCGCTTTGTTCACTCGCTTCTTGCCCGCGAACTCGTCGAAGGCGACCACATCCCAGAAGCCGACCAGGCCGATCCGGCCGGTGGCGTTGTTGACGAAGAGCTTGGGCACCGTGACCTCGCCGCCGGAGATGAGGATGCCGTGGGGCGAGAATTCGGTGTAGATGTGGCTCTTGCCCGTGCCCTTGGGGCCAAGCTCGATCATGTTGTAGTTGCGCTCGCAGTAGGGTACCAGGCGCACCAGTTGGAGCAGTTTGTGGCGCCGGTCGAAGTGCGCCGGATCAAAGCCGATGCTCTGCATCAGAAAGTCGATCCATTCATCGGAGGTGAAGGCGCGCCGGGCGGTCAGGTATTGATCAAAGTCGAAGCGCGAGAGCTGAATAGGCTTGAGCGTTTGAAGGATCCAGGGCACGACGTCCCGATCTTCGCTGAACATATATTCCAGCTCGGCGATGCACCAGATGCCGCTGACCAGCAACCTCGGATAGCGCTTGATGGTGTCGACATCCACCAGGACCTTGCGGATGCCTAAGTTGGCGAAGGTGGCCTCGTAGACATCGCGTTTCTCGTTGAGATCGACGCTGACTTTGTCGATGACCTTGTGCCGCCCGCGCTCGCGGATGGTGGAGCGGATCAGGCCCGCTTCGCTGCGGTGGACGTAGTGCTTGCGCAGGATATCGCGAACCATCTCGACCCCGGATTGGATGCTGGCGTCGTCCGACGTGGCGCAATACTGGCCCAGCAGGTATTCCAGGACATACGAGGGCACGATGGCGTTGCCTTTGACCTGTTTGACCAGGTCTTTGCGCACCACCATGCCCGCAAATTGCTCGTTGATTTTCTGATTAAGGGGGTTCATTGTGTCTCCAGTTGTCAGGGGTCAGTGTCCAGTGTTCAGTAGCCAGTGGTCAGGTCTGGTAACTGTCCACTGGATATTAAAAATCAAAATCGCTGGTGAAGGTGCGTCGGAGGGTGTAGCGGACGGTCTTGTAAGTCGTGTAGTGAGAGGTCTCGCCCTCCCGTTCCTCCAAGCGCAGGATGACGTCCTGCTCGTTGGCTTCCTCCGCCTTCTGGGTGAGGATAAAGCGCACGGGCCGCTCGCGCTCGCGCGGATTCTCGGAGGCGATGTCGAAGTGCAGGGTGTGCTGATCGGAGATGAGGTCGCCGGCCTGGGTGTAGATGCCCGCGCGCAGGTGACGCGGCTGCATCTTCGCGGTGACCGGTGCGGTCTGGTAGAAGGTGACGCTCACCTGCCCCGATGTGATGACCGTCGAGGCTCCGCGCAGGATGTCCACCTCGACCTTGTCGACGTCGCTCTCCCGCTTCTTGTTGATCTTCAGTACAGGGATGATGATTTCCTGCACGGCGGCTCCGCCGTGGACGTAGCGGCTGCCCGCGCCCCGCACGCGCAGCCGGTTGATGGATTTGGGAAGCAGGATCTCCAGGTCGCCGCTCAGGCCCATCTCCGCCGAGGTGAAGCGCTTGAAGCTGGTGGTCTCCCGCAATCCCCGCCCCAAGACGAAACGCCGATCCCGTTTGGTGATCTCAGCGCCCACCACGTCCTGCCCGATGAAGTCGCTCTCATCCAAGGGCTGGTGCTGGTAGATGAAGCCGTGATCCGCCGTGATGAGCATGTTGGTGACGTTGGCGTTGGCCAGTTTCTTGATGATGCGGATCAACTCCTCCAGCGTCTCCTCCGCCGCGTCGAAGGTGCGTTCCTCAGAGTCGCGGTGGTCGCCGATGGCGTCGATGCGGTTGTGGTAGACGTAGACGACGTCGTGATCGCGAAAGAGGGCGCGGCTCTCGTCCCTGTTCATCGCCAGGAGATCCTCGGCTTGCAGCGCCGTGGCCCGGCCCGCGTAAGCCCAGTCCAGCAGCTTCTTCCGGTTCTCGGCGCCGGCGGAGCTTTGCCCATCCACCAACACCGTGGCGGATTTGTCATCCGTGATCTCCAATTGCTCGTGAGGCAACAGCGCCGCCATGCCGAGTTGGGTGTAGCTGGGCAGGAGCGTCAGCGCCGGCTCAATTTCGGCGTCGTAGCGGTCTTCCTGGCGAATCCGATGCAGCAGCTCCGCGCCGATTTCGTAGCGCATCCCATCGGAGATGACGACGAAGACTTTGTGCCCCCGCGCCAGGAAGGGACGCACCCGGCGCTCGAAGAAGGTCGCCTGGGAGAGGGCTGGGGGCGCATCCCAGCGGGGCAGGTCATCGATCACGGCCTGCCACTGGTCGTTGACCTGGAGCAGGTAGGCGTTGGTATAGAGGTTTTCGACGGCCTCGCCCAGCGCGGCGAAGAGCGTGCTCTGGCCCGACTGCCGCACGTGGGTGATGAACTTGCGGTAGTGGTGGTCGATGGGCGCCCAGAGGCTGGTGTACCGCTCGACCACGGCGGCGAGATCGGCGCTCTTGGGGATCGTCAGGTCGAGGGTGTTGAGGGTATCCATCAGCGTGGCGGCGGCGGCGATGGCCGCGTATTCGTGCTGGTGGTTCTCGTACCAGTAGCTCCGGCGGCGCTGGCGGATGATGTCCGCGACCTCGGCGCCGGTCACGGTGCGCCGGGCGACGTCGCGCACCAGCTCGCTGAGGATTTTTAGATCCACCAGCTCGAAGGTCCCCACGTTGAGCAGGCTGTGATAATCGCGCGCCATCAGGTCCTGCTTGATGTCCAAGATGGCGGCGCACTCTTCCGAGAGGGCGGCGAAGGCCCGCTGGTGGCTCACGCTATCCTGCCACTGTTTGAGGAAGACTAAGGCGTCGTGGTTGAGTTCGGCCAACTCACCGAGGCTCAGCTTGTAGCACGCCTTGAAGAGCGTGATGGCGAAGTCGCGCAGGCCAGGGGATTCGGAGGTGTAGTCGAAGGCGCGCGCCAGGCGCTCCCACAGCACCTCGTCGAGCGCGCAGCGCCGGATCAGGTGGAGCTTGTCGTCGCGGCCCTCGGCCAGCTCGTCGAGCAGGCGCTTGAGGATGTCATCAAGGCGCGGCTCGGCGCGGGCGCAGACGGCTAACATCTTGAGGTGGATTTGACGCGCGGAGTCCCCCACGTTGAGCATCGCCCGCAGCGCTTCCCGCCGGCGCGCGGCCTGGAAGAATTCGGTATGGGGTGCGATGACTTTCTCGGCGGTCAGGGGCAGCCCCAGCTCAGTCAACCAGAGCGCGACCCGGTCGGCGCGGAACTCGCCGTGGGCGAGCTGCACGTCGAGTAGCCAGTTATCGAGGTCATCCTCCGGCTGCGGCCCCTCGTGGTAGAGGAGGAACTTTTGCCGGGGCTGTTCGCGCAGGATGCGGTATTTGACGCCGAAGGGGTTGTTTTCCAGCACGATCTTCTCCACGCCGGGCAAGGCGACGGCCTCGAATTCCGGGCGTAGCTCGCGCTGGTCATCGTACCAGAAGACGATGCGGTGGCGCTCGAAGATACGGGTGAGGGCTTGTTCGATTTCGTTCATGTCAGTTTCCAGTTTTCAGTTGTCAGTGGACAGTTATCAGGGGGCAAGGGGCAGGATCAGCACGCCGTCGTCGAGGTCGATGGTCACCTGCTTGGAGGTCAATGGGCGTTTCTCTTGTATTCCGGGAATTGTTCCCTTACTTGACGGTATCCTACAAGAGAGCCAAATTGCGTGTAGTCTCGATTTTCCCAGCGTATGCGTCCGGCCACAATCGCCGGAGAGATGCGTAGTTCCCCTGCGACGCTCCGAACCATGCGCTTAGCGGGACGATGCAGCAAGGTAGTACGCTCTCGCTCCCATACGTTTGGGGGGATCAGCATTTTTTGAGCGAAGGCGTGAGCTTCCTGTTCTCTTGGATCGTCAGGATCGGCTTGAATATGCTGCGTATCATCGAAAAAAGCCTCGCCGGGATGTGTCAAATGGAGATGCACGTGGGCCAACTCGTGCAGCAGGGTGAACCAGAAGTTATCCAGGCGATCATACCGTAATGTCATCCCGACGACGGGACGCCCCGATGGAGCGATAAAACTGGCGCCATCGAGGTAGGTTTTATCTAAGTGGCGCAGGATGATGAGATGAATGCCCCACCGGTTCAATATCTCCCGAGCATTTTGCGGCCCCGTGCTGAAGTAGCTTTGCCGCACTAAATCCCGTAAGGCAGCTTCATTGAGCGACGCCGGGTTGTAAGGAGGAAGATCTTCTTGCTCGTCTCTGGCCATTGCCAAATGTAATGCCTGGGCCTGCCAAGCGATTAAGGCATTGACATCAAGTTCGCGGTCTGTGCGTTTACAATAGACGGGCTGGGGCATAGTGCCTTCGAACACAGAGAAGAATTCGATCAGCAATGTCTCAGCGCGGAGCTTGGCTTCGCGCAAGGTGCCTGAAAATGACGTGAAGTAGCCACGTTTGAACATCGCTGTGAAGGGATACGCTTTCCGATCATAGCGTTCTTCGGGGATCTCTTTACCGGGTTCCTGAAGCAAGACCTCAGCGGGGATGCCCAACCCCTTATGTAGCGCCCGAATCATGCTCAAGCTCAGGGGGCGTTTGCCGTTCAGTACCTCCGAGACCCGGCTCTGACTGCCCAAGTAGGGCGCCAGGTCTTTCTGGATCAGCCCTTGCTGCTCCATGCGGAACTTGATCGCTTCGATGGGATCAGGCAAATCAATGGGATAATGTGCCTGCTCATAATCATCGATGAGCAGCGCGAAAACTTCCAACGTCTCTTCCTCAGGCGAGCCAGGCTCGGCATCCATCAACGTCTCAACGTAGGCCAACGCGGCCTCGTAGTCCGCCTCCGTTTTGATTACCCTAGGCTCCATAGGTTCCGTCATAATTAAATTACCTCCGCATCAATTTTGTCGTATTCCTTGTGCGTTCCGATGAAACGCACAAAACCGATGCCAGTGTTGTAGTGAAACTTGATCACCAGGCGGTAATCGTTGCCGTGGATGTTAAAGACGACCCGGTTGTCGCCGATGATGCTGGCGTTCCCGTACCTGGCTTTGATATCCGATTGGTAAGTGTGCAAAGGGTGAGAATTACCTATTTGGTAACTTTTAGTGGTCAGGCTGGCAACTGCCCACTACGCCTTCCCACTCAACCCTCTGACGTGCTCGAGCGCCTTGCCCAGTTTGTTGTAGTTCACCAGCACCCCATCGTCCAGATCGATCTCGACTTGTTTGGAGGCGAGGGGGAAGAGGGTGTCGTCCTCGTAGGTCTGGAGTTCGTGGAGCACTTTGTCGATGCGGGCGATTTCTTTGACGGCCTGGGTTTTGTCGCGGGCGGGGGTGTCGGCGCTGCGCTCGAGGTATTCCAGGTGGGCTTTGCGCGCCGCTAGTTTGGCGCGATAGTCGCGCAGGTAGTCGTTGAGCACGATGCTGGCGGTATCCGGGCGGTAGCGGTGCATGTAGACCAGGGCGTTGAAGTTGCCGTTGGGGCTGGAGAAGAGCCAGTAGATGGGGCGCTTGCTGTACGCGCGGACGTGATCGGCGTAGAAGTCGCGCCGGAAGTAGCTGCGGATGTCGCGGTTGAGGGCCAGCTCGATGAAGGCGAGGTTCTCCTCGTAGTGGGCCTCGCCAAAGGTGACGCGCAGGAAGCGCTTGAAGCGCGCGGTGATGTCGCCCGCGAACCAGTCGCCGTCCAACATGGGGATGACGTTGTCCGCCGCCGGCGTGAAGGAAATCTCAGTGGTCCGTGGTCTGTGGTCCGTGGTCAGTGGCTCTTTTTTGTGGGCTGAACTCGCTGTCGACCGTTCACTGCCTACTGCCCCTTGCCCCTCTGACAACTGATCCCTGGCAACTGA
>CAZCAI010000208.1:0-6812 GCA_964496595.1 uncultured Anaerolineales bacterium
GGGTACTTCAGTGCCCGTAGAGGAAAAAAGTGTCAACCTATTTCTGAACCATTCCAGAAAACTGCTCGCTTTTGGGAGACTTATTTTCTTGGAACGGCTTAATCTCCCATCCCTACAATATTTTAACCGAACGGTAATGTTGCCCCTAGGAAAATTGCTCATAATAAGAGCATCAACAAAATTCAACGTTTGAGGTTCATCAGGAGGTTTAGCGATGCGATATGAGCGCGTAGTATGGGTGTTGGGATTGGTGCTGTTTGGGATGTTGGGGCTGTGTTTGGGATTGGCAGAGGGGTCTTCGGCGCTCCCGGCCCTATCCGGGGAGGCGACCGCCTCCCCGCGCGTACTGACATCGTCGCAGCCGGCGCGATTTTACACAACGACGGTCATTATCCCGACTTATCCCTATACCGAGTATCTGGAAATGGCTCTCAATCCGACCTACAACATCACCTATCCCGTGTTGGATTGGGCGAGCTACGAGTCATCGGCGCCGACGCCGGTCTCCGTCACCTACGAGTTGCTGGTGATGGAGAATGACTACCTCACAGTGACGCTGCTCCCCGAGCTGGGCGGGCGCGTCTATCAGATCATCGACAAGGCCACGGGCGAGAATCATCTTTACCAGAACCCGGTGATCAAGCCGACCCGTTGGGGGCCGCCGGAGCAGGGCTGGTGGCTGGCCGTCGGCGGGATCGAGTGGTGCCTGCCGGTGGAGGAGCACGGCTACGAGTGGGGCGTGCCCTGGGCTTGGCAAGCGCTCACCTCGACGCGGGGCGTGACGGTGACGGTGCGCGATTCCAACGCGCCGGATCGGTTGCGGGCCGAAATCTCGCTCTTCCTCCCCGCCGACCGCGCGGCTTTGGATATGACGCCGCGATTGGAAAATCCTACCGCTGTCGCCATCGATTACAAATTTTGGCTGAACGCCGCGCTAGCGCTCGGCGCGGAAAATCTGCCCTCGGCGGAGACTGAGTTCATCTTCAACGCCGCGCGGGTCGCCATCCATTCGACCGGGGACAGCCGGCTGCCCGGCGCGGGCGATCCCCCCACCGCGCCCGATCACGTCATCTCCTGGCCGATCTATCAGGGCGTGGATTACTCGCGGCTGGGCAACTGGCGCGAGTGGATCGGCTTCTTTGAGTTTCCCCAGGCGATGGATGACTTTGTGGGTCTCTACGACCACGCGCGTCACGTGGGAATGGCGCGCGTCTTCCCCCGCGAGATCGCGCGCGGTACGAAGGGCTTCGGCTATGGCTGGGAGAGCGCAATCGATTGGCATTATTGGACGGATGAGAAATCCGGCGGCGTCGAGATCCATGGCGGCGTCGCGCCCACCTTTTGGGATATGGCGACCCTGGCCGCCGGCGAGAGCATCTCCTGGACCGAGTCCTGGTATCCCGTGCGGGATATGGGTGGCCTCTCCCACGCGAGCGCGGAGGCCGCGCTTCACGCCGCAGTCTTGACGGAGACGCTCTTCATCGATGTGCGGAGTACGGTCTCCCGCGCCGAGGGCGCCACGCGCCTTCTCCTCTGGGATCGGACGACCTGCCTTTCCCTGACGCAGTGGACGCTCCCCGCGCACGGCCCGACGGCCACGCTCCATCTGAGCCGCGCGCTGGGCCTTTCGCAGGTACGGATGGCCGTCAGCGATACGCTCCCCATCACCCGATCGTTGGATGAACTGGCCATCGCCTACGTCGATGCGGAGGGTAATGTGCTCGCCAGCGTGAACGACGCGGGCTGTCTCAACCCGCCGGAGCGCCCGGCGCCGCACCTGGGCTACGGCATCAACGTGCGCCAATCTGAGCTTATCTCCTCGCTGGTGACGCCGTTGGGCTTCGAGTGGGTGAAGCTGTGGGAGGAGTACGGCGTCGCGCCGCCGACGGCCACGCTCGCGGTGACGCAAAACGTGCTCTACCTTATCCACTGTGATGGGCCGGATTTAGACGATATGGTGGCCTGGGATGCGCACGTCGCGCGCGTCGCGCGCGCGGGACGGGGGAACATCCAGGCCTACGAGATTTGCAATGAGCCGAACGTGGCCCGCTTTTGGAACGGCCGTCCGCCCGATCCGGCGCTCTACACGCAGATGCTCTGCCGCGCTTACACGCAGATCAAGCACGTCGATCCGGGTGCCATCGTCGTCAGCGGCGGGCTGGCGCCGGTGGGGCGCATTCTGGGCACGCACGGCGAGTGGGTGGGGCATAATGGTGCCGCTATGGATGAGCAATCCTATCTCCAAGGGATGATCGATCACGGCGCGTTGATGTGCATGGATGCGTTCGGCTACCATCCCTATGGCTACGCCTACGCCCCGGAGCATGATCCGGTGCATGTGCCCAACGGCTTCGCCTTTCGCGGCGTCGAGCAGATGCGTGATATTTTGGTCGCGGCGGGCGGCGCGCATCTCCCCATCTGGGCGACGGAGTTCAATTGGCTGCGTGATCCCGAAGAGGATGGCCGTCAGTGCGACGGCGACCCCAATTATTTCGAGTACTTCAATTGGCAGGAGGTCACCGAGGCGACGCAGGCCGATTACCTGCTGCGCGCGTTTGAGTACGCGGATCTGCATTGGCCGTGGATGGAGGCGATGTTCGTGTGGAATGTGGATTGGCACGACTATCGGCCTTCGCTGCCGTGCGAGGCCAGCCGCTACTATTCGATTCGGCGCGCTAACGGCGCGACGATAGGCGAACCAACTTTGGCCTACACCGCGCTTCAGCAGATGCCCAAACGCCCTGCGAATTTGATGACGCCCAAGCTCAAGGTCACGCCTCTGGAGCGCGTGTTGAAGGGCGATACGCTGATGTTAGGTTCGCTGATGATGCATCAGTGGCACACCTCGGTGCTGGTGGATAACGTGGGGCGCGGGGTGCTCACATGGACGGCCACGATCTCGCCGAACGGTGTACTGACGCCAACGCTGCCCGTCACGCGCGGGCGCCAGGGGGAGGAGCTGTGGATCCACGTCGATCTCAGCGGGCTGGAGTTGGGCGTCTACACCAGCACCATCGTCGTGACCGCCGAACCGACGATCACATTGGATTCGCCGCAGACGGTGACGTTGGAAGTGCACGTGCTGGAGAAGCTGCACCGTGTCTATCTGCCCGCGATTCAACGGCAATTCAATGCCAGCCAATCGATCACCGGCCCGCGTGGCCCGTCGAAGATCGGCATCCACGCGCTGTCGAACGGCGGCACGACGGATCTGGTGCAGGGCGTTAGCGATGGCGGAGCGCACGTCGCGGTGGTGAAGGGCGTGGCGAGTCTCGGCTTTCTAGAGCGGGTCAAGGATATCTCGCCGGAGACGATCACCATCGGGCGCTGGCCGGATATTCTCTGGGAAGCGATTCACGTCGGCGGAGATCCGGCGTTGGAGGCCGAGCGCTATATGAATCGTCACATGCAGGAGTGGGAACCTAATCGGGCGTACGTGGATTATTGGGAGATTCTTAACGAGGTCGATCCGCTCACGGTGGACGGGCATGTCTGGCTGGCGGAGTTCTTCAGCGAGACGATGCAGATTGCCGAGGACAACGGCTACAAGTTGGCGCTCTTCTCGTACAGCATGGGCGTGCCGGAGTGGTACGAATGGAAGGCCATCGTCGAGACGGGCGTCTTTGCGCGAGCCAAAGCGGGCGGGCACATCCTCTCGCTGCACGAGTACGCCAACCCCGTCGACGCGATGTGGGGCGATCCGCTGCCGCAATATCCCGGCCAACCCTACGAGGAGTGGCTCCGCCACCCGAATCGCGGCGCGCTCACGGGACGTTATCGCCATCTCTACGAGGATTTCCTCATCCCCCGCGACGAGGTCATCCCGCTGGTAATCACGGAATTCAACGTCGCGATTGATGATCCCGCAGAGCGCGGCGAGGTCTTCGTCGATTCAGTCGCCTGGTATGATGATATTTTGCGCGAGGACGACTACGTGCTGGGGATGAACATCTTCACCCTGGGCGGGATGGGCTGGGAGCACTTCGACTTCCGGGAATACCTTCCCGATCTGCAAGAGCGCATCATCGCGCTGAAGGACGGGTGAGTCATTCAACCATAGCTTGTTCTGGATGGCGAATCATACGTATTCCGTAAAACGTATTGCGTATTGCGTAGGGGGCCTACTTACGCAATACGTTTTACGCTTTATGCGAGGTGGATCAACTAGGTGGAAAATCCTTAACAATGAGTGTGAAATTGGTAAGGCTCTTATTGGTTTTTGGATGAAATGTTGTGTGCTTCCGGACTGAAAGTTCTGAGACAGGCGCTAACGCGCCAAGCGACCGCCTACGCGGGCGCGGGAGCCTTCCTCGCAGGAGGAAGGTTGGCCGACAGGCCTGTCCAGAGGCCTTTAGTCCTCGTCCCCCTCGAGCAAATTCATCCGCAATCTTTCACCCAATTCCCAACATGAGCCAATTGGCAAATAAATTCACGGATCAAGTATTCTTTATTCTAAATTCGCAATTCAAAATTCATCATTTTTGAAGGAGGTCTTTTATGCCGGATCGACCAGCTCTAATGGGCGTTGATGTACTGATTCAGGGCGGCCTGGTCGTCACATTGGATGACGAGGATCGCATCTACGAAAATGGCGCCGTCGCGGTGCGCGGCGCGGAGATTACCCACGTCGGGCCGGCGGCGGAGGTTCAGGCCCAGGTCGCGGCGGAGACAGTGATCGATGCCGCCGACACCGTCGTCATGCCGGGGCTGGTGAACGCACACTCCCACGTCGCGATGACGCTCTTTCGGGGCCTGGCCGACGATATGCCGCTGGAGCGCTGGTTAGATCGCATCTGGCAGGTGGAGCAGGCCTACGCCACCGCCGACAACGTGCGCGTCGGTACCGAGTTGGCCTTCGCTGAGATGATTCGCGGCGGCACGACGGCGGTCTCGGATATGTACTGGCATCGCGACGTCACCACCGACGTCGCGAAAGAGGTGGGCTTTCGCCTGCAAGATGGCCCCAGCTTCATCAATTTTGTCGGGCCGGATGGCATCCGCCCGGAGAATCGATTGGAGTTGGCGCGCGAGTATCTAACACGCTACGCGGGCGATCCCCTGATCGCGCGTTGCGTCCAGGCGCACGCGACCTACACCGTCCCCCGCGAGTTGCTGGAGCAGTGCCGCGAGATGGCCGCGGAATTCGACGTTGTCTTCGTGACGCACGCGGCGGAATCCGCCGCTGAGGTCGCGTCGGTCAAGGAGAAGTTCGGGCAGACGCCGGTGCGGGTGCTGGACGAGTTGGGCTTGCTCGGCCCGAAGACGCTGTTGGCCCACGGCGTTCACCTGGATGACGAGGAGATCGCGCTGCTGGCCGAGCGCGAGACCTCGATTGTCCATTGCCCGGAGTCCAACCTCAAGCTGGGATCGGGGATCGCGCGCCTGCCGGAGCTGTTGGCCGCCGGCGTGCCGCTGGGCCTGGGCACCGACGGCGCCGCCAGCAACAACGATTTGGATATGTGGGGCGAGATGCGCACCGCCGCAATGATCCACAAAGGCGTCCACGAGGACCCCACCGTCGTGCCGGCGCGCGCCGTGCTCCACATGGCCACGTCGGGCAGCGCGCGGGCGATGGGACTGGCAAATCGGATCGGCTCGTTAGAGATGGGGAAGTGCGCGGACCTCATCTTAGTCGATTTGGATCGCCTGCATCTGACGCCGCGCTACGACATCTACTCGCACCTGGTCTACTCCGCCAACCACGCCGATGTTCACACGGTGATGATCAACGGGGAATTCGTGATGCGCGACCGCGAGTTGCTGACCTTGGACGAGGCGGCGATCAAGGCGCGAGCGCGGCAAGCGCGGGCGCACATCGGCCGCTGACGTAGGTTGGAATGATGAGCTTTAAAAAATCAATTCGGTAATAGTCTTGCCCTCGCCTTGAGCTTGGATGTTCACGTCCGGGCGATGGATGGCAGGAACGGTTCCAGGAGGCCCCAATGAAAAATTTTGCCGTACTACAACTCTCCGGCTGTGCAGGCTGCGAGGTATCCCTGCTCAACGCCGATGCCTGGGTGGATCAATACCAATTGGCGTATATGCCGCTGGTCACCTCCGTCCACGATGTGCCGGAGGTGGATCTGCTGCTGGTCAGCGGCGGCGTCCGCACCGATGAAGACCTCTACAAGCTGCGCCACGCCGTCAAGCGCGCGGGGGAGGTCGTCGCCGTCGGGACGTGCGCCATCTCCGGCGGCGTCGCCAACTTAGGGAATCGCGACGAAGTGCGCGAGCTGTTCCTGGCCCAGGCCCATCGCCATCACGTCCCGCGCCTGCTGCCCAAATCCCATCCCATCGATGCCTTTGTGGAGGTGGATCGCTATCTGCCCGGTTGCCCGCCGATGCCTCACCTCTTTATGATGGTCTTAACCGGGGAGACGGATCAGAAGTTGGCGCGCACCGTCTGCCAGGATTGCGGGCGGAAGAAGTTGCGCGATATGCGCCCCGAACATCTGGAGGGGTTCCAGACCGGGGAGGTCGATCCCGACATCTGCCTGATCAACCAGGGGTATCTCTGCATCGGCTCCTCGACGCGCGGCGGATGTGGCGCGCCATGCACGCGCGCGGGCAATCCGTGCGTGGGCTGTCGTGGCCCGTCGGATGCCTTTATCGAGAAGGAATCCTCAGTATGGATGAAGAGTATCGCCCGTGTTTTCCATGGGATGACGGACATTCCTGATGAGGAGATCCAAGCTGGGTTGCGATCCCCTCAGTTGGCGCTTTTCCTATTCCAATTTTCCGATTATGCCAACAGAGAGGGTGAAAAACAAACCGTTCGCCCGAAAGAGAAGGTGCTGTGATGACACGCTTAA
>CAZCAI010000209.1:0-6801 GCA_964496595.1 uncultured Anaerolineales bacterium
CTTCTCTGATGTTTGAGTACCCGTTGGTAACTGAGAGTAACTGCACCCAATTAAATTGATGCATCCTCACAAGATAGTCTACCTATGTTAACGATCTCAAAGGGGAGGTTGAACCTATGGCATCTGATTCAGAAGCACCTGATGTTGAAACGAATGAACCACGAATTGACCTGAACACAGCATCCAAAGAGGATTTACGCACCCTTTCGGGGATTGGGCCGGCGCTGGCGCAGCGCGTGATTGACTATCGCGAAGCGCACGCCGGTTTTCAGGCGCCGGAGGAGATCACCGCAGTCCCCGGCATCGCCCAAAGCCTGTATCGTCGATGGGGCCATCGCTTGATGGTCGGCAATGGGACTAAGAAAAACGCGGATGAAGAGGAACGCAGCACGATAGCAGAAGCCAAATCGATCACAGAAGAAACAGTGAACATGGAGGGAGAAACCGAGATGAACGCGAAGAAGGATGTCTCAGTGGTTGGGACAGATGTTGTTATGGCCGAAAAGCAGGTCGAGGAGGAGGAATTGGAGGAAGAGGAGATGGAAGAACCGGCTTCTGATGTCTCCGAATCCGCCTATGAGGAAGAGATGACCGCCGAAGCTGAGGACGAAGAGGAAGAGTCAGAAATCGCTCAGGAACCGGCGGATGAGGCGACGCCCTTTGAGCCGGCGGCGCTGCCCGAAGAGGAAGAAGCGGAGGAAGAAGCAGAACCCGAACCGGTCGCCGAGACCCCCACGCAGCGGGGGATCTTCTGGGGATGGGTATGGGCCTCGCTCCTGGGCGGCATCTTGGGCATGATCTTCACCCTGTTAGTCTTTACCGGCATCAATGGGACGTTGGATGTCAACAACAGCGCCG
Organism: uncultured Anaerolineales bacterium; assembly: GCA_964496595.1. Taxonomy (GTDB): domain Bacteria; phylum Chloroflexota; class Anaerolineae; order B4-G1; family SLSP01; genus JAAAOZ01. The sequence continues at coordinate 859 of CAZCAI010000209.1, forward strand.
CGATCTTGGATTTGCAGGATCGCGTGGACGGCCTCTCAGCGGAATTGGCCGAGCAAGAGACGGCCATCGACGGCGTAGTGGAGCGTGTGAGCGTACTGGAAGATATCACCCCGCGCCTTGAGGAGGTCGAAACCGCAGTCAAGAGCCTCAAGCAAGAGACCAAGGCCTTGGGCGACCGGGCGAATACGCTATCCTCAGAAGTGCAGACTGTAGCCGACGACGTCGCGGGGCTTGAAGAAGATGTCGCAACCTCGACAACCTTCTTAACCCGGTTACAAGAGTTGTTGAACGAGCTGTTTAGCGCCGAAAGCGAATAGGGGACCGATATGACGCAGGATCAAGTTTCAAATTCAAAGCGAACCTTCTGGCAAGTGTTAGGCAACATCTTGAAGTTCCTACTGCGCTTCATCGTCGTATTGATCATCGGTGCGTTGATCGGGGCGGGGCTGTATTACGGCGTGCCGGCGCTCTATCGAGAGTTCGTCCAGCCCGTGCGTGAAAACACCGTCCACATCCAGGCGCTGGAGCGCCGTATCGACCGCGAATATAACGACCTACAAGAGAAACAAGAGACCATCGAAGCGCAACTAGCGACTTTAGAATTGGATGTCGCGACTTTGGCGGAAGAGGTCCCGGTCAACCAGAACAACGTCGCCGATCTCCACTCGCGCGTGGAGCGTCTGGAAGCGACCTCGGTTACCTCCAAAACGATGGCCGCGACGCAGACCCGCATCGAGGCGCTGGAAGAACAAATCGCCGATTTGGACGACGCCATCGCTGAGCAAGAAGAAGATTTAGCGAATGCCATCGCCGATCAGGAAGATAAGTTTGATCTGGCCCAGGAGACCTTGAAGACCCAAACGGCCGATCTCCAGAAGCTACAGATCGTCACACTAGGACAGACGGCAGCGCTGGAAGGCCGCCTGGCATTGCTCCAGACGGCGCAGGACCTCCTGCGAGTGCGGGTCTTGCTCTTAGATGACAACATCGGCGCCGCGCGCGATACGCTTGAGCTATCCGACCGCCATTTGGCGCGGGCGCTCCTTGTCTTGCCGGCAGAAGAGGCCGTTCTCATTGATATTCGCGAGCGGGTGACAGCGCTAGATGAACTGATCGTCCAACGTTCCTTCCGTGTGACAACGGAATTGGAGGCGCTCTGGGCGGATGTGATGGAACTTGTCATGCCCAGCACACCGATCTCCATCTCCCCGCTGATCATCACCGATACCCTGACCTCCACCGCAACGCTGACCCCGACAACTATCTCGCCGCTCGCCACCCCAGCAGCGCCTTAACACCCTCCACCTGAATCTATTTAGTCCTCCACGTGGCCCGGTTGTTGCGACAGCCGGGCCACGTGATAGCAAGCGATTACTGGCATTTCACCCAGACCATGCTATAATCTTAATGGCATGTGATATGGAGGTATAAACGTGTTCGAAGTCAAAAAAGAAATTCTAGAGACTCACGAAGCTTTACTGATTGTTGAAATCTCGCAAGAGAAGAGGACCGAATTGGTACGCGAAGAGGCGCGGGAAATCTCGCGCGAGTACAAATTCCCCGGGTTCCGCAAGGGCCGCGTACCCTATCGCGTCATCGTCAGCCGGCTTGGCGAAGATGCCATTTTTCAGCGGGTCAACGACAAATTCCTTCCACAACTCTATCCACAGGTACTCGAGGAGGCCGATATTACACCCTATGGGGTGGCCGAGTTGGAGGATATTGAGTATGATCCTCTCACATACTTTTTCCGAGTGCCGTTAATGCCAGAGGTGCATCTGGGCAATTACCACGACATCCGATTGGATTGGGAGGAGCCTACGGTCACCGAGGAGGAGATCGCGGCGCGGCTTGAGGAACTCCAAGAGGAGCACATGGTGCTCGAACCCAAGGATGAGCCGGCCGAGATCGGGGATGAGGTTTACTTAGATGTCGAGGTCACCTTGCCTGATGGTGAAAAGATCCTCGAAGAAGAGGATCTGGAGTTGGTCCTCGATCCAGATGAAACCTTCATCACCCCCGGCTTTATCGAGCAGATCGTCGGCTTAGCGCCGGAGGACGAGAAGACCTTCATGCTCGCCTTGCCGGAGAACCTGGCCGAAGAGGCGTGGCAGAACGCCACGGCGACCTTTGAGGTCTACATCTTGGATGTCTACAAACGAATTCTACCCGATATCGACGATGCGTTGGCGATGGCCATCGGCAATTACGAGGATTTGGACGAGCTAAAGGAGTCCATCCACAGCGAGTTGCTGGCCAAGAAGCGCGAGCAAGCGCATCAAGAGTATCGCGAAGCCCTGGTCGATCTGTTAATCAAGCAGGCGGAGATCCGCTATCCTCCGGCTCTGATAGAAGCTGAGATTGATGACCTGGTCGAAAACATCGAGAAGAACATCCAACAACAGGCTCAGGCTTCCCTGGAAGAGGTGCTGGAGATGCAGGGACAGACGATGGAACAGTTCCGCGAAGGTATGCGACCGCAGGCCAGGGATCGCGTAGTGCGGGGCTTGGTGATGTCCGAGTTCGTCCAGCAGGAAGGGCTGAGCGTCGACGATGACGAATTAGTCCGTGAATTCTCTACAACATTCGGACAGATCGAGGACTTTTCCCAGGACGAGATGTTAGGCGCTGAATTGGACTCGCAGTTTGCGCGCATGATCCGCAATAGCTTGGCCGGCCAGAAAGCGCTGGATCACTTAGAAGCGATTGGCAGAGGCGCGGCGACCGAATCCCGCGCAGAAGCGATCTTGGAAGAAGATTTGAAAGAGGATATACAAGACGAAGCAACGTCAGATACATCGACTGAGACCTAGGAGGTGATAATGGGATTTTTGCCGCTACCCTCTGTGATCGAAAGCACCGGGCGAGGAGAACGGGCCTACGACATTTACTCCCTCCTGTTGAAAGAACGTATCATCTTCTTGGGGCACCCCATTAATGCGCAGGTCGCGAATCTAATCGTGGCCCAATTGCTCTTCTTAGATCGCGAGGACTCCGAGCGCGAAATCTCCCTCTACATCCACTCCCCGGGCGGGGAAATCGCAGCCGGCCTGGCCATCTACGACACCATCCAGTTAGTTCAGGCGCCCGTCTCCACCATCGCAGTGGGCATGTCTGCCAGCATGGCTACCGTATTGCTCACCGCCGGGACAAAGGGGCGCCGATATGCGCTCCCGCACGCCACGATCCATCTCCATCAGCCGCTAGGCGGCGTACAAGGCCAGGCGACCGATATTGAGATCGCAGCGCAAGAGATCCTACGGATGCGCAAGCTCATCAATACCCTGCTGCAACGCCACACCGGATTAATGGATGAGCAGATCAAGAAGTTCACGGACCGGGATTACTATATGACGGCCCAACAAGCCCGCGAACATCACCTCGTGGATGAAGTCTTAGAAGTCATAGAGAAATCCGAGGAAGAGACACCGTAGTATGCGAGTGGGAGGAATTCACCCTCCCACTTTGCCTTTTCATTATTCAGAAAACTTTAACTTCAGGAGGATATGACTGTGGATCGAGAAGTACTCAATGGCCTCTTACGTCCTAAAGCTATCGCCGTGATTGGCGCATCTACCACAGAAGGTAAGATCGGCTACACGGTCGTCAAAAACTTAATTGACAGCAACTATAAGGGCGATGTTTACCCCATTAATCCTAAAGCCGACGAGATCCTGGGGCTAAAGGCTTATCCTTCAGTCTTAGATGTTCCTGGCCCCATTGATGCAGCAGCGATAATTGTCCCCGCCAAAATCGTTCCTCAGATCGCCGAAGAATGTGGGAAGAAAGGGGTCAAGGGATTAATCATCATCGCCTCCGGATTCAGTGAGGTTGGGCGCGAGGAGTTGGAGCAGGAAGTTGTCGATATCGCACACGAGTACGGCATGCGCGTCTTAGGGCCGAATATCGTGGGCATCCTCTCCAACTCTGATGACTGCAACGCCTCCTTCGCGCCGTTCCTGCCGTTGCCGGGCAAAGCGGCGTTGGTCTCTCAGAGCGGCGCCCTGCTCATCGCCATGGACGCCTCCACCTACACCCGGCGCGTCGGTTTCGATAAGCTCATCTCCATCGGCAATATGTCCGATGTGAGCTTCAGCGATTTGGTGGAATGGCTCTCCGAGGATGAGAACACGGCCTGTATCTCCCTGTATATCGAGGGATTGAAGAACGGCCAGCATTTCATCAAAGCCTCGCGGCGAGCCGCCAAGCCCATCATCGCGCTGAAGTCTGGCGTCTCGGCGCATGGCGCAGCGGCGGCGGCCTCACATACCGGATCGTTGGCCGGATCGGGCAAGATCTACGAATCAGCCTTTGAACAAGCCGGTGTGGTACGCGCCTCCTCGCTGAACAACCTCTTCGACCGGACACTGGCGCTCTCGCTCCAGCCGCCGATGAAGGGCGATAACCTGTTGATCATCACCAATGGCGGCGGGGTCGGCGTATTGGCTACCGATTCGGCCGAGCGCTACAACATCCCCCTGCACTTTGCCCCGGAGGATGTCCAGAAGGAGTTGAAGAAGCACATGCCAGAGTTCGGTTCCGCCAAGAACCCTGTCGATCTCACCGGGATGGCGGGGAAAGATTGGTACTTCAAGTCCGTTCGCTACGCCATCGCGCACGAGTGGGTGGACGGCTTGACCGTGCTCTACTGCGAAACCGCAATGACCGACCCGATGGAGATCGCCAAGGGCATTGCCCAGGCGATTGCAGAAGCCGATCAGCCGGACAAACCGGTCTCCATCTCCTTCGTCGGCGGCGAAAAATCGGCGGCAGCGATGCGCTGGCTCGTCGAGAATGGCATCCCCGCCTACAACGAGCCGGATAAAGCGGTGAACGCGATGGCCGCGCTCCACGAGTACGCGGCGAGCCGGGCGCTGGCCGCCGAACCGTTCGAGCGCTTCGAGGATGTCGACGAAGAACTCGCTCGCTCTATCATCGAAAAGGTGCGCGCCAGTAACGATCACAACATGACGGAGATTGAATCCAAGAAAATCTTCCGAGCTTACGGCCTGCCCGTCGCCAAGACCGAGTTGGCAAAGTCGGAAGATGAAGCCGTCGAATTGGCCGCGGAGATCGGCTACCCTGTCGTGATGAAGATTATGTCCCCGGACATTCTCCACAAATCCGATGCCGGCGGCGTCGAGGTCGAAATTGAAGATGAGGCGGGCGTGCGCGCCGCTCACAAGAAGATTATGGAGAACGCCAAAGCGTACAAAGCGGATGCCGACATTCAAGGTATCGCCGTGCAGGAGATGGCCCCCTGGGGCACCGAGGTGATCCTGGGTTCGACCAATGACTCGACCTTCGGTCCCACCGTGATGTTTGGGTTGGGAGGTATCTTCGTCGAGATTTTGGAAGATGTCACCTTCCGCGTGGCGCCAGTCTCTGCGGATCAGTCCTTCAAGATGCTCTCCGACATCAAAGGCGCGCCGATTCTGGCGGGCGCTCGTGGCGAGGAGCCGCGAGACCGTGAGGCGCTATCGGTGGTGTTGAGCCGCTACTCGCAGATGATCACCGATCTCTCCGACGAGATATCAGAGTCCGACGCCAACCCGGTGATTGTCTACGAGAAGGGAGAGGGCGTGAAGATTGTAGACGCTCGGATCATCCTCAAGGATAAAGCCGAGTAGCCTTTTCCAGGAACTGAAAAATAGATAACAGGCCATTCGGGTCGGATTCGAATGGCCTGTTTTTCATTAGAGGCATCCCAATAGACCAGGAGAACGGGGTATGAGCAACCAAATCTTAATTCTATTCGAGACGTGGACCGGCGCGACGCGCGAGGTGGCCGAGGTGGTGGGAGAGGTTTTGCGCGCCGCCGGCGCCGAGGTCGATATTCTGCGCCCCAAAGAGACCCGCGCCCTCGATGCCTACGATGCCGTGATCGTGGGGATGGCGGTACACGCGGGGAAATTGCCCCGGTCGATTCGGAAATTCATCAAG
>CAZCAI010000210.1:0-6715 GCA_964496595.1 uncultured Anaerolineales bacterium
TTTTCCTCTGAAGATCGCTTGTATTTGGGAGGTTTATTTTCTTGGAACGGCCTAAGTCGACCTCCGCACTCCCAGAGCGATTCAGCTTCGCTTCCGCCGTTTATCATAGCCGATGCCTGGCTATCATTGCACACTCTTACTAAATTTGTAGCCCCAATTGTAAGGAGGGAATATCGATGGAAAAACACCTTTACCTTTCTATGATTCCAGAGGCCCTCATTGCCTCTATGCTGACCCCCGAGGAGTTTGGCGTCTACTACGCCGTGGGCAGCCAGAAGAAATCGCGCGGGCAAGCCATTTTCTTCGAGATCGACCCCGATTTCCGCCACGACGAACTCCCCATCGAGGAAGGTCTCGAGCGCTGTGTGATACATGACGAAGGCATTCCCAAACGCTCCGTTTATATCTCGGTCTACCGCGTGCTGGAACGCATCGACTTGGATATGATCCTCAAGCTCTACCTCGTCACCCAGGATGGGCGCGTGCTGGGCCTCAATCCCGCAGAATCCTGCCCCAGCAGCGAAGGCGGCGGCCTGCACTTGTACCAGGAAATCGCGCCGGTGAATCCGCTGGTCGTGAGCAATCTCGCCCCCGAAGAGCTGTACGACTTGATCGTCAAATCGCCTTCTACCCTGCTCCAACTGCCGGCGATCTGCTTTGCCGAATTGCGCCTGGGCGAATTGGCCGATAATCCCGAATACGGCAGCGTTGGCGATCTCCCCTATGCCAACATCGATCACTTGCGCCAATGTCTGGTCGATTTGCGCACCAAGACTATCCACACCAAGATGGTCGACCGGATCAGCTCGGCCACCTTCCCCTATCGAACGCTCAAGAGCGGGATCTTCGTCGGCAACCAGGAGAAGCTCGTGTGCTTCCCCTTGCCCCCCAGCGATGAGCTTCGAGCCAAGCACTATCGCTGGTGGAGATCGGCGAATATGTAGACTGGAGGCTGGAAGCTGGATAGCGAGCATTGCGTCCCAGTGACAGCAGCCAGCTTCCAGCAACCAGCGACTAACAACGAGAGACAACAAACTATCTATCAAGGAGTTTACAACTATGACTGAATCACTTTGGCTTATTATTGGCGTTGTATGCGGGTTTATCTCCATCGGGATCTCTGTCTGGCTCTTTCGATGGGTCAAGCAACAAGACCCCGGCACAGACGAAGCTCAAAAAGTTGCCGGATGGATCCGAGACGGCGCCATCTCTTATCTAAAGAAACTTTATCGCGCGTTATTGATGCTGGCCTCGGTGATGGCCCTCATCATCTCTATCGTCTTCGGCATCAATCACGCCAGCCCAAGCTATGGCTTTACAATGGCGATCGCCTTCCTGGCAGGCGCTTTTCTCTCCTCCGTCGCAGGATATATGGGGATGGTCATCGCTGTGGAGGCCAACGTGCGCAGCGCCACCGCCGCCGAGAAGGGGTTAGCCCCCGCCTTCAACGTGGCCTTCAAGGCGGGCGCGGTGCTCGGTCTGGCGATGGTAGGCGTCGGTGTGGTAGGAATGTGCACCATCTACTATCTCACCCGCCAACCGGAGATCGTACTGGGCTTTAGCTTCGGCGCCTCAATGCTGGCGCTGCTGGCGAAGGCCGGCGGCGGCATCTACACCAAGACCGCCGACATCGCCGCCGACCTGGTGGGGAAGGTCGAGGTCGGCATCCCCGAAGACGACCCCCGCAACCCCGCCGTGATCGCGGATAACGTGGGCGATAACGTCGGTGACGTGGCCGGGATGGGCGCGGATATTTTCGATAGTTATGTTGCATCCGCGGTCGCCGTGATGCTCCTCGGCACAGCCTTCACAGAAGAGATGGCCGCCCAGTACATCGTCTTCCCGCTCATCCTCTGCACACTAGGTCTGATCGCGTCTATCATCGGCATCCAACTGGTGCGCGTGAAGGAAGATAGCAAACCCGGCACAGCTCTCAATAACGGGACGATCTTCACCTGCTTGATCTTCGCAGTGTTAGCCACGGCGCTGGTGCTCCTGGGCGGCTACGAGATCGGCGTGCTCTGGGCGACGCTGGCCGGCCTGGTCACGGGCGTAGTCATCGGCTTCACCTCCGACTTCTTCACCGGCGACGACCGCCCGCCCGTCGTAGAGACGGCTAAAGTCTCCGACTCCGGCGCAGCCATCAACATCATCACCGGCTTCAGCTATGGCCTGATCAGCATCGTCCCCTCAATCATCGGGATCGTGGTCGCCACGCTGGTCTCCTACTACCTGGCCGAGGCCGGAGGCCTGAGCGGCGTCTACGGCGTGGGGATCAGCGCGGTGGGGATGTTAGCGGTCACGGGGATGATCGTCTCCGCCGACGCCTACGGGCCGATTGTGGACAACGCACGCGGCATCGCGGAAATGGCCGGGATGTCCCAGAAGGTCGTGGAGACGGCCGATATACTCGACGCAGCGGGCAATACGGCGAAGGCCATCACCAAAGGCTTTGCCATCGGCGCGGCGGCGCTCACTGTGCTGGCGCTCTTCGCGGCCTACGCCTCGGAGATGCGCGCGGAGGGCATCATTATCGAACTGAGCTTGCTTGATCCGCTGGTCATCGCCGGCGTGTTCTTAGGCTCAATGACGCCCCCCCTCTTCAGCGCGCTGACGATGCTTTCGGTGACGCACAACGCCTTCGATATGATCGAGGAAATCCGTAAGCAGTTCCGCGACGAGCCGGGCATCCTCGCCGGCACCGTCGAGCCGGATTACGAAGCCTGCGTCTCCCTGGCGGCCCAGGGCGCGCTCACCTCCCTGATCCTGCCGGCCTTCATAGCAATCCTCCTGCCCCTGGTCGTGGGCTTCGTGATGGGGCCAGAAGCACTGGGCGCTTTCTTGGGCGGCGCGATTTTCACCGGCATTATTTTCGCGCTCTTTATGGCCAACGCTGGCGGTCTGTGGGATAACGCCAAGAAGTATATTGAAAGCGGCTTCTTTGGCGGGAAAGGCTCCGACGCGCACAAGGCCGGTGTTGTAGGCGACACGGTCGGCGATCCCTTCAAGGACACCGCCGGGCCATCGCTCAACACCCTCATCACCGTGATGTCGCTGGTCTCCTCGCTCTTCGCCCCTATCATCGCGAGCCTCCACCTCTTCAAGTAACTAACCCCGTCTTGTAAAGACTACCAAGCGGCCCCTGGATGATCATCCAGGGGCCGCTTTTTTTTACTTAGGAGTATCTCAACCTTCACCACTACCAGCTTTGAATAGGTCAATGGCTCATATTAGGGAATTGGGTGAAAAATTGGGGATGAATTTGCCGGGGGGCGAGGACTAAAGGCCTCTGGACAGGCCTGGCGGCCAACCTTCCTCCTGCGAGGAAGGCCCCCGCGCCCGCGTAGGCGGTCGCTTGGCGCATTAGCGCCTGTCTCAGGACTTCAGTCCGGGATCACAACATTTCACCCAAAAACCAATAAGAGACTAGGTCAATATGCAGAGAAAACCAGCTCAATCGGACAATTAGCTTCCGGGCAGGTAAAACTTCTACCTCCGAACCAATTTCTCCTCCAGTAAGCTCTCCAACTCCGCGATCTGCGGCGCGTCGGGATCGATGCGCCGGGCATCCGCCAGCGCCTGCAACGCCAAGGGCAGCTCTCCCAGGTGGATCGTCGCTGCCGCCAGCGCCAAGAATCCCGCCAGATGCAAGGGCCGGTGCGCGGTCGCGCGCCGGAAGTAGAGCGCGGCCAACGCCCACATATCCTGCGAGGCATAGCGCTGTCCATGCGCCAAGTAAGCTTTTCCGCTATCCAGCGTTTCATCGACCCGCAACAACAGCCGTGTCCCTTCTCGCAGGAAATCATCGGCGACATCAAACATCATCCCCACCGTCGTGAGCGCGACGCCTAACGCTATCCCGCCCGCGATTTTGCTCAATGACGCAGTCGCGGTGAAGAGCATCAGCCCGCCCAACACCACCCCTACGCCAGACAGCGCCCAGAGCACATAATAGACCGGCGTCCAGCGCAGGTAGATTCCCAGGACGATGCCCAGAAAGAGGAAGAACGGCGCCCACGAGAGGAAGAAGAGCCACACGGGATATTGGGTCAAGACCATCGCGCGGATCTCCGCCGGGAGCGCCGCGCCATCTCCAAAGTAGAGGGGCAACAGTTGGGAGAAATCTTTCACACCGACCAAGAGGCCAATGACGGCGAGGATCAATAGCGGCGCCACAGCGCCGATCACCATCAAGAAGGCGTAGATGGAGAAGAGCGACCAGAGGGCCGCTGAGCCTCCCTCGCGGCGCAACTCTTCGATCCACAGGCGACGCTCACAGACAGGGCAGTGTAGATCTTCAGCCGCCGTGGGGGCGCCGCAGTAGGGACACCGAAGTTCGTCGTCGTACTTGGCCCAAATCACCGTCGTGGGCAACTCGGAAGGTGCGACTGGCGGCGGTTCATCGGGGGCCTTGTGGCGCTCAATGAACTCCTCGCCAAGCACCGAGGCGGCGAAGGTATGCCGAGGGCGCGTCAGCGTAGAGGCTTCTGGAGCTACGACCCAGGGGTTAAAAAGCGCATCATACGCCGTATCAGGAAGCGAGGCCGTCGCCGCCGAGGTCGCTTGCTCCGCCTTGATCGCAGCCCAGGATAGCTGCGCTTCGGCGTTGTCGGGATCGAGCGCCAGCACATGGGCCAGACAGACCTCGCGCTCGTCCCGGCGCGTGACGAGGCGACTTAACTGCAGCCACGCTGTGACATTCTCCGCATCCAACGCGACCGCTTGGCGCAACTGCCGCCGGGCGGCGGTTAGATCATCGCGCGCCGTGGCCGCACTCGCCTCCTCGACCAACCGCGCGGCCCACGCTTGGCGCACGCGCTGCAATCCGCGCCGCGCCGCCGCGTGATCCGGCGCCAGCGCCAGGACGTGTTCCAAACAGGCGGCGCACTCCTCCAACGGAGCGACCACGCCGCTGAGCCAGAGCCACGCCTGGACATTATCCGCATCTAAGGCTGTGACGCGCGAGAGCAACCGACTGGCCTGCACGCGGTCGCCAGCCTTGGCCGCCGCGATGCCCTCGCGCAGGAGCGCCGCGATCTCATCTGGCTCATACCGCTCACGCGGAGGTTGTGGCGCCATCCTCGGCCTCTGTCGTTGACATCTCGGCGGTCGAGTCCGCCTCTTCAGCCGAGGTAGCCTCGGGTTGGCCGGTGTGCTTCTCTATCAGCGCCGCCATCTCCGCGATCTGCGGCGCGTCCGGGCCGAGTTGCCGGGCCGCCGCGAGCGCATCCTCCGCCAGCGCGTATTCCCCCAGACGGATGTAAGCCAGCACCAACATCAATGCCGTCTCCAAACGCTTGTTCAAGCCCAGAGCGCGCCGCAGATGCAACGCCGCCAACGCCCACATCCGCCGCATTGCGGCGCGCTGCCCCGCAATGCGCAGCCCGATTTCGCTATCGACAACGCCGCTGTCAATTTCCAGCATGATACGGTCCTCGTCCATCTCAAACTCTTCTTCGGCTCTGAGGAGAAAGATAAACACGGCAATCGCGCCGCCGAAGAGGAGCGCGGCCGTAATCGGCGTGACATAGTGCATAATGGTCAAGAATAATCGCACCTCATCCGGCGCGTTGGCGCGGATCGTGCTGATGACAACGGCCAGGAGCACCAACGACAAAACGATGCGCAGACCCGCCAAGCCCAATGCGCCGAAAAAGAGCTTGTGCCACCGGGGGATCAGAATCAGGAGGATCAACAAGGCAATCAACGAGGGAGCCATAGAGAGCCAAAATACCGTCCTCGGCAATAATTCAAAGAGCGCCTCGGTAATGTGAGGAGCTAACTCCATCTGACCACTGTAAATCGGCAGAAAATCTAAGTAGTTATCCACCCGCAACAATGCGCTCAAGTAAGTTAGCAAAAAAATCGGCAATAACAGCGCTAAGAATGCGTAAACGCCCTCTTGTCCCAAGAGCAGCGCATACCGCCGGGTGGGATCAGGGTATTCTCGTGTTCGCGTCCATAGGCCGCGCTCACAGGTCGGGCATCGTCGGTCACGATATTCCGTGGGCGCCGCGCAGTAAGGGCAATGCAACGGCTCCGTCAACATCTCAGGAAGACGATCCAGCATCGCGATGGGCACGGAGTCCTCGTATTTCGGCTGATCGACGCCCTGGTCGATGTAAGCGTCCCACTCCGGCGCCTGCTCCATCTCGACGTCCTCGAAGACGATGGGCGGCGGTCGTAGCTCGGAGAACAGGAGTTGGGCCGGCGCGTGGGAGGGATCCAACGTCAGCACATTTTCCAGACAGATGATCTGATCCTCTTGAGTGGGGACGACCTGGCTCAGCCACCACCAGGCGGTCACATTCTCCTCGTCGCGCGCGACGACCTGCATCAACAATTCGCGGGCGTGCGCCAGATCGCCGCGCTCGGCCGCCGCGATCCCGGCGTCTAATGTGGCCGCTACTGCTACGTTTACTGCTTCCTCGCCATCCAAATGCGCCATCATCTTCTCCTGGATCGCTGCGTTACCTCAGACAGAACCGCCGAAAGTGATGCCCCACCCTTGCACCATCTCGGCGACGGCGGCCCGCGTCGCTTCGGCCCCGAAGCCCCATGCCAGCAACATAAAGTAATCGCCCACGCCCCGCGCCCCAAAGTCGGCGCGCGTCGCGTAAAGCTCAACGAAGCCGGAAAGCGCTAAGAAGAGCACAGCAACGCCATAGGTGAGCCAGGAGAACCAGCGCAGGCGCTTCTCTGCCCCCTCGCCCAA
>CAZCAI010000211.1:0-6595 GCA_964496595.1 uncultured Anaerolineales bacterium
GGGCTTCGCCGCGCAGCGGCCCGCGCCAAATTCGTTTTTTTAGCAGCTTCATCCGTCGTTCAAGGAGATCTGATGGTCAAACGCTATAGCAACCTCTATCCCCACATCGTCACCTTTGAAAACCTCTTCACCGCCTATCGCCGCGCGTCCAAAGGTAAACGCGGGCAGTCCGACGTGGCGGCCTTCGAGTTCAACCTGGAAGCCAATCTCCTGTGCTTGCAGGAGGAGCTTCAGAGCCACACCTATCGCCCCGGCGGCTACGACTCCTTCACCATCTACGATCCCAAACAGCGGGTCATCTCGGCGGCCCCCTTTCGGGATCGCGTCGTGCATCACGCCTTGTGTAACGTGATCGAACCCCTCTTCGAGCGCACCTTCATCGGCGATTCCTACGCCAACCGCCAGGGCAAGGGCAACCACGCCGCCTTGGATCGCGCGCAGCACTTTGCGCGGCGCTTCCCGTACGTCCTGCAATGCGACATCCGCCAGTTCTTCCCCAGTATCGACCTCCAAATCTTGCGCGGCATCTTGGCCCGCAAACTCGCCGACGACGAGACGATGGCCCTCATCGACCACATCTTGGCCAGCGGCGCGGGCATCCTGGAAAGCGAGTACGACGTGGTCTACTTCCCCGGCGATGATCTCTTCGCCGCGTCCCGCCTGCGCGGCTTGCCCATCGGCAACCTCACGTCGCAGTTCTGGGCCAACGTCTACCTCAACCAACTGGATCAGTACGTCAAACGCGATCTGCATTGTGGCAAGCAGCGCGGCGCTTACCTGCGCTACGTCGATGACTTCCTGCTCTTTGCGGATGCCAAACGCCAGTTGTGGGCCTGGAAAGACGCCGTCCGCGAGCGCCTGGATGCGTTGCGTCTGACCTTGCACGAGCGGTCGAGCACCGTCTACCCCGTCACCAACGGCATCCCCTTCCTCGGCTTTCGCATCTACCCCACGCATCGCCGGCTCAAGCGACGCAACGGCGTGGCCTTCGCCCGGCGCTACCGCAAACACCGGGCTGCCGCCGCCCGGGGCGAGATCTCGGCGGAAGCGTTGCGCGTCCGCGTCCAGGGCTGGATCGCCCACGCCGCGCACGGCGACACCTACGGCCTGCGTCGCGCGCTCCTGAGCGAGCCGGTCATCTTCTCAAGCAGACCCGCGCGATGAAACAATCGCCCATCTTCACCAAGACCTACGACATGCTGCGCTGGCTGCTCCCGCAGACGGTCAAATTCCCGCGCCAGCAACGCTTCGTCCTGGCGGCAGCGATCCAGCAGACGGCGCTGCGCCTCCAGGAGCAACTCGTCGAGGCGGCCTATGCCGAGCACCCGCTGCCCCGCCTGCGCGAGGCCGATGTCACCCTGGCGAAGCTGCGCATCTACCTCCGCCTCTGCCGGGATTTGGAGCTGCTCAAGTTCAACCAATACGAGCACGGCGCGCGGATGCTCAACGAGATCGGGCGCCTGTTGGGCGGCTGGATGAAAAAAGCGCAACCCGCGCCTGCGGATGTGGATGAATCGCAGGCTGAAAAGCCGGGGGCCGCTGAATGGGATGCAGCGGCCGATCCCCAAAACCCGTTGGAGAAAGGTTAATCCGTCCGTCGCCTGGATGTAAACATCCAAGCCCCAAGAGCAAAGCCTCCTTCGGAGGCCAAATCCACCAGCCCGCAGGGCTTCGTTCTTTTAGCCCGTGGACTTCATCCACGGGCGGCGGGGCGATTCAAGAAGGCGTATAACAAAAAGGGGGCCAGATCGCGACCACGCGGCGGTTCCTGGAACAACAATGAGAGGAACGCGCGCTGCGCCTACCGTAATAGGAACAATCCCGACAACTTCAATAACAACAACGGGGTGCGAGTGGTGGTCTCCATAGTTTTCTCCTGCCGGCAAATCCCAGCGTGCAAGCACCTGGGACGGAGCAGAAAACCAGCGTGATCTGATCCCGGTCGCGTCCAGCGTGAACCGCTGGCCGGCCAAATACAAACCGGGGCGCAAACCCCACCCCCCCGCGCCCTGCCGTCAACCCGGCGCGACGCGGGGGGAACTAAAGACAAACGAGAGGTGTCTATGCCTGATCCTACTATCCACGCAGAAGGCGGCGGCTTCGCCGGAGATATTGAAGCCGGCACCGTCATCGGCCGCGATCAAATTGTCGTCCTCAGCGGGTACACCGGAGCTGATCTGGAGCGCGTGTTGGAGACGCTGCGCGAGGCGCTGGCGACGAAACGCACCACATTGTGCGCCCAACCGGCCACGGAGCGGCTCGCTATCGCCACGCCAGAGGGCCCGCCGCTGGTGCTCTCCGCCCAAGCTGCCACAGACCTGGCCGCCGTTGCCGCGCGCCAGGCCAGCGAAACGGCCTATCTGGCAGCCCTGCAAGTACATCCCCGTTATGGGCGGTGGGCCGCGCAATTCGTGCCCCTGGCGGGGACGCTGACCACGCGCGATCGCGCGCCCAACTGGGTCGAATGCCAGCCGGAATTCACGCTGCTGGAATTGCACGGGGAAGGGGCGCAGCGCCAGCTTCGACGCACGCCCCTCAACGACATCACCGAGGCCACGATGCAGCACGACACCCTGGCCCTGCTCGGCGAGCCAGGCTCCGGCAAAACCACCACACTCTACAAGCTGGCCCTCGATGCCGCGCGCGAGCGCCTGACCGGAGGCGAAGCCGGGGTGCCGCTTTACCTGCCCCTGGCCGATTACCGCAACTACGCCACGCCGCACGACTTCGTCGCGGCGCGCTGGCGGCAACATGTGGGCCGCGACGATCTCGACACCTACCTGCGCCAGGGCCAACTGCTGCTGCTCTGCGATGCCCTCAACGAGATGCCCTTCCGCAATGACCGCGATTACCGCGCGCGGGTGGGCGCGTGGCGGCGTTTCATCGCCGATTGGCCCGGCAACCAGGTGCTCATCTCCTGCCGCAGCCGCGATTACAGCGAGCCGCTGGGCCTGCACCAGGTGGAGATCGCTCGGCTGGATGACGCCCGTGTGCGCGACTTCCTCGCCAAATACGTGCCCGATCACGCCACAGCCGCCTGGACGTGCCTGGAAGATAGCGCCCTGCTCGATCTGGTACGCAATCCCTATTACCTGTTGATGCTGGCCTACCTCATCGAACGGGGTGGCGCGTGGCCGACGCGCCCCGCCGAGTTGTTCCGAGGCTTCGTGCGCACCCTCCTGGGGCGTGAAGCCCAACGTGGGCACGCCGATTGGCCCGGCGAAGAGGCGCTGGAAGCCGCGTTGGCGGGACTGGCCGAAGCGCTGCAACCGCTGGGCCAGGGCACGCGCTTGCCCCGCGCCGAGATCGCAACGCGCATCCCCCAAGAGGTTGCCACATCCGAGGGGCCGCGCGCCATCGATCCGGCTACGGTTGTGCATCTAGGCCTGGCTGCGACGCTGCTCGATACCGAGCGGGTGCCGGATGACACCGAACACCTGCGCTTCTACCACCATCAGGTGCAGGAGTATTTCGCGGCGCGGGCGCTGGTGGCGCGCTTCCAGGCCGGGGAATCCCTGGCCGACCGCTGGCGGCAACCGCGCAGCCAGCGGGAGATGCCCGATCCCGGCCCGTTGGGCGATTACGAGCCGCTGCCCCCGCCGCCGACCACCGGTTGGGAGGAGCCTACCGTACTCGCGGCCGGGCTGGCCTCAGATGCTGCCGCCTTTGTGGATGCCGTGCGAGCGGCCAATCCCGTCCTGGCGGCCCGGTGCGTGACCGAAGGCCGTCTGGACTTGCCCGATGTGGTTGCGCGGATACAGGCCGATTTGTTGCACGAGATCGAGGCGCCGCGTGGGCATCTGCGGGCGCGGATTGCGGCGGGCGAAGCCCTGGGGGAGCTTGGCGATCCGCGTTTTGAGGCCCTCCAGGTCGATGGGCAGCGCGTGATCCTGCCGCCGCTGGTCGAAGTCCCCGGTGGCTCATTCAAGATGGGTTCGAGTCGGTGGCACGTGCTGCGCCTGGCGCTGCGCGGCTTCACAGCCGCCCAGGATGAGCTGCCCCGGCACTCCGTAGAGCTGCCGCCGTTTTACATCGGGCGCTATCCTGTGACCAACGCCGAATATGCGTGCTTCGTCGAGGCCGGCGGCTACACCGACGAAGCGTACTGGCCTACGCCGGCGGCGCGCGCCTGGTTGCAGGGCGAGGGCGGCAGCGGTTTTGTGAATCAATGGCTGGAACTCTGGCAGGCCGTCCAGGCCGATCCCGAAAAAGTCCTGGCGCAACTCAAGCGCAGTGGCGTTTCGCCACAACAGCTCGATGCCGTTGAACAACTGGCGCAAATGGATGAGGAACAGGTAAAGGACCTGGTCACCAAGGAGCAAGTTGAGCGTCCCCGCGACCGTCCGGCCTACTGGGACGATGAGCGCTACAATCACCCGGCCCAACCGGTGGTCGGCGTGACCTGGTTCGAGGCCCTGGCCTATACGCGCTGGTTGGAGCAACAGATACAGGCGGCGGGATGCGCGTTGCAGGTGTGGCGCGCTGGCCAGCTCGAAGCCCTCGACGTGAACGCTGGAACAGTCGCAGTTCATCTTCCCTCCGAAGCGCAGTGGGAATGCGCCGCGCGCGGTGCGACTCGGCGCATCTACCCCTGGGGGCGGCGGTGGGCGAGCGACCGGGCCAACACCTGGGAAGGCCACGTGCTGCGCCCGACGCCCGTGGGGGTCTATCCCCGGGGCGTGAACGCTCTGGGGATGCACGATGCGGCGGGTAACGTTTGGGAATGGACCCGGTCACTGTATCAGCCTTATCCCTACAACCCGGAGGATGGGCGGGAAGCCTTAGATGCCGAAGGCTACCGTGTCACTCGCGGCGGTTCCTGGCTCAACTTTGAGAGGAGCGCGCGCTGCGCCTACCGTGATAGGTACTATCCCGACTACTTCAATCTCGACTTCGGGGTGCGAGTGGTGGTCTCCCTGGTTCTTTCCTGAGTTCTGTACTTCTGATTTCTGGCTCCTGCTTGCTGATTTCTGAGGGGGGAGTCTGAGGGGGGATGAAATCCCCCTTCAGGGTCGCCGCGCAGCGGCTCGCGGGTCGGGGTTTTTTGGTTAGCCTACGCCCTTACTCCCCTACTCCCACCCTGGAAGCCACACCTCCCCACGCAAGATCCCCGCGCAACCGGTCACGCGCGAAGCTAAGATGAGGAGCGCCCATCAACTTGAAGGGGCGCGCGAGTTCGGCGCGGCAGGGAAAGGCTTAATTCAGCAGGAGATTACGGATCAATGTGGGATTCTCGTGAGAGGTTTTACCGTTGCCAGCTTTCCAGGAGTTCAGCCGGTGTAGCCAGGCGGGGCAACGTCGCCTGGCAGAATGGCGCGGACAACTGGGCGGTCATCGCGTGGAAGCGGCGTGTGAGGATGGGCAAGGTGGCGCGGTAGCCATTGATCAACGGCTGATCGCTGGTTGCCAGCCAATGGACGCCCAACAAGTCGCCGGCGTCGTTGCTGCCAAAACTGGCCAGCGCCGTCATCGCCGCATCTTCGCGCGATAGGCCCGCGCTCTCCCGGATGCGCCGCGCCCAACGCGCATGATACCGGGTAGGCGACAAGACCGGCATCGCGTCAAGTACGATCCGCGCCAGGGGGTACGGTTGCAAGCGTTGGAGCACGTTAAAAGTGTAGCGGCTGATAAAGAGGGGCACGCCGCGCTCTTCGGCAACCCGCCAGAGCGACAACGCGCCGCTTTCCAGAGGCGTCAAGGAACGCTCTCGCCCATAGTGCAACCCGGTGAGGATATAGCGAACGAGGTTCTTATCGAGCAGGCACCGCATCGGCGCGGGTGGGGTGTTCATAGTCGCTTAATGTCTCGTGAGCTTCGGCGTGCGCCGCATCCCAAATCCGCGCCTGTTCCGCTTCCGGCGCGGCGAAAAACTCGGCGACGGTCAAGCCGCCCAGGAAAGGTTCGCTATCGCGCCAGGGGCGCGCTTCAGGCAACGCGGCGACTTTGGCGTCAAAGTATGCCAACAGATCGCTTTGCCCGGCCGGCAGGGCGACCTCATCCGGCCGAATGGTTTGCAGTTCCGGCACCAACTGAAGCAACACAGCCTTCTGTCGCCGGTCAAGCCGGCGAATCAGCCGGGCCAGTTTTTCCAGGGGCGCGCTGCGAGCTTGTAGTTGCGTCATAGTTCGGCCTCCATCCCAACTCATAATGCTTCGATTTTATGGGCCAACAGATACACCGCGCCTGAGTCAGGCGCGAAAATACGTTGCGCCTCTTTAACGATTACTTTCATCATACCATACCTTTTCAGAAACTCACATCGGCCCTATCTCAACTGCACTGGGTCTTCCGGCGCTGGAAGCCACACCTCCCCGCGCAGGATCCCCGCGCAGCCGGTCACGCGCTGAGCCAAACTGTGCAGCTCCAGATCGCGCAGGGCGGCGCGCACGTCCTCCAGTTCACCTGCGGAGCAGCGCAGCGCCGCCGGCAGGCGCCCGGTGCTCTGATAATGTGTGGTCACCGCGCGCTTGATCGTCGTCTCCAACGGTTTGCCCCGGCCCCAGATCACGGCCCACGTCGCCCCTTGGGCCGGCTGTGGCGCGTCAAACATCGCCAACTGGTGGGCCGTCATCGTCATCCGCCTCGTCACGGAGGT
>CAZCAI010000212.1:0-6565 GCA_964496595.1 uncultured Anaerolineales bacterium
TAGTACATATCTTTGGTTGAACTTTCTCCAAGTATAGATTGATTTGCCATAAACGCAAGAGACCGTTTCATTTCTCTTTTTTATGAAACCTGCACTGTGTGAATTGAGACGGGGCGCGGTGTGGGTGCTTTAAGTTTGAGGGCCTCGAGGATGTTACAAAGTGCGTAGATGCCGATAGCAACCTTTGCTTGACAGGTGATATAACATTACATCAGATGTCTTATACGATACATCAAGCTATCAGGAGGCTGCAATGGCACGCTATCCGTTGAACTTACCGGTGGAATTGAAGAAAGAAGCCGAACAATGGGCTGCTGTCCAGGGCGTCTCGCTCAATCAGTTCATCATGTGGTCGGTGGCCGAGAAGGTCGGCGCACTGCGTGAGGGCCTGAGCGACCCTGACTTCCCGCAGATCGCGTATCGGCGCGGCGCGGCGGGGACGCCTACGCCCGTGTTGCGCGGCGCCGGGATTCGCGTGCAGACCATCGTGGTGGCCGCCCAGCAGTGGGACCTCACGGCGGAGCAGATCGCCGCCGAGTACGACTTGACTCCATCTCAGGTCGAGGAGGCGTTGGCCTTCTATGAAGCCCATCGAGTCGAAATCGACGCCGTGATGGAGGCGGAGCAGACGACGGAAGGAGCGATATGAGAGTAACCTATGATCGAGAAGGGGATATATTGATGGTCGAGATGGTTGCTGAGGGCGCCATTGACCACGCCGAACATACTGGGCCGTTCATTGCGCACCTCAGCCCGGATGGAGAGCTTCTTTTGTTGGAAATCCTTGACGCGAGTGAATTTCTGATGACGCTGATCAAATCGACGCTTCGCTCCCAAGAACAGGACGTTCCTTTGCGTGTAGGAGCAGGCTGAGAGCAGGCATAACTACCCTCTTCACAATCCAAGGCCGGGGCGAGTTGTTGAATCGCCTCGGCCTTTTCTCATGGACAGTTTCTTCCGCTTGACAACCCCCCGCGCTGCTGTTATGATGGGCGATAGATATTGAAAATATTTTTCAATAAGATAGACCTTATCGTGAATTTTCACTATTCGAGGTACTCACAGAACAGCATGGAGCACGCAGGGAGTTTGAACGTTATGGCGTCTTGGGAAGAGACCTTATCGCAGGCCGGGCGCCGGATCACGGCGCCACGCCGGGCCGTGATGGAGGTGCTGATGGATGCGCAGGCGCCGCTCTCGCCGCAGGAGATCTGCACGCGAGGGCAGGCGCACCACGCCTCGCTGGGCCTCGTCACCGTCTACCGCACGCTGGGGCTGTTCGAGCGCTTCGATGTGGCCCGGCGCGTTCACCTGAGTGAGGGATGCCACGGCTATATCGCGACCTCGCCCGGCCATCGCCACACGATCTTGTGCCGGGCGTGCGGGCGCTCGATGGAGTTTGTTGGCCAGGACGACCTGGACGATCTCGTCGCGCGCGTGGAGGAGCGGACGGGCTACGAGGTGCAGGATCATCTGTTACAGTTGTTCGGCCTCTGCCCCGATTGCCGAGATGAGTAGCCCTCTTTTTTTGCCAGATAGTGAAAATCTTTATCAATAACGGCGCGGGCCGAAGCGGTTTCGAACCGCCAAAGCCAGAGAACCCATTTGCTATTTGCCGCTTTGTTGTTTTGTTGTTTTTAACTTTGCGAGGAGATGTTGGGATGCATAAACAAGCGATTTGGCGTTGGATTGTGGGCCTGATGTTGCTGCTGAGCCTGCTCGGCTGCGGGCGCGCGGCGTCCGGTGACGAGGAGAAGCTGACGGTGATGGTGAGCATTGTACCGCAGAAGTACTTTGTGGAGCGTATCGGCGGGGAGCGGGTGGCGGTGATGGTGATGGTGGAGCCGGGCAACAGCCCCGCCACCTACGAGCCGAAGCCCGATCAGCTCCAGGCGTTGAGCCAGGCGGCGGCCTATTTCAGCATTGGCGTGCCCTTCGAGAACGCCTGGCTTGACAAAATCGCGGCGGCGAATGAGGATATGCTGATGGTGGATACCATCGCCGATGTCGAGCGGCGGCCTATCGGGGCGCCGCATACTCACGATGATGACGACCACGATGACGATCACCACGAGGGCGTGCCCGATCCGCACGTCTGGGTTTCGCCAGAGTTGGTCAAGGTGCAATCCCAGGCCATCCACGCGGCGCTGGTGCAGCTTGATCCGGCGCACGCGGACGAGTATCAGGCGAACCTGGACGCCTTTATCGCCGACATCGACGCGCTGGAAGCGGACATCCAACAGACGCTGGCGGGACTGGAAAGCCAGAAGTTTATGGTCTTCCACCCGGCGTGGGGATACTTCGCGCGCGACTTCGACCTGGTGCAAATTCCGGTGGAGGTGGGCGGGCAGGAGCCGAGCGCGCAGGAGTTAGCGCACCTGATCGAAGAGGCGCAGGAGGAGGGTATCCGGGTCGTCTTCGCGCAGCCGGAGTTCAGCACCGAGGATGCGGAGACCATCGCGCGGGAGATCGGCGGGGAGGTGTTGCTGATCAGCCCGCTGGCCCCGGATTGGCTGGCAAATATGCGGCGCGTGGCGCAGACCTTCGCTGAGGTGTTGGGGCAGTAGAGTGATGAATGTAATTGGATCGCGGACATCTTGTCCGCAGGTGGCGGGCAAGATGCCCGCGTTCCCAATGCGGATGCCTGTCCGCTGGTGGCGGGCAGGATGCCCGCGTTCCCAATGAATGGAGCTGTTATTTGAAAACTGAGACGCAGCGGCGGGAAGTGATTGTCGTCCAGGGCCTGTGGGCGGGCTACGACCGCGAGCAGGTGCTGGAAGATGTGGATCTGACGGTCTACGAGCGCGACTTCGTCGGGCTGATTGGGCCGAATGGCGGCGGCAAGACCACGCTGATTCGGGTGTTGCTCGGCTTGTTGCCGCCAACGCGGGGCGAGGTGCGGATTATGGGGCAGCCGGTGCGGGAAGGCCGGCGCGTGCTCGGCTACGTGCCCCAGGTGGTGGCGTTCGACCACGAGTTCCCCATCAGCGTGTGGGAGGTGGCGCGGATGGGCCGGTTGGGCCGCCGCCGTCTCTTGCAACGATACACCGCCGAGGATGACGCCATCGTAGAAAAGGCGCTGCGCCAGGTGGATATGCTGGACTTGCGGCAGCGGCCCATCGGGGAGCTTTCGGGCGGGCAGCGGCAGCGGGTCTACATCGCGCGCGCGCTGGCGGCGCAGCCGGAGATTCTGCTGCTGGATGAGCCAACCTCTAGCGTGGATCCACAGGTGAGTAACAGCATCTACGAGTTGCTCCGACAGTTGAACGAGCATGTAACGATTCTGCTGATCTCGCACGATATGAGCGCGATCTCATCCTATGTCAAGACCGTCGGCTGCCTGAACCGGCGCTTGTTCTACCACCACGGCGCGGAGATCACGTCCGATATGCTGGAACTGGCCTATCAATGCCCGATCGACTTGATTGCGCACGGTGTACCGCACCGGGTCTTCCCGATGCACTCCCACGACGGGGGAACGGAATGATCGAGGCGATACTGCACGCGCTACAGTTCACGTTTGTGCGCCACGCGGTGGCCGCCGGGGTGCTGGTCAGCATCGCGTGCGGCGTCATCGGCACGTTCGTGGTCATCAAGCGGATCGTGTTCATCAGCGGGGGCATCGCGCACGCTGCGTATGGCGGGATCGGCCTGGGCTATTACGCCCGGTACGCGCTGGCGCCGCTGCTGTTCCCCGCGCTCGCGGCGGGGCTGCCACAACGTCCGGGGGCGTGGCCGCTGGTCGGCGCGATCCTGTTCAGCCTGGCGGCGGCTGTGATTATGGGCATCATCCAGCGCCGCACGCGCCAGCGCGCCGACACCATCATCGGCGTGTTGTGGGCCATTGGCATGGCGGTGGGGATTGTGTTCGTCGATCTGACGCCCGGCTACAAAGTCGATCTGATGAGCTATCTCTTCGGCAGCATCCTGGCGGTGCAGCGCGCCGAGTTATTCATCATCCTGGGGCTGGACGTGGTGATTGTGGCGTTGGTCGCGCTCTTCTATAAGGAGCTGCTGGCAATCTCGTTCGATGAGACCTTTGCCACGGTGCAGAACGTGCCGGTGGACGCGATCTACATCGTCCTGCTGTGCCTCATCGCGCTGACAGTGGTGATGATGATGCGCGTGGTGGGGCTGATTATGGTCATCGCTATGCTGACCATCCCGGCGGCCATCGCGGGCCGTTTTGCGCGGGATATGAAGCGGATGATGCTCGGCGCGACCTTGCTCGGCATCGTCTTCAACGTTGTGGGGCTGTGGCTGTCGTATACCTGGAACCTGACCTCCGGCGCGAGCATCATCCTGGTCGCGGCGGCGGCGTATCTGATCTCGCTGACCGGGCCTTTGTTGGTGCGATGGACGCGCGCGGGCGCGTAACGCGCGGCGACAGGCATCGAGAACAAAAAAAGCGGCGGGCTGCAAGCCCGCCGCTTTGGTGTGGATGCGCGCCTACGCCTTGAGTTGCATTGGCTCGCCACAGCACGAAAAAGTGCAGTGCTCGACGCACTCACAATCGGCGACGTCCTCGTCACACTCCTTGCACTCTTTGACGACCTCAAGCTCCAGACCACACGCTTCACAGACGTACACTTGCCCTAACTTCATATCGTGACAACTTGGCATGGGACTCTCCTTGTTTTGTGATGAATGGATAGAAACAACCCCGCTCATTATATGCCCGCGTAAGAGATTGGCAATGGTAGGGTGGGGTTTTGCGCGCCGGGCAATCGAGTATAAAAACGCAATGGCGCGGGGTTTTATCTTTTAACCTGCAATTTTTAATCCGGTTTCAAATGAGTCTGTATGCTTTCATCCACAACGACTGTAAAATCTGCCGTGAAACAGCGCGGCTATTTTATGCTTTTCTTGCTCGTCATCCTGGTGACGGATCTCCGCCTGGAAACTGGGGCCGCCAGTCACATCCTGCGGCTGGACGTAACGGTGGGCGTCTTTCAGAACTTGAGCGATGCCTTCGGCGTCGAGGATGACGCCCCGGCCTGGTCGCCGGATGGGACGTGGATTGCCTTCCGCCGTCGCTCCGCCGGGACAGCGATGGGCAAGCAGCTCTGGCTGATGCGCGCCGACGGCAGCGATCCCCGCGCGCTGACGACGGATACGGGCGTACATTACGGCCCGCCGGTGTGGGCCGGCGATGGGGAAACGCTATTGAGTGCGCGATACTTTGCCGGAAGTAGCGACATCTGGGAAATATCTACCGTATCGACCGCGACGTCGCGCGTTGCGCCGGATGGGTATCTGCCGCACATGCAACAAAGCTCTCCTTAGCTACGGACTTATCCTCATTGGGGCGTCAGCGGGGTCACCGTGATCGGTTCGATTTTCGCCC
The DNA here is from genome assembly GCA_964496595.1 of uncultured Anaerolineales bacterium. Lineage (GTDB taxonomy): Bacteria > Chloroflexota > Anaerolineae > B4-G1 > SLSP01 > JAAAOZ01. Next base: position 5,348 of record CAZCAI010000212.1, read on the forward strand.
GCTTTCTATTACAGAAGCAACGGGAGTCATTTGTAGCTCCCGCAAAATGGGAAGGCGATAGCGTGAGCAAGATACTTGCACAGAACATCAATGGGTTTACAATGACATTAAAGCGTGACGATAGCCTGATGAGGAGTTTCTATGACTGATCCCCAAGCAACGGACAACTACGACAGCCCCTGGAAAGAGGCGCTGGAGGTCTACTTCACCGAATGTCTTGCCTTTTTCTTCCCGCAGGCCGCCAGGGACATTGATTGGTTGCAGGGGTATCGCTTTCTGGATAAGGAACTCCAGCAGATCGCGCCCGAAGCGCCTACCGGGCAGCGCACAGTAGACAAGCTGGTCGAGGTGTGGCGCGAGAGCGGGGAGGCCGCGTGGGTGCTCATCCATCTGGAGGTGCAGAGCCAGTACGAATCCGACTTTGCGGAGCGGATGTACGTCTACAACTACCGCCTCTTCGACCGCTACCATCAACAGGTCGCCAGCTTCGCGATCCTGGGGGATGAGCGTCCCAACTGGTGTCCGACCCATTACGGCTACCGTTTGTGGGATTGCGAGATCAGCCTGACGTTTCCTGTGGTCAAATTACTGGACTATCGGGAGCGCATCGCTACATTGGAGCAGCATCCTAATCCCTTTGCGGTGGTGGTGTTGGCGCATTTGCACACGCAAGCGACGCGGGGCAAACCCGAAGAGCGTTACGCCTTGAAGTGGCGGTTGACGCGGATGTTGTACGAGCGCGGATATACCAGGCGCGATGTGCTGTTGTTGTATCGGTTTATCGACTGGGTGATGCAATTGCCGCTCGAATTGACGGAGCAATTCAAAACCAGAGTCATTACGTATGAGGAGGAGCGCAAGATGGCCTACATGACGCAGACGTATCAGTTAGTTAAGGAAGAAGGGTTAGAAGAGGGTCTACAGCAAGGTCTTCAACAAGGCATACAGCAGAAAGCGCGGGAGGATGTGGTGGATGTGCTCCGCATTCGTTTTGGCGCGCCCAACTTCGCGATCATTGAGCGCGTCAACGCCATCGATGACACCGAGGCGCTGAAGATGCTGCTTACACAAGCCGTGATAGCCGAATCATTCGAGGAGTTCCGGCAGTTTATGGATGAACTGTTGAGCCAACCATCGCGCACGCCTGCTGAGTAAATACCTTAGGCTCTTGTTGGTTTTTAGGTGAAATGTTGGGTGATCCCGGACTGAAGTCCTGAG
>CAZCAI010000213.1:0-6542 GCA_964496595.1 uncultured Anaerolineales bacterium
CCCGTTTCTACGGCGGCCCGCACCGGATAACTCCGGCCGCCCGGGCCGATGACGCCCGGCTTCACTGCTGCGTCTTCGAGAAGGGGCGGCGGCGGGATTACGCCGGGCGGCAGGGTGGGTACGGTGGCCGTCGCCAGTTCAGTGGCGCGCACGGTTCCCAGCGTCGTAGACACGTCCACCAGGTCGCCCACGGCGATGTAGGGCGTGCTCTCGGCATCCACGGGGATGGACTTGATGACCAGGCGGGTGTCGGTGAGGGCCAAGGCCAGGCGACGCACCTTCTCCGCGTTCTCGCCGGTAGCGATGCGTCCTCGGTTGAGCACATCCCCGGTGCGCACAGTCTCGACGAAGACGCCGTCGGCCCGCATCGCCTCGATGTCGCCGGGCGTGAGGACGACTTGCAGCAGGGTTGGGTTGAAGGATTGCTGATCGACGATGATGGCTCCGGTGGCGTAGGCGTCCTCCAATGAGGTGTACGCCGGGATGTCCTGCGTGGCGATGAGGACCTCGTAGGTGGGCGGCGTGGTGAGCTGAGCGAAGAGCAGCACGCCCACGAAGGCCCCGCCGACCAACAGCAGTCCGACCCAGAATTGAATGGTTTTCAAGATGCGCATAGATTTTTCCTCCCAGATTTTTTGATATGGTGAAATTGTAGCGTCGGGGTGAAGGGCTGCGGGCGGAGGCCTCAGCCCTTCGTTCATATTCCTGTTCCTGCGGTGTTGCGGATCAAAACGTCTGGCGCAGGGGGTAGGCAACCAGGGGGAGGAGAAGCCCTGATTCCCTACGACCTGCCCCAGACGCTTTGTTCATTGAGCGTGGCGACGGCCTTGTCCAGCAGGTTCTGGCGTGCGGGCGCCCCCAACGTCTGTGCCGCTAAGGCGTGCGCGGCGGCTTTGAGGTCGCCGAGGACGGCGCGGGCCGCGGGCCACTGGGCCTTGAGGCGCTGTTCGTGCCATTGAGCGACCGGGTCGTCGGCGCTGACGATGAGGATGATCCCAGCTAAGTCGGCCAGGGCCGTAGGTGGGGCGATGCCGCCATCGGCGATGACGTGCGTCACGGCGGCGATCTCGCGCACGAAGGCCGCGACGGACGCTTCCCACACGCGGCAGGCGGGCGTCCAGAGCAGGGGCTGCCGGGCGCGGATCACGTGTTCGGCGGCGCGACTGCGGCGGCCGGGCGTCCATTGCGGGACGGCGCTCAGGTCGAGCACCGCGCTGCCCGCCTCGGCGGCCAAGCGGCCATCGGCGGCGTCCAAGGGCACGCCCGCCGCGTACCGGCACAGGTAGTGCGCCAACGTGGTAGTCCCTAGTCCGCCTTTGGCTCCGCTGGTCAAGATCAACACCGGTTGCTTTCGCTCCTCACTTGGTTTTCTTGGGGCTGGTAGTGTGATTGCCACAGCAAAAGGGGAGGACGTGGGTAACGCGCGCTGTTAAGCGCTGACATTACCACGTCCTCCCCTTTGCATCCCGGTATCCGGGCGCTGCGGGCGTGAAGGTTTCCCGCCATACTCTTCGTGCGACTGCTGGCGATCGGGGCCGCGCCCCGGTCATTGTGAAGCAACGTTATTACTATACCACACCGGATCATGCCGGCGCAAGTCCTATTTTTTGCTCTCTGCATTGGGTTCCCCTGTCACGCCGGGTAGATGGTAGGATGAGAGAAAGTACGGTTACCTAGCACCCACGCGGGAACTCGGCATTGTCAGGGGGACAGTTTCAGGTATACTGAGGAAACAGACCCTGGCGAGAACTCGCGGGGAATGTAGGCGATGGGGATGGAGGCTGACCCGGCAAGGCAGAGACTCCGTCCCTATCTGCTGTTTAGGGGGCCTCACGCACGCGGGTGAGGCCCGTCTTCGTTGCAGTTAGCTGCGGTCTGTTCTTCAACGCATATATACGGCGAAGACTCCTACGGTGCTGACGACGGCCACGATCCAGCCAGCGAGTACCTGCTTGAGGGTGTGGCACGTCAGATACACTCGCGCCCAACTGACCAGGACGGCGCCGATTCCCAGGCCCAGTCCCACGGGCCAGGCGAGGTGTGCCAGCGCCGTCGCACAACTGACGATGACCAGCACGTGGACGCTGATTTTCTCCCTGCGGTTGATGATCCCGCCTAAGATCGTGACCACCACGATGGACAAGACGCAGGCGTAGGCCACGCGCGGAGCATCGCCTAACGCAAATACCCCCAGCAGGACCAGCAAGCACAGGCCGGTGATGGCGTAGGCGCTGTGGCGCTGTTCACGTAACTTCACGTCGGGGTCGGTGTAGCGGCCCTGGTGCAACATCCACCAGACGAACAGCCCCAGCGGAACCAGGAATATCAGCAGCGTGACGCCCGACCATATCAGAGATCCCTCCAGGTTGCCCGTGTCCAAGATGAGCGCGGTGAACATCGCCGGTATGCAGATGGCGAACGGGTGGAAGATCCGCGAGAGCCAGCGGGCCAGGGTTTCTTGGATTGGGTGATTCTCACGCATCGCGCTCACCTCCGTAGGGCGCGGGCCACCCCGCGCCAGGCCGCGACCAGGGCCGGATAGTCCCGTTCATCGGGAACGTGGGCCAGCGCGGCGTCCAAGGCCTGCAACAACTCCTCCGCCCCGTCCCAGGCACGTGGATCCCCCGGACGGGCCGAGCACGGCAACGCGCTCACGCCCTCGAATGCGTCGCGCAAGGTCTTCTGACCATCGAAGATGGCGATCACCGTCTCGTAGAGATGAAATCCGGGGTCCGCCAGGCATTGCGGCCAAGAGGGAACGGCCTTGACGACCGTCGGCAGCCAACGATGCAGGCGCGCCCGGATGACGAGCAGGTCGCGCAAGGCCAGCAGGTTCTCGATGTGGCGCAGCGGGGGCGCTAACCACGTATATCCCCGATGCGAGATTCCGAACGCGCAGGGCCAGATCAAACAACTGAGAGTCAGCAATGGGTCTCCTATCCACGCCCAGGACATCAGGCCCGGCAGGTGAGGGGCGTGGTAGGCCAGGATCACGAAGCCGATCCGCGTCCAGCAGAAGCCCGCCCCGGCCAGCGCCGCCAGCCAGATCAGGCGCCAGCGGCAGCGCGTGACGGGATTCTGCTCGATGCGGGCCAGGTGCGCGAAGGTGCGCTGGATCACGGCCAGACACAGGGCGCAGTAGAGGTAGGGGAGATTCATAAAGCCCACGTCGTAGATGGAGCGCGGTAGCGTGTGGTCGGGGTATTCGGGCGTGGCGGCGATGTGGACGGCGAACAGCCCGCCCATCACTGCTAGCATCGCGCCCAGACCGGGGAGCAGCCAGCGGGGGGCCGGGCGTTGCCAGAGCGCACAGCAGCCGCGCACGTTGGCATACAGGGCCAGGGTCACGGTGACGTAGCAGAGCAGCCAACTCAGGTTGGGGATGCCGACCGCGGAGTTTAGAGCCAGGGAGACCGGCGGCAGCTTGAGGGTCAGGCTCACCGCGAAGCCACACATAAAGAGCCAGGTGGCTAACGCCCGCTTGTCCCGTTGGCGCAGGGCCGGAGCCTTATATATCACCACGGCCCAAGCCGCGGTGGTGATGGCGATATCGATGGGGGCGAGCGCCATCAGGCCAGGTTCAGGCTCCGCAGGTAGCTGTCCAACGCCTGGTCGGATGAGGGGGCGCTCATCAGTCGATCTACGCCCGCGTGGCGGAGCACCTGCTGCTGGATCAGGGATGCCAGCGTTTCCGCTTCGCGCTCTTGCTCCGGCGCACACTCAAAGCGCAGCGCGACGCTTCCGGTTGCAGACGGGGCCGCTTCCGGCGTCTGGCGCGTCAGCATCGCGACGAAGGCGTCGCCGGCGGGCGTGCCGGGCGCGATGGTGGGATGACCACACAGGATGTGGGCCAACTCGTGAATTTGAATATGAGCCTGGTGCAGCGGGGAGGTGTCCCGCTCGTAGAAGATGAAGTCGCGATCTTGCCCCTGGAGCCACGCGCCGAACAGCGGGGCGGGCAATGAGAACGGCACGAAACTCACCGGCCGCCCGCGCCGGGCCGCCAACCGCGCTGCAAAATCTGGCATGGTGAACGTCTGGAAATCGTAGGCGCGGGCGATCTCACGCAGCCGCGCCTTCATCCGGCGCTGCATCGGATTGATTGGCAGATTGAACATAGTTGGACCTCTTAATTTGAAGTACGTACTCCATCATATCTAAGATGGCCTGGCGACCCGGCGCGTCTAACTGCCCGGCGCGCAAGGCGATCTGAGCCACGCCCTCCTTTTCTAACTCCACGGCTAACTTGAGCCGCTGCACGTAATCGTCTGAGACGATCTGCTCGGAGGCGAAGTAACTGATGGGTACGCCGAAGAAGGCGGCGATGGCTTCCAACACGCGGTAGCTGGGATTGGTGGCTTGGCCCGCGCGCAGCTTCCAGACGTAGGCGGCGGTCACCGCGTGGTCGGTGCCCTTTTCTACGTCTTGGTATGAAAACGGGCGGCCGTCAGGTTGGGTGAAAGTAGCGAACAGCTTCTCTAACTTGTCAGCTAACGTATTCATTGTATAATCCCGCCTTGTTGACCTCTGAATGTCCCCGGTAAGTTGGGATTCTCTATCCAATTACTTACCGTAGGAAACAATTTCTTAATTTGGATTCCTGTAGTATACGCAATTTGGCCATTCTGTCAAGCCCCACTTGGCCCCTTTAGCTACGTTTGCCCCACAATGCGCTCAATTTCGGCGGCGTCCAGCGGCCTTGCTACGGCCAGCCAGCGCGCCGGGAAGGGCCAGCGGTGTCGTCCCCCATCGATGATCAAAGCGTCGTAATTGACCCGCGTGTCGTCTAAGGTCAGCGTCGGATAGATGGTGATCTGGCCCACGGTCGCCGGTTGCGGCGTCGGGGTCAGCCCTAATAGCAGATATGGATCGCCGCGTTGGGCCGCGTCGTAGAGCGCCACGCGGCGATTTTGTGTTGCCAGAAGCTGCGCGGCGGTGACGGCAGCCCTCGTCGTACCCACGCCGCCGCGCACACCGTAGAAGCCGAGGCGCACTTGCAGCGGGCGCGGGACGCGCGGGAGGCTGTGAGAAGAGACGGCGGGCGGCTCTGGGTCGGGCGGGGCTTGCGCCGCGCTGGCGAGGTAGGCTTCGAGCGCCTCGGCGGGATCGGCGCCGTCCGGCACGGTGAGAACCGGGGGCAAGTGCTCGGCCTCCGGCAGCGGTGTGCCGTGCGGCGCGACAATCACGTCCACGTTGAGGGCGTGGGCCAGGTGCGCGGCCTGGATCGGATCGCTGAGGCCGACGACCAGCACTTCGGCGACCCGCGCGAGGGCCTCGCTGAGGGCGGTGGCGTCAGCTTCGCGCGCGGCGACGCAGAGTACGGCGGGCATCTCAGCGTGCCCCCGTTGGCTGCAAGGCGAAGGGCGCGGAGCGCAGCGCCGGGTTGCCGGGGATGCGGGCGCGGAGGTGCAGCGGCTCAGCGTAATCCGGCGCCGCATCGAAGACCAGCAGGCCTGTGGCCTGTGCGCCGGGCGGCAGGGGCCGCGTGGCGAGCGGCGGGGTGTCCAACAGGGTCAGGGCCAGCTCAGCGCTTGGAGCGCGCAGGTAGACCTGCCCGGCCTGATCTTCCAGCGTGAACGCGGCGGCGGCCAGGTCGAGCGGGGCGCTCCCGGTGTTGTGGACATCGGCCACTATGATGACGAAGACGCCGACCGGCTGCGCCGCCAGGTGCAGGGTCAAAGGCGCGGTCAGGGTCAAGGCGGTGTTGGCCGTGGGCAAGGCGCTTTCGGCCTGGGTGTAGGCGCGGGTGACGCGGAGTTGCGCCGTGCTCGGCGTCGCCGTGGCGACGGCGATGGGGCGCGGCAGCAGCGGATCGCCCTGGGGCGGCGCGCATCCGGCCAGGGTCAACATGGATAGTCCGAGTATGAGACGGGTGACAGTGTTACGCATTGGGTGAAATCCTCCTGTGCTGGGGTTGTTTGAGGTGAAAAAAAACAACAAGGGGAGGGCCTGGAACGTGGTGTTCCAAGTCCTCCCCTTTGGGTTGTCCGTCAGCGCCGGCGTGGTAGGTTCCGGCGCTGACTTTAGTTTAGCACAGGTGAGGGATACGGCGCAAGTGCAGTGTGCGTTTGCGGTATGCTATCCACTCATTGCGAACAGCATCAGATCTACCTGCGTCCAGGGTCTTATATATCGAGACTCTGGATGGATTAACAAACTTTGGTGCTTGAATGAAGGTGTAATTTTAACCATATTTTAGTACGATCCTCCTATTGCGTTTGATACAAGTTATGAGTACAATGATAGGAGGGGCGTTCCCCTATATAACATAAGCAATAATTTATGAGGGAGGCTGGGTGATGCGAAACGAGTGGCGTGTAGCGCGGGCAGTGGTTTCGATGGTGACAGTGGTCTCGATGTTGCTGGGGATGGTACCGTGGGCGTATGTGATGCCTGTGCGGGCAGCAGAGGTTGAAGCAGAGGCGACGACCGAGGCAATATCTGGTGAGTTCTCGGACTCCGGTGTCTCTTATGATCGCATGGAGCAAACGGAAACACATACCGTTTTCTTGCCGTTGATTGCCAATCAATATGAACATGTG
>CAZCAI010000214.1:0-6456 GCA_964496595.1 uncultured Anaerolineales bacterium
GTGGATCGCTACCTGCTCAAGCCCATCCAGCCGGACGAACTGCGCGAGGCGGTGGTGGACGCGCTCAACCAAAAGGAAGCGCAGATCGAGCGCCTTCAGGAAGAGGAAGAACGGCAAGAGGTCTTGGAGCACGGCCCTTTTTACGTCGATTTGAAGAAGCACATCGCCGAGAAAGAGGGCCAGCCGTTGGATCTGACCCCCAGCGAGTTCGACTTGCTGACCTGCCTGATCGAGAACGCGCATCGCGTGGTGCCGCCGCCGGAGTTGGTGGAGATCGTGCGCGATTATCGCCCCGATACGAACCACGAGGCCCGGCAGATCATCAAGTGGTACATCCACCGGCTGCGCAAGAAAGTCGAAGTCGATACCTCGAACCCCCGGTACGTCATCAACGTGCGTGGCATCGGCTATCGCTTCGCGGAGTAGCCGCGCCCTTTGCGAAGATGTTCGTCTTGGTGGATCTAACGATCCAAGACCTTTAGGGTCTAAAACGGGGATTTGGCAATCCCCTTTGAGCTGTTGAGATAGTCCCCAAGCCCTGACAGGCTCACAAGCCTTGTCGGGGCTTTTTGTTTTCGCCGTCTGTTCTATCTCCAACCCAAACCCAACCTTCCCAACCTATGACAAAATCACCTCTGACGATATACATCATTTTTGAGGCGCTGTTTATGCTATGCTTAAGTGTAGCATAGACGTGCGCGAGAGCATAAGGGATGCGCACCTATCAGAAGGGATAATGGATGTACGGATTAGATCATGATCTTATACATAGTGAAGTTAATTGGGTGATATCGTATGGAAGAATGTCAACGTATTTTAGTGGTGGAGGATGAGAAGTGGCTGCGCCTTATTCTGAGAGACATTTTGCGGCGGATGGGCAATGGTTATGAGATTGTCGTGGTCTCAGATGCGGAGGCGGCCTTGTCGGAAGTGGAGAAGGACGGCCTGCATCTGCTCCTCACCGACCTGCGACTGCCGGGTATCGATGGCGTGGCGCTGACCGAGCGCCTCATCGAGGCCGGGTGGGAGATTCCCATCATCTGGATGACGGCCTATGGCTGCCATCGCGTCCGCTCGGAGGCTGAGGAAATGGACGTTTATCGTTGTTTGGATAAACCGTTGCGTATTGATCAAATCCGAGGCGTGGTGCGGGAGGCCTTAGATGAGGGGGCGGCTGGATCTAGCGGATGTGGATGATAAAGGTATTTTCCTGTTAGGCGACCTAGGAGGTATCATGAAAACTACACCTTCACTCTTGCCGGAGCCTCGAAGCTACGCTGAAACGGCGATCATGTTGGGGGCCATCACGGCACTTCCCTTTGCCGTTCTATGGTCTTGGCTGTTCTCCGCGATGCAGCAACGGTCGTTCGGAGAGATTCTTCCGTTTGGACTGATCGCCGGCTTGCTCTTCGGGCTGTTCTTTGGCCTGGGTATGGCCGTTTTCTTCAAGGGCGAAACAGCTACCGTGGATGTCTCAGACAAGAAGCGCTTTGTTTCAACCTTGAATGTTGCCGCTTCTCGGCTGGGGTTCAATCCGGCTTCACAGTCTGACGATTTTTTCACTTTCAAGCCCTCGTTTTCGGCTGGTCTGGCGGCGGGAAGAATTTCGGTTCAACTGAAGGAAGGGCAAGCTGTAATCGTTGGGCCCAAGATATATGTCAAGAAGTTGCTCAAACGACTCGTGACTGAATGAGAAGTGAAGCGAAGCAACGGATTGCCGCCGACGTTACTTCGCTTCGCTTCGCAATGCGGCTGAACCCGAACGATGGGAGGAACCTTCCCGGAAGCTAAAACCTGTTTGTATACGAATGAGTCAATTTTAGCCCGTCAAATCGGTTTTGGTAGCTTCCAGGAAGGTGATTCACAAATATAAGATAAGACGAAAGGAGATAGGAGATGAGACTGGAAGGGAAGCGCATTGCTGTATTGGCGGAGGAGTTATTCGAGGACTTGGAGCTGTGGTATCCGCTCATTCGCATGCGCGAGGCGGGCGCTGACGTCACTGTGGTGGGCACGTCCGAAAACGCGACCTATCACGGGAAGCATGGCCTGCCAGTGAAGGCCGACGTCGCATCCAAGGATGTCGCGCCGGAGGATTTTGACGCGGTGATCATCCCCGGCGGCTACGCGCCGGATCAGATGCGCCGGCATCAGGCGACGTTGGATCTGGTGTTGGGCGTCTTCGAGCGCGGCGGCGTCGTGGCGATGATCTGCCACGCGGGATGGGTGCCCATCTCCGCCGGCATCATCAAGGGCAAGCGGGCGACCTCCTTCTTCGCCATCAAGGATGACATGATCAACGCGGGCGCGATCTGGGAGGATAAGGCGGTCGTGCGCGACGGTAATCTGATCAGCTCGCGCACACCCGACGATCTGCCCGTCTTTTGCCGGGCCATTATCGATGCCCTTGCTTAAGTCTGGCATACACGCCACGAGCGTGGATATCTCAGAAGGTCGGGGTGCGTTTCGCATGCTCGCGCCGCCGGCTTTACCGGCGGATGATGGAGATGCGCCGGCGATCTCATTCGATGCGCCGTGTCAGGCCCGCATCATCATCGTCGATGCGGCAGGCGTCGCCGTCGAGAAAAACCTCACCCTCCCGGACGATGAGTTTCGCCTGCTTCGCGAGTAACTCGTTGGAGGCGGTTTATCACCCTCTTGATCGCAGATTTTGAATTCGCCCCATTTAGAAAGCAGCAAATCGACAAATCGACAAATTAGCAAAAAGGAGATTGATTCATGCCTGAGTTTGCAGATCCATTTAGCGGTAAAGTTCCAGAGCGCAAATTGACCAAAGAAGAATTGATTCGAGCGATTCGCCTTAACATCGCTGCTGAGCATGAGGCGATTCATCTCTATATGGCTCACGCCAACGCGACTGATCACCCTCTGGCGAAGGAGATTCTGGTGGATATCGCCAACGAGGAGCGGGAACACGTCGGCGAGTTCATGTACTTGCTTGAAGTGCTCACCGGCGACGAGGCCAAATGGCTGGAGCGGGGACGTGAGGAGGTGCGGGAGATGATAGCCGAGGGCGGCGGTGAGGGCGCGTCAGGCGATGCGGCATCCGCCGCGGAGGATGAGGCCACCATCGGCTCGTTGAAGTCGTAGATTCCCTTTCAACTTGCAACTTGAAACGTTTAACTGATTTTCCGATTTTCCAAGGAGGATGGAATGGCAAATAAATACCTGGCACGTGATGATGCACCTTTTGGCTCAGATGTGTGGGAGGTCTTGGATAGCACGATGATCGAGGTCGCCAAGAGTCGATTGACCGGGCGGCGATTGTTGCCGCTGGATGGCCCCTATGGCTTCGGCCTTAAATCGATTCCGCTGCGGGATATGGAGGTCGATGATGGCCTGATCATCAGCGAGAATCTCCCCATTGTGTTGATCCAGGAGTTCTTCGATCTGGGCGCGCGCGATTTGGCGAATTTTGAGCGCGATCATCATTACTTGGATGTTGAACCGGTGGAGCAGGCGGTCCGCGCCTGTGTGGAACGCGAGGATGACCTGATCTTCAACGGCGGCGCCGGCCTGCCCGGCCTGATGAACCTTTCGGGCGCCGGCAGCCTGACGCTCTCCGATTGGGACGATATCGGGACGGCGGCACGGGATGTTATCCAGGCGGTCACCTCGCTGGATGCGGCGGGCTTTCACGGCCCCTACACAATGGCGCTCGCGCCGCAGCGCTACAACATGCTCTTCCGCCGGTATCACAATGGCAACCAGAGCGAGTTGGAGCACCTGCGCACGATGGTCACCGATGGCATCGTCAAGGCGCCTCTCTTAGAAGCGGGCGGCGTGATACTGGAATCTGATCATCGCAACATGGCGCTCGTTCTCGGCCAGGATATGACCATCGGCTTTATCGGGCCGGCGGGCGACACCGTCGAGTTCACGCTCTCCGAGAGCCTGACGCTGCGCGTGCGTCATCCCGACGCGATTTGTGTTTTGGAAGCGTGATCGTCATTGCTTAGTTTTGCGAGCGGAAAGGTGTAACGCACCATCAGAGCACAGGATAGGTTCCCTAGGTGCGTTGCACCTTATGCCATAATTTTGAAAACTAAATAGGGGACGTTTGGACATTCGACTTTTTTGACTAAGGATTATCCGACTGCGTGACTAACGACTATCCGCCCAAGAGGAGGTAAGATCGTTATGATTAACCGTTCCGAACTACAGGAACTAATTGAAGCACGAGCCAAAGGATCTGTTTCGATTTACATGCCGACCTATCGTGTCGGCGCTGATTTCAGGCAGAACCCGGTCCGATTGAAGAACCTATTGAAGGAAGCTCAAGAGCAACTGATCGCCAGGGGGATGGACAAGCCGGAAGCGGAGGAACTCCTGCAACCCGCGCGTCAATTGCTCTCCGACGAGATCTACTGGCAACATCAGAGCGATGGCCTGACGCTATTCCTCTCACCTGAGATGCAGCGCGCCTACCGGATGCCCTACGACTTCGAGGAGTTGACCGTCGTCGCGGATCGTTTTCACCTCAAGCCGCTGCTCCCGCTGCTCAGCGGGAACGGCCAATTCTACCTCTTGACCCTGAGCCAGAAGGGGGTGAAACTCTATCAAGGTTCCAAGTACAGCGTGAGCCAGGTCCCCACGGAGGATGTGCCGGAAAGTCTCTTCGAGCTGTTGGATTACGAGGAACTGGATCGTCAACTGCAATTCCACACTTCGACTCAGACGCCCGGCGGCAAGCCGGCGACGCGCGAGGGGATGTTCCACGGTCACAGTGTGGGGGAGGCGGATCGCAAGGAGGACATCTTCAAGTACTTCCAAAAAGTGGATGATGCGCTGGAACCGCTCCTCCGGGATGGCGGCCGTCCCTTGGTTCTGACCGGCGTCGATTACCTGCTGCCCATCTATCGCGAGGCGAACAGCTATGAGCACCTGGCCGACGACGAGATCGAGGGCAGCCCCAACGAGTGGACGGTCGAGGAGATGCACGAGATGAGTTGGGAGGTTGTGGCGCCCATCTTCAAGGAGGATCGCGAGGAGGCGGAGCGACTTTATCAGCAGCTTGTGGGCAAAGGCACCGACTACGCCTCGCACGAGCTGGCGGAAATCGTGCCGGCGGCTTACTTTGAGCGCGTCGAAGTCCTCTTCGTCGCCGTCGATGAACAGCGCTGGGGCGCCTTCGATCCCGAAAGCGGCGAGATCGAGACCCACAACGAGCAGCAGCCGGGCGACGAGGATCTGTTAGATCTGGCGGCGCTACACACCCTACTCAACAGCGGCACCATCTACGCCGATGAGTCGGAGGCATTGCCCGACGTCCCGCCCATCGCGGCGCTCTTCCGCTATGAGTTGTAATCCGTACATTGCTTGATTCTCAAGGGCGGGTCTCTGAAGGGAGACTCGCCCTTTTTGCTTTGCAAAAACTTCCAGCCTCGGAGGCAAGGGCTTTGTGTTACAATATAGACAATGGTGACCGTTACTCGTCCCATCCTATTTAATCAAAGGAGTCGTAAATGGTTAAGCGAGCTACTGTGTCCTATCCCGAAGAACTCCCAAAAACCCTCAAAATGTCCGACGCTGAATTTGTGCATACCCTGAGCTTTATGGCGGCGGCCAAACTTTATGAATTGGGGCGCCTTTCAGCCGGCAAGGCTGCGAGCTTGGCCGGTATGAATCGATTGACCTTCCTCCGGCGCTTGAATGAGGTCAACGTTCCGGCCATCAATTTACGGGGTGAGGAGATCACGGCGGAAATCCAGGCTGCGCGAGAGTTGGCCGAGTGACGATTTGGGTCACCGTTGCGGTGTTTTTCCGCTATGAGCTGTAGCATTTCCTAAGCGGCGCATACGCATCCAATAAAAAAAGCGGGCCGGTTATCCGGCCCGCTTTCGACATGTCAACCAATTGACAGAAGCGCTCTCTAATAATCCTCGAAGCGCTCCTGGAATTGCTCGCGCCCGGAGAGCATGAAGCTGGCGGCGATGATCATGATGAGGAAGGGCAGGACGCTCAGCCAGACGCCGACCTTGGCCGCCTCGCCGGCGCCGAACTGGAAGAGTTCCTGTCCGTAGAGGCCGGTCGAGATGCCCAGGCCGATGATCAAACCGCCCAAGGCGCCGACGGCCATTAAAATGGCCCCAATCTGCTTGGCGAAGCCCGCTGAGACATCCTCTTCGCGCATAATGTCGGTCCAGATCAAGCCCCACTGCTCGATGCGCGGATAGAGCAACAGAAGCAGCGGCGGCCCCAAAATGGCCTGGGCGATGAAGTTGTTGAGCGTGATGATCCCGGCCAGGTAGGCGAAGGGAATCATGCCGGCCAGATCCAAATACCAGGCGATGATGATCCCGCAGGCAGCGGCAGCGACCAACGTGATGATGAGGTAGGCTGCCAACTTGCGCCAACTATCTGTGTTCTGCGACATATCATCTTTGGATACCAACCCTATCGCGCCCCACATCTTGTAGGGAATGAAGCCCAGAT
>CAZCAI010000215.1:0-6446 GCA_964496595.1 uncultured Anaerolineales bacterium
TATCACTACCAGCCGCCCAGCCGCGAGATCGAGGCCGACCGGGAGGTGATCGCCGCGTTGGAGGAGGTGTTGCAGCGCTACGACGCGCCCTACGTGCTCGGCAAGACGTGGACGACGGACGCCTTCTTTCGCGAGACGCCGGCCAGGGTGGCGCGGCGGCGCGATGAGGAGGGCTGTATCACCGTCGAGATGGAGACCGCGGCCTTCATCGCGGCCGCGCGCTTCCGTGGGGCGCCGTTCGGCCAACTGCTCTACGGCGGCGACGACGTCGGCGGGGAAACGTGGGACGCCCGCGATTGGGTCTCCCACACGGACGTGCGCGAGGCGATGGTGTGGTTGGCCGCCGAAGCGTGCCTCTCGTTGGATGTGTGACGCTGTATGCCTGAAAATCTGTTATTAATGCTGTCAATTAAGGAGCGTGACCGATGAATCGACGGAGATCGGCTAATCTTAACACCGTTGAACAACGTTTTGCGGTGTGGTTGCACCGCTATCATACCACTGAGATGATCGAACGAGCCGGGGCGCAAGCCCTGTGGCAGGATATGGCGACGTTGCTGACCTACGTGCGCGATAACAAGATCGTGGGGACGCAGAGCACGGGCAATATGCCGCGCAAAGCGGTGCGCGAGGTGACTGCGCGCTTCGTCCATCCTCCGGAATTGGATACCACCATCGGAGATCAAACGTACAAGCTCCGCAGCGAGGCCGATATCTGGCCGCTGTACTTCCTGCACATCCTGGCCGAGGTGGGAGATTTGGTGAAAATCGTTCCTGGCAGGCGCTGGCGATTGCTCCCTGAAGGCGAAAGATTCCTGACGCTCGATCCGTTGCTGCAATTGAGCAATCTCTCGATGATCTGGTGGTACAAGGTCAATTGGCTGGTCGCTTATCCATACGAGGGCATGGGGGAAGAACTACCGGATTATTTCAACCTTGCCACGTTGGATCGATTGCTGGGGCTGCCCGTGGGAGAGGAGATTCCGTTTGAGGAGTTCGCGGATGATCTGATCGCTCGAACGGGATTGACCTGGACATCTTCAATGTATGCTCCGGAGTCGCTGCGGGGTTCGATAGCTCAGATGGTCGTTTACGTCCTGGATAACTTTGGCGTCGTGGACAATCAATATCGAGAAGAATCCATAGGGAAGAGCATCTTCAGGAAACTGGCCGCCTTCGAGATCACGCCGCTGGGCAGGGCGTTATTGGAGGGGCTGGCGGTCGTGTGGCGCTGAGATCGCAGGTAACGGCAGGAGATATAGGAGACAATAGGAGATAATGAGGAGAAGTGAAATGAATCACCAACATCAACCAGATCGAGCGCAATCTGCTAAAAATCGATTGCAGCGCAAGGCGCAGGGTGGTTTTCGAGGCTATCCCATCGCGACGGTGGCCTACTATGGCCCGGATAATCAATTTGCGTCCAAGGTTGCGGTGGGCATCGTCAAGGGCGAGGGGGAGGATGATTTAGTCGATCTGAAGCGTTGGTTCTCCGAGGACAAAGATGTGCGCTTCGATCCGGACATCTATCGGCAGATACTGCGTTTCGTGCATCGGTATCGTGTCAAGTCCGTGGTGGTCGTCGATGGCATCATTGGCTGTCCCCACGAGGAAGGGAAGGACTATCCCAAAGGAGAAAATTGCCCCCATTGCCCGTACTGGGCCGACCGGGATCGCTGGACGGGGGAAATGAAGGGGGAGGAGGCGCAGCCCGCCAGGATCGTCACCGGTTGCGCCTGGTATCGGCCCGATCAGTGGGAGCGGCTGCTGGAAATCTCGGTGGATCGCGATAGATTGGGGGATTCCTACGCGGCGTGGGTCGAGAATGCGGAGGAGGCCTTGCGGAATCTGCGAGAACCGTCACAAGAAGGGATGACCTTCGAGAAGGTCGAGGTAGATGTGGAGGAGTTGCTGGCGTGGTGTCAGGCGCGGGGTGTGGAGGTCGATGCCCAAGCGCGGGCGGAATACGCGGCGGAGTTGCTGAGACGACAAGGCCAAAATCAAGATGACGAGGCATAGCCCAGAGATTCAGGCAGTAGGAGGCAGAGATGGCCCAAGGATGGCGACATAATCGGAAACCTTCGCATTGGGAGCGTGAGGTGGAGCAGTTGCGGCAGCAATTATCGACCAAAGAGAGCCAGCTGCGCAATTTGCGGCAGCAGATACAAACTCATACCGACCGGCAATTGGGCAACCTGAGCGGCACGACGGCGGCAGAGATCAAGGCCAGGCTGTTGGAGGAGGCGGAGCGCGCCCGGGCCGAGGCCGAGCGCCACGCGGCCCAGTTGCAGCAGACCAAGTTCCGGCTCAAGAACGCTTACGGAGCGTTAGAGCGACGTTCGACGCAGTTGGAGGCGGCGGCGCAGATCGCCCGCGAGGCGGCCGGCATCTTAGACGTGAACAAGCTCCTGGAGACCACCGTCCACTTAATCTCCGACCGCTTCGGCTTCTACCAGGCGGTGGTCTTCCTGGTGAGCGAGGATGGCAAATACGCCGTGATGCGCGCGGCCTCCTGGGAGGGCGGCGAGAAGTTAGTCGCGCAGGGATACAAATTGCTCATCGGCTACCAGGGTCTCGCGGGCCGGGTGGCGCGCACCGGGGAACCGCGCGTGCTCGCCGTTTCGCCCGAGGCGTCGCAGGGCGATCTCCAGTCGGAGGCCGCGTTGCCGCTCAAAGTGCGGGAGCGCGTCATCGGCGTGCTCAACGTGCGCTCGCTCGATCCCGCCGCCTTCACCGAGGACGAAGTCGCCATCTTGCAGACCCTGGCCGATCAGGTGGCCGTCGCGTTGGATAACGCGCGCCTCTTCGAGCAGATCAAGCGCCACAGCCGCCAACTCCTCACCGCCACGGAGGTCTCCAAATCGGTGATGACGATCTTAGATCCTGCCAGGCTGATGACACACACCGCCACCCTCATCCGCGAGGGCTTCGATCTGCACTACGTGGGCATCTTCCTGCTGGATGAGGCGGAGCAGAGTATGATCCTCCGTGCGGGCAGCGGCAAGGATAAGGAAAGCACGGCGCTGCTCACCGTGGGCCACGAAGTGCCCTTGGATTCTTCCTGCGCGATTGGGCAAAGTATCCGCGAAGCGCGGGCGTTGCTCTTCGGCCCCCACGCGCCGGAGGAGGATGACGACGGGCGCGAGCCGCACTGCGTGGGCGCCGCCACGCTGCCCCAAACCCGCTCCGAGATGGTGCTGCCGCTCTTCACGCGCGGTAAGGCCATCGGCGCGCTGACGATCCAGAGCACGCGGGCGGCGGCCTTTTCGGAGGAGGATGTCCCCGTCTTCCAGACAATGGCCGATCAAATCGCCATCGCGTTGGATAATGCGTGGCTCTTCAAGGAGACCAACGAGGCGAAGACGGCGGCCAAAGAGGCGCTGGAAGTCGCCAAGCGGGCGCAGCAGGCGGCGGAGGCGGCCAATCAGGCCAAGAGCGCTTTCTTAGCCAATATGAGCCACGAATTACGCACGCCGCTCAACGCCATCCTGGGCTTCACCCAATTGATGCAGCGCGATACCACGCTCTCTGCTTCTCAGCGCGAGAACTTAGAGACGATTAACCAGAGCGGCACGCACCTGTTGTCCTTGATCAACGACGTGCTGGAGATGTCGAAGATCGAGGCGGGGCGCATGGTGCTGGAAGAGCGGAGCTTCGATTTGCGCCGGATGTTGGACGAGATCGAGGCGATGTTCCGCCTGCGCGCGGAGGATAAGGGCCTGATGTTGGCCTTCGAGTGCTGCGACGATGTGCCGCGCTATGTGTTGGCGGATGAGCACAAGTTGCGCCAGGTGTTGATCAATCTGTTGGGCAACGCCGTGAAATTTACCCGCGAGGGCGGCGTGACATTGCGCGTGCGCAGCCGCCGGGTCGATGCGGACGATGCTGCCGCCGGCTATATCCTCCAATTTGAGGTGGAGGACTCCGGCCCCGGCATCAGCGCCGAGGATCTGGAAATGCTTTTCGAACCCTTTGTGCAGACCAACATCCGGGAGTTCACCGAGGGCACCGGCCTGGGGTTGCCCATCAGCCGCCAATTTATCGGGCTGATGGGGGGCGAAATCGGGGTGGAGAGCGAGGTGAGGCGCGGAAGTTGTTTCCGCTTTGATGCGCGTGTGCGGCAGGGTGAGGCCCAGGCCGTGCGCACCGAGGCTCCCATCCGCGAGGTCATCGGCCTGGCGCCGGGGCAGCGCGCGCCGAATGGCGGCCCCTATCGCCTGCTGGTGATCGAGGATCGCGAGGCCAACCGGCGCTTGCTGGTCAAACTGCTCACCTCGCTGGGCGCGCCGCCGGAGGGCTTCGAGGTGCGGGCCGCCGCCAACGGCGCGGAGGGCCTCCGCCTGTGGGAACGCTGGCATCCGCATCTGATCTGGATGGATATGCGGATGCCCGTGATGGACGGCTACGAGGTGACGCGGCGCATCAAGGCCACGCCCGCCGGCGAGGAGACCGTCATCATCGCGCTCACGGCCAGCGCCTTCGAGGAGGATCGCGTGACGATGTTGGCGTTGGGCTGCGACGATTTCGTGCGCAAGCCGTTCCGCAGTTGCGAGATCTTCGAGAAGATCGCGCAACATCTAAACGTGCGCTATCTCTACGCTCAGGCGGAGGATGCAGAGGATGCCATGGATGAGGCCCCGCGCGACGGCTGGGACGCGCTGCCCGCGTCCTTGATCGTGCAATTAGGGCAAGCCGCCATCGAGAACGACTTCTTGCAGGTGGAGACCCTGATCGAAGAGGTGCGGGCGCACGATCCCGCGCTGGCCCAACAACTCAAGCGCCAGGCCGACGACTTCGCCTATGATCGCATCGCGGACGCCATCCAGGCCAGAGGTTCGTAGTACACCTCGGCGGAAGTTCCTCCCCAGTTAGTTACGCTCGGAGCGGATCGTCAGATCCGCGACTCTACGTCGGAACGGGGATCTAACGATCCCCTGGGAGCAAATTTAACTGGGGAGCCATTTATGCTGCGCTGTAGTAGCTTGTTCGTAGTGCATGCGGGGAAAAGGAGACCTTATGTCCGAGATACCGTTCAAAGCTAATATCATCGTAGTGGATGACACCCGGGCCAATCTGCGTTTCTTGACGGAGATTCTCACCCAGCAGGGCTACGCGGTGCGCCCGGCGACCAACGGGCAGATGGCCCTTTCCTCCGTGCAGGCCAGGCCGCCGGATCTGATCCTATTGGATATTATGATGCCCGATATGGACGGCTACGAGGTCTGCACGCGGCTCAAATCCGACGACCGCACGAGCGATATTCCCATCATCTTTCTGAGCGCGCTCAATGAGGTGGAGGATAAAGTGCGCGCCTTTGAAATCGGCGGCGTGGACTACATCACCAAGCCGTTCCAGATGGAAGAGGTGCTGGCGCGCGTCCATACCCATCTGGCCCTGCGCGAGCTACAACAGCGGTTAGAGGCGCAGAACGCGCGCCTGCAAAAAGAGATCATCGAGCGCGAGCGCGCCCAGCACGATTTGGAACTGTACGCGCACGAGTTGGAGGATAGCAACGCGGAGTTGGACGCCTTCGCGCACACCGTCGCCCACGACCTCAAGACCCCGCTCACCGCGATGATCGGCTTCAGCGCCTTGTTGTGGCGGCGCTGCGCATCGTTGCCGCTGGAGACAATATGCGATCGTCTGGAGCTGATCACGCAGACGGGCCACAAGATGACCAACATCATCAATGAACTGTTGTTGCTGGCCAGCGTGCGCAAGGTCGAAGAGGTGGAGTTGGGCATCCTGCGGATGGACGAGATCATCGCCGAGGTGCTCAAGCGCTTCGAGACGGAGATCGAAAGCGCGGCGGCCACGATAGACGTCGCCAAGACGTGGCCCGCAGCCATCGGCTACGCCCCGTGGGTGGAGGAGGTCTGGGTGAATTATGTGAGCAACGCCCTGAAGTACGGCGGCGCGCCGGAAGAGGGACGTCCGCCCCACGTGACGTTAGGCGCGGATATGGAGGCCACAGCATCCGGCCCGCGCTTCTGGGTGCGGGATAACGGCCCCGGCCTCAGCGCGGACGAACAATCGCAGCTTTTCGCGCAATTCACGCGCCTGCACGAGGTCCGCGCCGAGGGCCACGGCCTGGGGCTGTCCATCGTCCAGCGCATCGTCGCCAAGTTAGGCGGCGACGTCGGCGTCGCAAGCGATGGCGCGGGGCAGGGCTGCACCTTCTGGTTCGTCCTGCCGGCGGCGGGCTGAGAGGAATAGAAGAGCTGGTTTGCTTCTCAGCATATTCTCAGGCGGCCCTCAGACTATTTTCAGATGATGCCGCTATACTGGATCAGCGACAAAGCGACAAAGCGACAAAGCAACAAAGCAACAAAGCGACAAAGCGACAAAGCAACAAAGCAACAAAGCAACAAAGCAACAAAGCAACAAAGCGACAAAGCGACAAAGCGACAAATGAAACGTTGATCCAAGGAAGATAAATCTATGAA
>CAZCAI010000216.1:0-6257 GCA_964496595.1 uncultured Anaerolineales bacterium
GAGTGGCGTTTCTCGGGCTTCACAACGGCACTCCATTCCATTAACATTCCATCGCGCAGCGGATGCCTGACTACGAACAAGCGTTAACCAATTAGTGAACCATCCCAAAAGTTCTGAGGTACTCCCTTCACTGGCAATCCCCTTAGAATATGCGACAATACAGCCTGATAACCGTGTCATTCGCCTATTCCCTGACGCGCCCATTTGATGTTTTGCCGCTTTGCTATTTGCTGTTTTGCTATTTGCCGTTTTGTCAAGGAGACCCTATGCCGCCATTCGACGCCCGCTCGTGCATCCCCACCACAGAGGCCGAAGCCGACTTCTGGGCGCAGGGCCTGACCCACATCGCCGGCTTGGATGAGGCCGGGCGCGGCGCGTGGGCCGGCCCGGTCTATGCCGCCGCCGTCATCCTGCCGCACGACGAGGCGGCGCTGGCCCCTTTGGCCGAGGTGCGCGATTCCAAAACGATCTCCGCTTCTCGCCGCGAAGCGCTGATGCCCGCCATCGAGGCGGCCGCGCGCGCCGTGGGCGTGGGGCGCGCCGAGCCGCAGGAGATCGACGCGCTGGGCATTGTTCCCGCCACGCGCCTGGCGATGCGGCGCGCCCTGGACGCGCTGACCGTCGCGCCCGACGCCTTAGTCATCGATGCGCTCGACCTGCCCACCGTCGCCCTGCCGCAGCGCGCCTTCCCCTATGCCGACGCCCGCTCGCTCTCCGTCGCGGCCGCCGGCATCGTCGCCAAGGTCAGCCGCGACGCCTGGATGGCCGCCGCCGCCGAGACCCACTTCCCCGGCTACGGCTTCGCGCAGCACAAAGGCTACGGCACGCGCCAACATCGCAGCGCGCTGCACGCCCTGGGCGTCTGCGCCATCCATCGCCGCACCTTCCGCCCCGTCGCGGTCCGTCTCGCCGCCGAGACGATGCGCCCGGATCTCAACGCAGGAGAAGGAGGCTCTCTATGATCGTTATCATCAACGGCCCGTGCGGCATCGGTAAAACCTCCGCCGCGTGGGAGTTGCAGACCCGCTTTGAGCGCTCCGTGATGTTGGACGGCGATCACATCGGCGCGGTGCATCCCTTCGAGATCTACGACGACGCGCGCGTCTTTTATCTCTACCGCACCCTCCGCTGCCTGATCGAATTTCACGTCACCGAGGGCGGCTACGAGCACTTCGTCATCAATTACGTCTTCGAGTCGCCGGCCTCGCTGCGGCGACTGCGCCAGATGTTGGCCCCATTTGGTCCCAGCTACGCCTTCCGCCTCACCGCCGAGGACGCGGCTATCGAGCAGCGCATTCGCCAGCGCGGCGGCGAGGATACAGCGTGGCATCTGGAGCGCTACAAGGAGTTGCAGGCGATCCTCTCGGCGGCTGCCCGGCGCGGCGATGTCGGCTTTCCCATCGACTCGACCCATCTGAGCATCGCCGAGGTCGCCGACCGGATGTGGCAGCGCATCCACGATCCGGTCGTCATCGCGCCCTACGATCCGAGCTGGCCCGCGCGCTTCGCCGCCGAGCGGGCGCGCGTGGCCGAGGCGCTGGGCGATCTGGCGTTGGATATTCAGCACATCGGCAGCACCGCCGTGCCCGGCCTCGCCGCCAAGCCCATCATCGATCTCCTCGTCCTCGTGCGCGATCTGGCGGAGGCCACGGCCTGCATCGCGCCGCTGAGCGAGCTGGGTTACATCTTTGTGGATCACGTCGAGAATCTCGAACGGCGCTTCTTCCGCAAGGGGATGCCGAGGACACATCACCTGCATATCGTCGCGGCGGGCAGCCGCGAGGCCCGCGATCCCGTGGATTTTCGCGACGCCCTGCGCGCCGATCCCGATCTGCGGGCGGCCTACGCGCGCCTTAAGCGCGACCTGGCGGCACAGAACGACGGGAATCGGTTGGCCTACACCGGGGGGAAGACGGCCTTCGTGCGCGCGGCGCTGGCCCGCTATCGCGCCGGGCGGGGGAGTTGAGCGTGATGCACGTGGTGATGATCGGTCCCTTTGGATTGCGTCCGCGCGGCACGATGAGCGTCCGCGCGCTGCCGCTGGCCAAGGCCTTGGTCGCGCGCGGCCATCGCGCCACGCTGCTCCTCCCGCCCTGGCAGAATCCAGAGGACGCGGGCCGCTGCTGGGAGGAAGATGGTGTGCGGGTCGAGAACCTGCCGCTGCCGGCGGGCATCCCCGGCTGGTTCCACGGGCGCCTGGCGATCCGACTAGCCCAACGCGCGCGGGAACTCCGCCCCGATGTGATCCACGCCTTCAAGCCGAAGGCGTACGCGGGCCTGGCACATCTGTTGTTGCACCGGGGCGCTACGCCCGTCGTCGTCGATACGGACGATTGGGAGGGGCCGGGCGGCTGGAACGACCTCAATCCGTACCCCGCGCCGCTGCGCCGGTTCTTCACGTGGCAGGAGCGCTGGGGCCTGCGTCACGCCGACGCGGTGACGGCGGCGAGCCAGGCGCTGGTGACCCTGACGTGGGCCACCGGCGGCCCGCCGGAGCGCGTCGTCTACCTGCCCAACGGCTTCGCGTGGCCCCATCCACCCGTGACGCGCGCGCCCCACGAGCGGCCCACGCTGCTGCTCTACACCCGCTTCTTCGAGTTTGATCTGGCGCGGCTGTGGCGTATCGTCCAGGCCGTGCGCCGCGAGCGACCGCGCGTGCGGCTCTGGGTCGTGGGAGAGGGCTTCTTCGGCGAGGAGGCCAAGCTCCAAGAAATGGCGCGCGCGGCCGGATGGCGGGTCTCTGTCGCGACGCCGCCCTCGCCGGATGCGGATCTGATCCTGGCCGGGTGGGTTTCTTTAGCCGAGCAGCCCGCGCACTTCGCCCAGGCGGATGTGGCGCTCTATCCTTTTGAAGATACGCTTATCAATCGCGCCAAATGCCCCGTCAAATTGATGGATCTGCTGGCGGCGGGGGTGCCGGTCGTGGGCGAGGGGGTGGGGTACATCGGATCGGTCATCACCGGCGGGGAGACGGGCGTGCTCGTGCCGCCGGGCGAGGATGCGGCCTTCGCGGCGGCGGTGCTGGCGCTCTTAGATGCGCCCGCGCGCCGGGAGGCGTTGGGCGCGCGCGCCGCCGAGTATGTGCGGGCGCACTTCTCGTGGTCGGCGCTGGCCGCCCGCGCGGAGCGGGCATATCGCTACGCGCTCTAACGTGGCGCGGATCTGGCGATCCGCTTGGAGCTTCGGGGAAGTGAAGTGGAAATGCTCTGAGAGGATCGCTAGATCCTGGTCACAGTAAAACCTGTCGTGGATCTGGCGATCCGCTTGGAGCTTTTGTGGATTTCTACTCCTGATGCACCGGTATAATAAAACTGAAGGTGCTGCCCTCGCCGGATTCGCTCGCTACCCAGATGCGCCCGCCGTTGGCCTCGACCAAGGTCTTCGCCACGGCCATCCCAACGCCCGTCTCTCCCATCCCCGCGATCAGAGGTTGATTGGCGCGGTAGAATCTGCGGAAGACGCGCGGGTAATCCTCTGGGTCGATGCCGCCGCCCGTGTCCTTCACGGAGACGCGGATGTAGTTCTCGTCGCCGGCGCTGGTCTCCTCGCGGGCTGTGATCTTCACCTCGGTCTCGGGCTGGGAGCAGAGCGCGGCGTTGGAGAGCAGGCGCAACATAATCTGGTAGAGGCTGTCGCGGTCGGCCAGGATGGGGGACAGCTCTTCGGGCAGATCTAAGTTCACTGCCAGTCGCCGCTCGCGGAAGCGCGCGCTCAGGCCCATCACGCCCTCTTCGATGATCTCGATCAAGTTAACCGGCTGGGGCGAAAGCTTCATCGCCCGGCTGTCCGGCGAGGCGAGATGCACCAGATCGTTGAGCAGGTGGTTCAGTTGCTCGACGTTGGCCTTCACGCGCTCTAAGAAATCCTTCTGCATCTTGGTGAGAATCCCCAGTTGTTCGCCTAACAAGAGATCGGTGTAGCCGATGAGCGCCGTCATCGGTGTGCGGAACTCGTTGGCCAGGCTGATGATCGCCTCCTCGCGTTCGATCTCGCTTTCTGGCATGCGCAGGGTGATCACCAGGCCGTCGGGTTTGCCGTCGTGACCGACCAGTGCGACTAAATCGGCCTCCACACGATCCTCCAGGGCGGTGAGCGTGAGATGATCTCGGCGGTGGCTGTTGGCCTGGTCGGAGAGCAATGCCTCAATCGATTTGGCCCATTCGGCGCTGGGATAGACGCCGTTGATGGGATAGCCGGTCACATCGCCTTCCGGCAACTGGAGCATCCGGCGCGCCAGCGCGTCGGCGGTCATAATGTGACCATCCTCGTCGGTCACGAGCAACCCGACCGCCATATTATCCTGCGCGGCCTCCTGCGCGGCCTTCAACTTGGCGTACATCGATTTGAGCGTGCGCTGCGCATCCTTCAGCCGGTTCTGAAGCTTGTTGCGTTGTTCCTCCTCGTGTTCCAGACTGGCCTTGGCCTCGCTCAACTGGCTGGCCATTCGGTTGCGATCATCCATCAGCATATCGCGGTCGGAGACCAACTCCTGGATCTCCCGCTGCAGCTTGTCGCGGTTCGTCGTCATCTTGTGGATTTCGGCCTGGAGGTTCTGGCGCTCTTCCGCCAGCGATTGGACCTCCGTCTGCCATACCTCAATCTCCGTGGAGGTAGGCTGATGGCTCATCTCATCCACTTGACGCCGGAGCTGGCTGACCTTGCGATCTCGGGCCGCGAGCCGGCCTTCTAACGCCTCGATCTCCGCTTCTAGCTCCAGAATGCGCTTCTCGGTGCGAGCCTGCTGTTCTGTTTCTTGCTCGCGCAGGCGATTGAGCAGCAGCTTGCGCTTGTTCTCGCTGCGCCCGCGCACAATCGAAGTCGCCAACAACATCGCCACCAGGCGATGCGTCGCGATGGCATGCGGCTGCAGGGGACGGTGGCTTTCGGGGTTGCCCAACAGCAACATGCCCACCCATTCTTCATTGCGATACATCGGCAGCACGGAGAGCGGGCCGACCTCCTGGAAGCCGAGGCGCTCGTAAAGGTCAGACGCCCACGGTGTCTGGCGCGGCTTATGCACCACCTGCGCCTGGTGCCCCTCGTGGGCTTGCTGTAAGGCCGGATAGGCGTTCAGCCTCAATTCCGGTGTCTCCATCTGCGCCGTGGTCGGTGGATGGACGGCGATCACCTGGACTTTGGGCGGTTCGCCCTCCGTTTCCAAAGCGATGGCGCACATATCCACATCTAACAATTTGGCGAATTTGGAGGAGGCTAACATCAGGGCCGGCTCCGGCTCGCTGGTCGATTCGATGCCGTGGAGGATCTCCTGCAAGTAATCGACATCGGTGATTTGACTGCTCTTGGTCGGCGCTTCGCCGGCCAGCAGTTGTCGATGGACGAGGATGGAGAGCAGCGGGTAGACGACCAGCGCGCTCAGGCGTTGCCATCCAGAGAAGTGGGTTTGCAGGTTGGGATCGACGAACTGCGCCACATCGCCCAGCAGCCAGAATAACCAGATGCCGGTGAGCCATTCCCACTCGGCCGGCCGGAGGACAATCGTCAGCACGAGGAAAATTCCGGCGAGGGCGAAGTTAAGGATCGTCCAGACTTGCTCCTGGATGGTCTCGTTGTACGCGCGCGGCACGGCGGCTTCTGCGGGCCATGTGACGGCGCAATAACCGTAGAAAATGAGGCTCAGCGCGATCAAGCTCCAGAAGAGGATGCGTTGCCAGTTAGGCGGCGCGAGCGGCGCAAGGGCCGCGCCGGCTGCCAGCGCCAGGCTGAGGGACATCAGCCAGCGCTCCAACGGCGGTAGTATCATCACGGGATCTAAGAAAGCGCCCTGGCCCAACAGGCCCACCACGATCAGAGCAATGCGCCCGCCGAGGATGATCAGGATCGCCCCCCACCAGCGCCGGGCGCGCACGGAAGATGTATCGGCGCGCCGCGCGGAGATCGCCGAAAAGAGCGCCTGTTGCAGCGCGAAGAAGGTGATCAGGAAGTAGACCAGATCGCCGGGCGGCTGCGTGATGAGTCGGATAGCCTCATAAAGGATGTTCATAAGTTTTTCCCCTGGGATATTTTCTTTGTTTTATTATAGGCGTGATCGCGTATTTGACCAATAACAAAGCGGGGAAGAAATAATTAACGCGCGCCGATGGAGGATGGTTCACAAATAGGTTGACACTTTTTTCGCGTTGTCCCAGGCCCGGCGGTTCCCACGGCCATCGGGCCGTTGGGTCAAAGAAAAACCACGGCCACTGGGCGTACTACGCCTTAGCGAAGTCGCCCTGCGGCGACTGAGTTCTAACCGGCGA
>CAZCAI010000217.1:0-4310 GCA_964496595.1 uncultured Anaerolineales bacterium
CGATTGATATCCCTGGGAGGGAATGATGGCCGTTAAAGAGATTGTTATCTATCCTGAAGGCAAGGAAATTCTGCGCGGAAAATGTGATCCCGCCATGGGCATTCGGCCCCGGAGCGTCAAATGGACGCTGATGGGCCTCGCGGCGCCCCTGCTGACCGCCAGCGTCATCACCCTCATTGTCTATCACGGCGGGCGCTTGCTGGGATTTTCGTGAAAGCTTTTCGTGAAAGCTTTTCGTGAAAGATTGAAAAGAGATCGGGAAAGGAGGATATGCTATGTTTTCCAATGAGTTTGTTTGGGTTATTCTGACGAGCTTTCTGGCGTGTCTGGTGACGACGATCGGCATTTATGTGATCAGCAAATATGAGCAGTGGGGCAAGGAGCACGCGACCTGCTTTATGAGCTTCGCGGCGGGCGTGCTCATCTCCGTCTCTTTCATCCATATCATCCCGAAGGCCTTCCAGATGAACGAGGCGGCACCGACGTTCCTGCTGGTGGGCTATTTGGGGATCTATCTCTCTAACCGGATTGTGAAGCTCTACGTCTGTCACGAGTACGAGTGTCCCGTGAACTACGCGATGGGCATTATCCCGATGTTAGGCATCGGATTGCACTCCTTCATCGATGGCGTGATCTACTCGGTGACCTTCAACGTCAGTGTGCTCACGGGCGCGCTGGCCGCGATTGGGATGGTGCTCCACGAATTCCCCGAAGGTATCGTCACCTTTGTGATGCTGGAGCGGGCGGGATTCAGCCGGAAGCGTTCTTTCTTCTATGCCTTTCTCGCCGCCGCCCTCTCCACGCCGTTGGGCACGTTGGTCTCTTTCCCATTCATTAACCGGATCGACCAGGCCACGTTGGGCAACTGGTTAGCGATCTCCGCCGGGGCGCTGGTCTACGTGGGCGCCTCGCACCTGCTGCCCGCCGTCGAACAAGAGCGCAAGCGCTTCAGTCTCCTCGCCTTAGTCGCCGGGGTGGTGGTGGCCGTCGGCATCGTCCTGACGAAGCAGTGATTGACCCTCGAGGGGAAATTTTCCGGTCGTGACAGGGCGATTTGTCACTTGTACTTTTCTGTTACTTGACTATACTAATTGCGTAAATTCACTTAACCTGTAACAGGAGGCGATATGGCAAAGATTACGACGTACTACCGGGGCGATATGCTCTTTGAGTCCAAGATTGGCAATCATTCGATCAAGATCGATGTGCCGGAAAGCATGGGCGGCAGCGACCGGGGGCCGATGCCCCCGCAACTCTTCGTGGCATCGCTGGGAAGCTGCGTGGGCGCGTTCGTGGCGCAGTACTGCGAGAAGAATGGCATCGACACTGAGGATATGACCATCGACGTGACCTTCGAGAAGGCGCCCGATCCCACCCGCCTGACCGATCTGAAGGTGACGGTCAATATGCCGCACGGCGATTGTGGCCGCAAGGTCAAGGCTATCGAGCGCGTCGGCTCGCATTGCCCGGTGCACATGACCATCAGCACGATGGAAGATCTGCCTATCGAGATTTTAGGCGAGGGTCAGTGCACGTTGGAGTCCCGCGAGTAGGTTAAATTACAAGCTGTACTGAAAAACCAGGGGCGAGACTGATTCAGTCTCGCCCCTTCGTCGTATCTAGAAGCTCAATGGGGATGGTTAAAATCCCCGCCTCTTACTTGATCGCTTGGATCTGGCGATCCAAGCTGAGCGATGATGGTGCAGCTTTTACCGCTCCGGGATCTTGCCCGCTTTCTTGCGTTCCTCAATGATCTCGGCGGCGATATCGTCGGGGACGATGTCGTAGCGCTCGAACTCTAGCGTGAAGGCGCCGCGCCCTTGCGTCATACTGCGGAGGTCGGTGGCGTAGCCCCGCGCCTCGGCCAGCGGTACCTCGCCATCGATGTTGCGCATGTCATTGCCGCGCACGCGCATCGCGTTGACGATGCCCCGCCGCCTCCCGATGTCGGCGACGACACTGCCGATGTGCTCTTCGGCGGCGGTGATATCCAGGCTCATCACCGGCTCCAGCAGCGCCGGGTTGGCGGCGCGCACTAAGCGCCGCGCGGCCATCGCGCCCGCAATTTCAAAGTCCATCGCGGCGGAGTCCACCTCGTGGTAGCTCCCGCCGGTCAACGTCACCTTGACGTTGGTGACCGGATAGCCCGCGATGACGCCCTGCTCCAGGGCGCGGCGCAGACCGAGTTCGGTCGGGCGCCAGAAATCGCGCGGTAGATCGCGGGGCGGCGCTTCGCTCTCGAACTCGACCGTATCGCCGCCGGGCGCCGGCTCGATGCGCATCGTGACCTCGGCGAAGTGGCCGTGGCCGCCGGATTGCTTCTTGTAGGTGGTCGTCACCTCGACCGAGTGGCGCACCGTCTCCCGATAGGAGATCTGCGGCGCGCTGACTTGCGGGGCCAGCCCGAACTCGGTTTGTAGCCGATCCACCGCGATCTCCAAATGCAACTCGCCCATGCCGGAAATCTGCAACTCGCCCGTCTCTGGATCGACGTATTGCTCCAGCGTGGGATCCTCATTGCAAAGACGCTTCACGGCCTGATGCAGTCTCTCGCGATCCTTGACGGTCTTGGGCGCCAGCGCGACGGCGATCACCGGATCGGGGAATTTGAAAGTCTCCAGGACGATGGGCCGCTCTGGATCGCAGAGCGTGTCGCCTGTGACCGCCGACTTCATCCCCACGAGCGCGACGACGTCGCTGGCGGCCATGTGATCGACCTGCTCGCGGTGATTGGCGTGCATCCGGTAGATGCGGCTGATGCGCTCCGTCTCGCCCGTGCGGGAGTTGTAGAGCGTGTCGCCCGTGTTCATCTGGCCGGAGAAGACGCGCACCCAGGTGAGATGGCCCACGTGCGGATCGGTGACAATTTTGAAGGCGGAGGCGCAGAACGGCGCGTTGGGATCATCCGCGCGCTCCACGATCTCCCCCTCGGTCGTGGGATCGTGGCCCAGGATGGGCGGCATATCGACGGGCGCGGGCAGGTAATCGACGACGGCGTCGAGCAGCGCCTGAATGCCCACGCGCTCGCGCGAGGCGCCGCACAGCACGGGAACGATGTCGCCCGCGATTACGGCCTTGCGGAGAGCGGCCTGCAGCGTCGCCGTATCGATTGGCTTATCGCTCAGGCGCTTTTCCAGTAGAGCCTCGTCCGTCTCGCTGATCGTGTCGATCAGCGTCGAGCGCGCGGCCGCGACCTTATCCGCTATCTCGGCGGGAATCTCGCGGATCACCGGTTCCTCCTCGCCCGGCTGGTGGATGTAGGCCTTCTCAGAGAGCAGATCGACAACCCCCTTGAAAGTCTCGCCCATGCCGATGGGCATCATCAGCGGGAGGGCGTTCGGCGCGAGCCGTTCGCGCACCTCTTGGAGGACGCCCTTATAATTCGCCCCGAGGCGATCCAATTTGTTGATGAAGATCAAGCGCGGCAGCTTCTCGCGGTCGGCGTGCATCCAGACGGTCTCCGTCTGCGGTTCGACGCCGCCGACGCCGCACAGGATCATCACCGCGCTATCGATGACGCGAATGGAGCGCACCACCTCGGCGGTGAAGTCGATGTGTCCCGGCGTGTCAATCAAATTGATACGGTGGTTGCGCCAGTGGCAGGCTGTGGCGGCGGACATAATCGTGATGCCGCGCTCGCGCTCCTGCTGCATAAAATCCAACTGCGTGTCGCCATTGTCGATCAGTCCCTGCCGGTGAATGCGTCCCGTGTAGTACAAAATCGACTCGGACGTCGTCGTCTTGCCGGCATCTACGTGCGCGAAAATGCCGATGATTCTTACTTTGTTAATCGGTGCTTCTTTTCTCTTTGCCATAATATGTCCTTGATTCCTTTGCGGTCGCCCGGTAGGGTTTTCCTGCGCGCTCGGAGGGGATCGTGGATCCCCGTTTCCATTGTGTATTATAATGTGGGCTGCGGATGAACTCACCGGCAACCGGGCATAAAAATGACCTCGCGGCTTACTGACACGCGAGGTCGAAAGGTCTCTTCCAATGACTCTGTATCCAATAACAGCAAGGGTTATTCTAACATAAACGGCGCTTACGTCAAGATTTGCTCTGAAAATGGGAGCGGCGGGTGATTGTTGGCAAGAGCGCCGGGGATGCCTTGGCCCTAAGGCCCAATGGCCGAGGGAAGTCCCCGGGCTAAGAGAACCAAGCCCTTCGGGCTGGCGGATTTGGCCTTTGAGGGAGGAGGGAGGCTTTGCGTTTGGGTGTTTACGGCCACGCGACGGACGGGAGGGCGCCCGGGGATGAAGTCCCCGGGCTAAGAGAACCAAGCCCTTCGGGCTGGCGGATTTGGCCTTTGA
>CAZCAI010000217.1:4410-6257 GCA_964496595.1 uncultured Anaerolineales bacterium
GAAGTCCCCGGGCTAAGAGAACCAAGCCCTTCGGGCTGGCGGATTTGGCCTTTGAGGGAGGCTTTGCGTTTGGGTGTTTACGGCCACGCGACGGACGGGGAGTGGAGAGAGCGCCCTTATTGCACAAGTGTCTTATTACGCAATACGCAATACGTTCTTATAATCAGGAGGTTCAATGCGGGAAATCAAGCAGTGGCAGGCGGATGTGGCGCTGGTGTTGGTGACGGCCATCTGGGGATCGACCTTCATCATCGTCAAGCAGGCGCTGGATGTGGTGGGGCCGTTGGTCTTCGTCGCCGGGCGGTTCTGGATCGCGGTGCTGGCCCTGACGCTGGGATTGGCGCGGCAGCGGGCGCGCTTCGACTTGGGCGCGCGATTGTGGCGCGATGGCGCGATCACGGGCGGGTGGCTGACGGTGGGCTTCGTCACGCAGACGATTGGCTTGCAGACGACGGCGGCGGGGAAAGCGGCCTTCATCACCGGCTTGAGCGTCGTCCTGGTGCCGATCTTCGCGGCGCTCTTGCTGCGCGATCCGCCGACGCGCGCGGCTGCCGCGGGCGTGGTTTTGGCGACGACGGGCCTGGGGCTGATGACGCTGAATGCGACGCTGCACTTCGCGCCGGGCGATCTGTGGGTGCTGGCCTGCGCGGGGGGCTTCGCGGGGCACATCCTCAGCACGGGCTACTTCGCGCCGCGCCACGATGTGCTGGCGTTCACGTGGGTGCAACTGCTCACGGCGGCGATCCTCACCTCGGCGGCGGCCCTCGTCTTCGAGGCGGGAGCGCTGACGCCGCCGCGCGCGGCGCTGCCCGCGATAATCTACATGGGCCTGGTCGCCTCGGCGCTGGTCTTCGGCGTGCAGACGTGGGCGCAGCGCCACACGACGGCCACCCACACGGCGCTGATCTTCGCGCTGGAGCCGGTCTGGGCGGCAGTCTTCGCCGTCACCGTCGGCGGGGAGGTGTTAGCCGCGCGGGAGTGGATCGGCGGCGGGCTGATTTTGTTGGGGATGATCGTGGCGGAGGTGAAGGCTGGGGATTAGAGGCTTTGGAAGCTGGAGGTTGGAAGTTGGACAGGTTAGGAAAATTGCATAGACTTTGGAATATGATGACTCAGTTGCGACCCTATCACTGGCGCTTTCTCCTCGCGTGCCTCTTTCTCTTTCTGTTGACGGGGTGCGCGCTGCCCGCCGCCCAGGCCGATCCCCTGCCCGCGCCGCCGACGCGCATTGCCACCGCCACGCCCTCCCCTCTCCCGATGTCCACGCCGGCGGGGACGCCGACCGCCACGCCGACGCCGCTTCCCACCGTCGACATCCCCATGCTCACGCGCACGGCTGCCCCCACGCCCGCCCTGCCGACGCCGCTGCCCGCCTTGTGGCATCTGCCGGAGCCGGTCGTGCCGGAGCCGTTCGGCGCGCAGATCCACTTCATCCATCCCGATTACAGGGAGACGGCGCAGTTGGCGGCGACCGGCATCCGCTTTGTGCGGATGGATCTCTTCTGGCACGAGGTGGAGCAGGAGGAAGGGCGCTACGATTTCTCCGGCTACGATGCGCTCGTCGCGGCGTTTGCGGCCCACGATATGCGCATCGTCTTCATCTTGGATTACGGTAACGCGCTCTACGACGGCGGTCATTCCCCCCACTCCGACGCCGGGCGGGCGGCCTTCGCGCGCTTTGCGGCGGCGGCGGCCCGGCGCTATCGAGGGCGAGGCGTCATCTGGGAGATCTGGAACGAGCCGAATCTGGCGCACTTCTGGTACCCGGAGCCGCATGCCCACCACTATGGGCTGTTGGCGATGCGCGCCGCCGCCGCCATCCGCCGCGCCGATCCCACCGCGTTGGT
>CAZCAI010000218.1:0-6212 GCA_964496595.1 uncultured Anaerolineales bacterium
GTGTAAACCTAATTGTCTTGGAAAATGAACCATCCCCTGAAAGGCTTGAGCGGAGTGGCGTTTTTCATAGCTCATAATGGTACGCTATGCACTGTGCTTTTGACTTGTAACTTTCAACTTGCAACTTTCAACTTGTAACTAACTTTTGAAGGAGAATGACGTGAAGGATACGTATAATTTTAACTTCGACGAAATCATCGAGCGCCGGACGACGCCGAGCATCAAGTGGCAGTGGTACCCGGAGGATGCGCTGTCGATGTGGGTGGCGGATATGGACTTTCGCTCGCCGCCGGCGGTGATCGCGGCGCTGCGCGAGCGGGCGGCGCACGGCATCTTCGGCTACGAGCAATCCCCGCGTGGGCTGCGCGAGGAGATTGTGGCGCGCCTGAAGCGCCTGTACGATTGGGAGGTGCCGGCCGAGGCGTTGGTCTTCCTGCCTGGCGTGGTGCCCGGCTTCAACCTGGCGATTCGGGCCTTCACCGCGCCGGGCGACGGCGTGCTGATCCAGACGCCGATCTATCCGCCGATTTTGCACGCCGCCGCGCCGGTCGGGCGCTTAGATCAGCAGATGGCGTTGACGCAACAGGCGGACGGCAGCTACGTGGTGGACTTCGATCTCTTCGAGCGGACGCTCACGCCGGAGACGCGGATGTTCCTGCTCTGCAACCCTCATAATCCCGTGGGGCGCGTCTTCCGCGAGGCCGAGCTGACGCGCATGGCCGAGATCTGCCTGGCGCACGATCTGCTCATCTGCTCCGATGAGATCCACGGTGATTTGATCTTCAGCGGCCACGAGCACCGGCCCATCGCGGCGTTGGCCCCGGAGATCGCTGCTCGGACCATCACCCTGATGGCGCCGAGCAAGACCTTCAACATCGCCGGCCTGCACTGCGCCTTCGCCGTGATCCCCAATGATGAATTGCGCCAGGGGTACAAGACCGCCCGGCAGGGCATCGTCTCCCACGTCAACTTGATGGGCTACACCGCCGCCTTGGCCGCCTACCGCGAGGGCGGGCCATGGTTGCGGGCGGCGCTGGCTTATATGGAGGAGAATCGCGACCGCGTCTTTGACTATGTGACAACGCACTTTCCGGCGATCAAGATGGCGAAGCCGGAGGGAACCTACTTAGCGTGGTTGGATTGTCGCGCGGCCGGCCTGCCGGGCAATCCCCACGACTTCTTCTTGGAGCGCGGCAAGGTCGTCTTCAATGATGGCGCGACCTTCGGGCCGGGCGGTGAGGGCTTTGTGCGCTTGAACTTCGGCTGTCCCCGCGAACTGCTGGACGAGGGCTTGCGTCGGATGTCGCAGGCGATGGCGACGTTGTGAAACGTAGCATATCCCTTGTGAATTTATGGTTTTTTGCTACCATGACTCTGTAAGGCAAGCCAAGAAAGAAAAAGGGAGCACGGTATGCCGCCATCGGCAACGCCAGACGAAGCCATCGATACCCTCTCACAGCCGTCGGAGATTAAAATCGACGAGGCGGCGCTGCGCCGGTCGCTGAACGCCGACCTGCGCGATTCGCTGCGCCCCATCACGTTAGCGCTGGTCGTGCTCTTCGTGATCTTCACGGCGCGCCATTTCTTCCTGACGGCGGGCGCGGTGGGCCGGGCGATGACTATCTCCTCAACGATCACCGTCGTGCTCTTCCTCGCGCTGGCTTGGGCGCTCAATCGCTGGCGGCTGCCCCCCAAGTACGCGCACGCCGTGATCTTTGGCCTGGCGATGGTCGCGGCGGGGAACACCTTGCTGCACCTGACGTTGGCCGCAGATCCTCTTCAGACGACCAACCTGATCCTCATCGTCGTTGCTGTGGGCTTCCTCTGCTTCTCTCGCGTCTGGTGGGGCGTGATCGTGGGCAGCATCGATATCGGCTGGCTGATTGCGGCGCTTGCCGTGGTGGGGCGCTTCACCGAGATGTGGACGCACTTTGCGGTCGCCTTGATCTCCGCGACTGTCGTCTCATTCATCGTCCACGTGGCGCGATTGCGCACCTCTCGCCGCTTGGAGCGCCTGCGCGTCCACGATACGCAGCAGCAGGCGCGCCTCAAGTCCGCCTTGGAGAGCACAGAGCAATTCCGTCGCTCGCTGCAAGCGACGATCGGCATCGCGCGCTACATCTCCTCGATCCTGGATCTGGACGAGCTGCTGGTGCAGGTCGCCGAGCTGATTAAACAGCGCTATGGTTACAACTACGTGGCTACTTATCTGTTGGATGAGACAAGATCCAATCTGGTGCTGCGGGCCGGCACCGGCGCAGCCGGGCGCGCGCGCAAGGACGAAGGCTGTCGGTTAGCGGTCGATGGCCCGGGCTTGATCGCGTGGGCGGCTCGCAAGCGACGCACAGCCGGCGCGGACGATGTTCAGAAGGATCACCGTTTTCTCTCGGATGAGGATTTGCCGGACACCCGCTCGGAGTTGGCCCTTCCGTTGCGCGTAGGCGAGGGGCTGTTGGGCGTTTTGGATATTCAGAGTAACACGCCGCACGCTTTCGCCGATGAGGATGTGCGCGTCTTCGAGGCGCTGGCCGCGCAAATCGCCATCGCCATCGAGAACGCTTCGATGTATCATCGCGAGCGGCGGCGGCGGCTGCTCACGGAGAAGCTCTACAGTGTGGGACAGGCGCTCTCCAGCACGTTGGATCTCTCGGAGGTGTTGGATATGATCCTCCAGCAGCTTGCCGAGATCGTGCCGTATGATCGCGGCTCGGTGATGTTGCGCAGCGACCGCATCGGCGGCGATGGGCAAGCGCTGGTCTTCGCCGCTGTGCGGGGCTTCCCGGAGACCGCCAATCCCCTGGAGATGCACGTCCCCATCAAAGAGGATGACGTCTTCTTGGAGATGGCGCGCACGCAGCGCCCGGTCATCGTGCCGGAGGTGGAGCGCCGGTCGGATTGGGAGTATCTGGAGGATCTGCCGCCGGCGCGCTCATGGTTTGGCGTCCCCCTGGTTTTGGCGGATGAGGCGATTGGCATGCTCTCCATCACCCGCGAGCGTCCCGATCCCTACACGGAGGAGGAGGTGCAGTTGGCGGCCGGATTCGCCGGGCACGCGGCGGTCGCGCTGGAGAACGCGCGCCTATATGACAATCTCACCAAGGCCAAGCTAGATCTGGAGGGAGCTTTCGCGGAGCTTGAGGAGCGCTCCGAGGATTTGCGCTTAGCTTACGCGCAGTTGGAGCGCCTGGATCGCACCAAGTCCGATTTTATCAGCGTGGCCTCTCACGAGCTACGCACGCCGCTCACCGTCCTCAAAGGATATAGCCAGATTCTGCTGGATGCGCCCCCGATTAAGCGGGATGAGTACTACAGTCAACTCGTCGCGGGGATGCAATCCGGCGCGGCCCGGCTGAACACCATCGTCGGGAGTATGTTGGATATGGCCAAAATTGATGGGCGGGCGTTGCAGCTTCATCCCGAATCCACCTCGCTGGCTATAGTGATCAACTCCATCACCAAATCTCTCCAAGACATCTTCGAGCAGCGGGGCCTGACGCTGGTTAGGGAGGGTCTGTCGGCGTTGCCCCAGATCGAGGCGGATGCGAATGGCCTGCGTAAGGTCTTCCATCACCTGGTGGTCAACGCCATCAAATACACGCCCGATGGCGGGACGGTTGCCATCACAGGGCGCATGTTGCCGCCGACCGAGCAGGGGTATTTTGCCAGGGGCGGGGTGGAGATCGCCGTGCAGGATACCGGCATCGGCATCGATCCCAGCGTGCAGGATTTGATCTTCGCCAAGTTCTACCAAACTGGAGAAGTGGCGTTGCACTCCTCCGGATCGACCAAGTTCAAAGGCGGCGGGCCGGGATTGGGGCTGGCGATTGCGCGGGGCATCATCGAGGCCCACGGGGGGAGAATCTGGATGGAGAGTCCCGGCTATGACGAAGAAGCGTGCCCCGGCAGTACCTTCTATGTGCATCTGCCATTGACCGCGCGAGTTTTATTAGAGGAACGGCCAGAGCAAGAGAAAGAGGCTCCCGAGCCGGCGGGGCATCATCATACGGATGGATGAGGAGGGGGATGATGGACATCAAGCAGGTGCAACCCTTAGACGTACCTGATTTGGCGTTGGATGCTTGTCCAGAGGCCAAGGACAAGATCTCCAAGTTGGAGCGGATTGTCGCGATCAGTCAGATGTTGACCTCCACGTTGGATCTCAACAAGCTGTTGGATCTGATCATCTGCACGGCGGGCGAGTTGGTGGATGCGGAGGCGGCTTCCATTTTGTTGGCCGATGAGCGCACGGGCGAGTTATTCTTCGCGGCATCTACTGGATCCAGCAAAGAGGAGTTGCAGCATATCCAAGTGCCGATCAAGGGCAGTATTGCGGGCGCGATCTACACGAACGGTGAACCGCTAATCGCGGAGGATGTGAGTAAAGATCATCGCCATTTCACCGGCGTGGATCAGAGCTTGCAATTCCAGACGCGCCAGATTCTCGGCGTGCCGCTCCTGGTTCGCGACCGTTGCATCGGTGTGTTGGAAGCGCTCAACAAGTTAGGCGATGCCTCGTTCCGTAAGGACGATGTCGCTATGCTCTCCACGCTGGCATCTCAGGCCGCCATCGCAATTGATAACGCCCGGCTCGTTTCGCGCTTGCGGGAGGCTAATCGCAGCTTGGCGGAGTTGGATCAGCTCAAATCCAACTTCATCAGCATCGCCTCGCACGAGTTACGCACCCCGTTGATGATCGTGCAGGGCTACGCCAGCTTCTTGAGCGAGCAGGTCACCGAGGAAGCGTCTCAAGATCTGGCGATGGTGTTGCGCGGCGTTCGCAAATTGCAGTCGGTCATCGATCAGATGACGAACTTGAGCTACTTGGAAGGGAGCCAGGTGGATCTGGAACAGGAGTACTTTGTCCTTCAGGAGCTGATCGATGAGGTGTTGGTGGATTGGGAGCAGATGATGGAAGCCAAGGGGTTGGAACTGCGCCAGCAACTTCCCCAGGCGGAGATCTATGTCCAGGCGGATCGAGCGAAGGTGGCATTGGTGATGAACAACCTCTTGAGTAACGCGGTGGCGTTCACGCCACAGGGGGGGCGCGTGGAGATTAGCGTGCGGCCCCTCACCGGCGCCGTGGCGATCTCCGTCATAGATACGGGCGTGGGGATCCCCAAAGAGGAACTGAATCGCATCTTCGACCCCTTCTATCAAGTGGAGAGTCATCTCACCCGCCATCACGAGGGCCTGGGGCTGGGACTGGCCATTGCCCGGCAGGTCGTGCGCCAACACGGCGGGCGCATCTGGGCCGAAAGCGTCGTAGGGCGCGGGAGCCGCTTCACCTTTACACTGCCCAGCGTCCCACGCGCCAAAGTGGAGCAGGAGCAGGAGATGGAGGATGAGACCCAGATACCGTAAGCCTTTGATTGGCGTGTAATTCGTATTGCGTATTTCGTAATATGTGTTGCGAAAAATGTGGAGACGTATTTTTCTTGATTCGAGCCACTCACCATTCGCAATTCATCATTCTATAGGGAGGCGCTGTGAAACGCTGTGGAATTTTGTTAGCATTAGCTTTGACATTACTCTGGACGACGCCACTGATTGCTCAGGGGGGCGTGGAGGTCTCGCCGATGCAGTTGAATATCTCCGGGATGCGGGGGCAGCGCATCTCGCGCACGCTGTTGGTGCGCCCCGCCGAGGATATCACCGGGTTGCAAGCGGTGGCTTTGGATTTGGAGGATACCGGGGGCGAGGAGGTGTTCCCCGCCGGCGCGATTCACGCAGATTTACCCGGCGAGGAGATTGCGGCGCAATCGGCGCTCACTGTCCCCCTCACCTTCGATCTGGCCTCCGCGCCCAGCGGGACGTTCACCGGCGAGTTGCTCTTCAGCTACGACGGCGGCAGCTTCTCCGTGCCGGTGACCGTTCACATCAAGGATCAGCCCTATCTGCCCGGCTTGATTCTGCTGGCCGGCGTAGCGCTCGGCGTGGGCGTCTCGCAATATCGAGCGCAGGGTCGCCCGCGCGATGAGATTTTGGTCCGCCTGGGTCAATTGCGCACGCAACTCAAGGGCGATGTGAAGTTGCGCGAAGAGAAGTATGGTAAGCCCTTTTACGACCGCATCGAGGCCGAGTTGGTTGATGTGG
Organism: uncultured Anaerolineales bacterium; assembly: GCA_964496595.1. Classification (GTDB taxonomy): domain Bacteria; phylum Chloroflexota; class Anaerolineae; order B4-G1; family SLSP01; genus JAAAOZ01. The sequence goes on from CAZCAI010000218.1 coordinate 6,094, forward strand.
AGGTCGAACTGGAGCGCCGCGAATGGAAGCGCGCGCGGCGAGCTCTGGCGGAAGCGGAGGAGCTTTCGCTGCGGTGGCGTCGGGGCCGGAGCGATTGGCTCGTCCAGTTAGAGGCTTAC
>CAZCAI010000219.1:0-2846 GCA_964496595.1 uncultured Anaerolineales bacterium
TGACGCGGGAAAAGCCCGAGTATAAGTGGCGCGATATTTGCGGGCTTTACACTTATCCGATGTTAGGTGAGGATGCGCAAGCATGGGTGACGCGCACCCGGCGCGAGTGGGAGGATCGGGAAGCTCAATGGAGTGAAGGGGAAGGCGGCCATCGCTGTTCCTCTCCTTCCCGAAAAACAGCGCATCGTTGCGCACCTTGACGCACTGCGCCCGCGAGCTTGGGTCAAGCTTTTCAAAAGAAGCTGTAGGTCCATTCCCATCAACTGGGAAAACCTAAGAATTTTCATCACCTGACGGGGTATGCCAGAGCTATCTTCTCAAGCGTGCCCCGTCATTTTGGTGGGCGCTCCGCGCCCACGAATCAATTGCAAACTATCCGACTACCTGACTAAGGACTAAGTGATTATCTTGCAAGCCTACCTCGCGATCAAATACCATCCCGATCACCGGAATCGCCCGCTCATCGAGGCGATCTCGGCGGCGCTGGCGCAGTGTGGCTACGAGACTATCTGCATCGCCCGCGATGTGGAGCAGTGGGGCGCGGTGCATCTCTCGCCGGAGGCGCTGATGCGCGCGTCGTTCGCGGCGCTGGCGGCCAGCGATCTCCTGGTTGTGGAGCTTTCGGAGAAGGGCGTGGGCATCGGCATCGAGGCGGGATATGCGCACGCCAAGGGCATCCCCATCGTCACCATCGCCCGGCGCGGCGCGGACATCTCCACCACGCTGCGCGGCATCTCCCGGCGCGTCCAGTGGTACGATCCCGACGACGTGGCTGCGTTGGTCGATCTCTTGGCGGTAATTTAGATCCCCCACAGGTCGTAAGGCTCGATTCCCCCACCTCTTCGGGCCGTGATCCAATCTCTAACCTCCCTTTTCCACTATCAAACTTTCCCCACACAAAGTATCAAGCTTTCCCCACAGACAACCCAGCGCGTTTCCCCCATAATAGAGGCGGCGATGTCGAAAAAAACATCGTCGCTGTAGCTGTTTTGAAGCATCGAATGGGGGGAAATGCTTATGGACGTCATATCGGCGGACCGCACAGCCACAGAGCTATCGCACTCGGATAATGGTGGGGATATGGTCATCTCCTTTCGGCTGCACGAGCGCACCTACGCGCTGCCCCTGACCTCGGTGGTGCAGGTCGTTCCCATGGTGCAGATCACCCAATTGCCGCGCGTCCATCCGGCCGTGGCGGGCATCATCAACTATCGCGGGGCCGCCGTGCCCATCGTCAACCTGCGCCGCTACTTGCAGTTGCCGGAACAGGCGCCGGGCCTGCACACGCCCATCCTCTTGATCACCATCGAAGGGCGCGTCATCGGCTTGATCGTCGATGAGGTCATCGACGTGATGCACTTCGCAGCGGACGACATCGCGCAACTCTCCGATATTATGCCGGAGGGGCTGGGTGAGGCGCCGATTTTGCGCGGGCTGGCGCACACTGAGACCGGCGCGATGTTGATGTTGGACGTGGGTAAGCTCTTCTCCGCCAATCACGGCGGCAATGGGCTGGGCGCTGCGCTCGAACGGGTGGAAGCGACCGCCGTCGCGCCGGAGCCGGAGCGCGAGGAGGTCGCGGCATGAGCCTCCAGCCCCACGACGAGAAGACAATCCCCACCTTGGGCTACGGCGATTATCTGCGCTTTAGCCGCCTGGTGCACGAGCGCTACGGCCTCAACTTCCCGGAGAAGCGCCGCACGGATCTGGAGCAGGGCGTGCGCCAGGCCTTCGCCGCCTCCACGTGCGAGGATCTGGAGGCGTACTATCGCCTGCTCTTAGATCCCGATCACGGGACCGTGCATCTCCAGCGACTGGTCAACGCGCTCACGATTGGCGAGAGTCACTTTTTCCGCAACCGGGGGCAATTCGATGCGCTTCTGCATCACGTCTTGCCGGAGATCATCGAACGCCGGCGCGCGCTGCGCACCTTGCGCATCTGGAGCGCCGGATGCGCGGGCGGCCAGGAGCCATACTCCATCGCTATCCTGCTGCGCGAACTGCTGCCCGATATAGATAATTGGGCGATCACGATCCTGGCGACCGACGTCAACACCAAGGCGTTGGACCTCGCGCGCAAGGGCCTGTACAGCGAGTGGGCCTTCCGCGAGGATCGCGCCAGGCAGTGGCGCTACCGCTACTTCCAGCAGATCGGCAAGCGCTACCAGATCCACTCCGATATTCGGCAGATGGTCACCTTCGAGCAGCTTAACCTGGCGGAGGATCATTACCCCTCGTTTCAGACGAACACGACCTTTATGGATTTGATCCTCTGTCGCAACGTGACGATTTATTTTGCGCCCTCGATGACGCGCCAGGTGGTGGATCACTTCTACGAGGCGTTGGTCGATGGCGGATGGTTGGTCGTCGGGCACTCGGAGCACTCGTGGACGACCTACCGGCGCTTCCAGGCGCGCAGTTACCCCAACGCGATTCTGTATCAGCGCACGGGCAATCCGACGGTGCTGCCGGAGGATTGGGATTGGTTGCCGCCGACGTCAGCCGCTTCTGGCGCGCCCTCGCTGCGCGTGCCCGAGACGCTGCCGGATGATGATACCCCGCCGCCGGAGATGCTGGCCGTCGAGGATAAAGAAGAGGATGCGGCCCCTGAACCGCCGATCAATGAATTCCTGACCAAGTCCGAGGAGTTGTTGGAGTACGGCCATTCCGCCGAGGCGCGTGATCTGCTGCTGAAGGTTGTCGAGCATTCCCCGAAACACACCGGCGCGTGCGCGCTGTTGTGCAAGGCGTATGCCAATCTCGGCCGCTGGGATGAGGCGGAGCGCTGGTGCGGCGCGGCCATCCAGACGAACAACGTCCTGATCGAGCCGTATTACACGCTCGCG
>CAZCAI010000219.1:2946-6194 GCA_964496595.1 uncultured Anaerolineales bacterium
GAATTGCGAATGATGAATTGCGAATGACATCTAAATTCCAAATTCATAATTCGCAATTCTAAATTCGCAATTCGCAATTCTAAATTTCAGGAGACACCTATGAACAATCGATTCTTCGAGAGGATAAATACTTCGGGTAATGGCAGCGAGGAAGGGATGGTCGAGGTCAGCGAGGATGTGCTGCGCGAAATTTGGGCGCGGCGCGCGGCCCAGCTTGCGGAAGCTCCCTCCGACGAGGACGCCGGCGAGCAGTTGGATCTGGTCATCGTGCAGTTGGGCGCCGAACTCTACGGGCTGGAAGCGGCCTACGTCTTTCGCATCCGGCCGGCGGAGCAGATCACGCGGGTACCGAGGGCACCGGATTGGATCGCGGGCGTCGCCAATGATCGCGGCAACATCCTCTCCGTCTTCGATCTCCGGCGCTTCTTGGGCTTGGATCAGGTCAATGGCGGGGGCGGGGAGACCGCCTCGCCCTATCTGGTCGTCGTCGAGGCGGCGGAGATGGAACTGGCGCTGCTGGCCGACGCGGTCTTGAATGTCATCGCTCTGCCGCTGAATGTCTTAGAAGCGGCGCCGGAGATGATGCACGGCATCCCGCAGGAGTACATCAAAGGCGTCGTGCATCAGACGTTCGAGTGGCGCGTCTCGGAGAGTATTGAATCCCCTGATTCGGGCAATGGGCGTGAGGTCGACGCCCTCACGGTGTTGGATCTGCCCGCACTGCTCTCCGATGAGGCGTTAGTCGTGCGCGAAGAGATGGCGTAGCAAGGGCAAGGGGCAGGAGGCAAGGAGTAATGGCGTTCACCTACTTTTTTCGAGATCGACATACGTTAGACTTGATCGCCGAGCACGTAATCCCGACGTTGAAGCGGCATACGTACATCAATATCTGGGATGCGGGGTGTGCGTCGGGGCCGGAGCCTTATTCGTTGGCGATGCTGCTGCGGGAGAATATGGGGCGGTTTCTCTTTCGGAATGTGCGCATCTACGCTACCGATCTCGAAGCGAAGTTTGGCGAGGTTATTCATCAGGGTATCTATCCGGAAAGTCGCGTCAAGCGCATCCCGCCGGCCTATCTGGCGAAGTACTTCACGCCGCTGCCGGCCTCGAATGGTTCATCGAATGGCGACGAGCCGAATTACCAGATCAGCCGGGAGATGCGCAACGCCATTCGGTTCCGGCATCTAGATCTGTTGGCGGATAAGCCGCCGCGCGAGGGATTTGGCTTGATCATCTGCAAGAATGTGTTGTTGCACCTGCCGCCCGCCCGGCGCATCGATGTGCTGGAGACCTTCTACCACGCGCTGAGCGATGACGGCTACCTGGTCACCGAGCAGACCCAAAAATTGCCCTCGGAGGTCAAGCCATTGTTCAATCGCGTGACCAGCTCCGGCCAGGTGTTTCGCAAGTCCGCGCCGGCGGCGTCGACCTCAGCTGCTCCGCTCAAGGTGCGCCGGCCCGGCAAGCAAGAGGCAGGAGAAGTGACCGTGGCGTTCGACGCGGCATTCTCCAGCGTCTCCGACTACGTCTGGGTCAATATCGAAATGGGCGGGGAGCGCGTGGGCAAAGCCCGCGTCGCGATCCAGGGGAGACGATTGACGATCTACTCCATTTCGATCTTCCCGGCGTTTCAGCGCCAGGGCTACGCCCGGCAGACGGTGCATCTCTTTCAGGCCCAGTACGATGAAATCGTCGCCGACCGCGTGCGGTATCAGGCGCGCCCCTTCTGGCAGGAGATGGGATTTTACGAAGACATGGATCGAAATTATGTGTGGAAGGCATGACGAATTCAGAATCGCGAATTGTGAATGATGAATTGCGAATTGCGAATTGCGAATGATGAATTGCGAATTTGGAATGTTATTCGCAATTCATTATTCTAAATTCGCAATTCTAAATTCGCAATTCTAAATTCTAAATTCCTAAAATGTAACAGGAGGTTGTAATGTCTATATCAATTCTGGATAATATCAAGATGAAACCCAAGTTAATTGGGCTGTTTTTGATCGTGGGCCTGTTGCCGTTGGTGATCGCGACGGTGGTGGGGATCATGCGCTCCAGCGACGCGATGCAGCAACAGGCGTTCGAGAAGCTGGAAGCGGTGGAGATGATCAAGAAGCATCAAATCGAAGGATACTTCGAGGAGCGCGAGGGCGATATGGGCGTGCTGGCCGATACGGTCGCCTCCCTGCGCGATGAGGGCTACGACAAGCTGGGCGCCGTCCAGGCCGGCAAGCAGGCTCGCGTGGAGGATTACTTCGGTACGCAGAAGAATGCGCTGCTGGAGCTACGGGCGCAAGATTACGTGCGCGAGGCGATGATGGCCTTTGATCGCGCCTTTGAGGAGGCGGGCGACACGGTCGATACGCCGGAGTGGCGCGCGCTGGCCAATCAATATGCCGTCGATTTCCAAGAGATGATGGAGATCAACGGCTGGAGCGATTTCCTCTTGATCCACAAGGATGGCGATATCGTCTTCACCGTCCAGCGGGAGTCCGATCTGGGAATGATCATCCCCGATAGCTCATTGATGGAGACCAGCCTGGGCCGGGCGTTCCAAGACGCCCAAGGCCTGGAGGAAGGGGAGATCGCCGTGGGAGATTTCGCGCCCTACGCGCCGTCGGGCGGGGAGCACGCGCTCTTTATGATGGCCCCGATGCATAATGTAACCGGCACCCTTCAAGGGTACGTCGCCTTTCAACTGCCGAAGACCAAAATCAACGAGATCGTCCAGGATCGCACCGGGTTGGGCGAGACGGGCGAGACCTTCTTGGTCGGCGAAGTCGGCGGGGCCTCCAGCTATCGTAGCGACCGCTTGGTAAAGGAAGGCAGCCTGGGTGATGCTCGTTCTGGCAGTTATGTCACTGCTGCACTTTCCGGCGCCTCCGGCATGGAAACCGAAATCGGCATCACCGGCGATCTGGAGCTGACGGCCTATACGCCCTTAGACCTGCCCGGTTTGGATTGGGCGATGTTTACCACCGTGGCAGTGGAAGAGGTGGTGGTGCCCGAGTTGTCCAGCGAAGATGTAGATTACTTCACGGCCTACACCCAGAAGTATGGCTACTACGACCTCTTCTTAGTGGACCCCACGGGTTACGTCTTCTACTCCGTCCAGCAGGAGAGCGATTACGAGACCAATCTGGTCGATGGGCCATACAGCGATTCCAATTTAGGCGAATTGGTCCAGCAAGTGATGGAGACCAAGCGCTTCGCTATCACGGACTTCGCGCCGTATGCGCCCAGCG
>CAZCAI010000220.1:0-6188 GCA_964496595.1 uncultured Anaerolineales bacterium
CGATCCCGCCGCGCGGCCCGCGTTGGAGCGCGCCGCCGCCTCGCATCCCAGCGCGCTGGTGCGCGAACACGCGGCCTGGGCGCTGGCTACCCTTACGAAGGGTGTGCAAGGGACCTCAAACCGTTCGTATTAAGTGTAGCGAGCAGGTTGATCTGTTGACCATCGTGCGCGGCCTGGCCTACATCGCCGGGCTGCGCGTTCGTATTAAGTGTAGCGAGCAGGTTGATCTGTTGACCAGAGCTTCCGTGAACCTTCGCAAGGGTTGGTTCCCCCCAACAAAAACCGGCGGATGGGAGATTATCCCATCCGCCGGTTAGTTAAATCATCCGTTCGTAGTAAGCCTCGAAGCGAAGCCTTTAGGCTTGAGCGGCGTGGCGTTTTTTACGGCTCGCATTAGTTTCTGGGTCTTTTGGATTTTGCCGGGCAACCCCCTCATTAGTCCTAAAAGTAGCCAAAAATTGCGTGTTGGTGGGGATCACAGACCTTTTTCGCGTCGTTACTGGGTTGTGGATGGGGATAGTACGATTGCACCCGGCGAATTCCTGAAGAGCCTGGTTTCTGCTGTTAGATGACCTCCAGCGCCTTGCCTACCTGCTCGAAGGTCGCCAGCACCTTCTCCAGTTGCTCATCGGTGTGCGAGGCGATGTAACTCGTGCGGAGCAGCGACATATTCGGCGGGACGGCCGGCGGCACGACGGCGTTGGTATAAACGCCCGCATCGAAGAGCGCCTTCCAGAACCTGAGCGTTTTTTCGTCGTCCTTGATGATGATGGGAATGATGGGCGTCTGCGATTGCCCGATGTCGAAGCCCAGCTCGGAGTAGCGGCGGCGCATAAAGGCCCCGATCTCGTTGAGGCGCGCGATGCGCTCCGGCTCCTCCTGCATCACCTCCAAGGCGGCCATCGCGGCGGCGGTGTTGGCCGGCGGGATGCTTGCGCTGAAGATGAGCGAGCGCGCGTGGTGCTGGATGTAGTCGATGATGTCCGCATCCCCGGCGATGAAGCCGCCCAGCGAGGCGAACGACTTGCTGAAGGTGCCCATAATGAGATCGACGCCCTCGGTGACGCCCAACTCGGCGGCGGTGCCGCGTCCCCCGCCCAAGACGCCCACCGAATGCGCGTCGTCCACCATCAGGCGCGCCCCGTACTTCTGGCAGACGGGAATCATCTCCTCCAGCGGCGCGATGTCGCCGCCCATGCTGAAGATACCGTCGACGACGACTATCTTGCCCGCTTCCTCCGGCAGCGCGGCGAGCACCCGCGCCAGCGCCTCGATGTCGTTGTGCGGGAAGCGCTTCATCGTCCCGAAGGACATCTGGCAGCCATCGATGATGCTGGCGTGATCCTCTTTATCGGTGACGACGAAGTCGTGGCGTCCAACCAGGGCCGAGATGGTGCCCACGTTGACCTGATAGCCGGTGCTGAAGACGACCGCCGCTTCCTTGCCGACCCAATCCGCCAATTTTCGTTCTAATTCCAGATGCATCTCCAGGGTGCCGTTGAGGAAGCGCGAGCCGGTGCAACTGGTGCCGTACTTGACGATGGCCTCCTCGGCGGCCTGGCGAACTTTGGGATGCACCGTCAGCCCCAGATAATTATTGGAGCCGATCATAATCAGCCGGTGATCCCCAATGAGGGCTTCGGTCCCCTCGTTGTTGGAAAGCGGGATGAAGTACGGATACAGCCCCGCCTCCCGGACCTCGTCTGCGCGCGTGAATTGAGTGCATTTTTGAAAAATATCCATAAAAGTCATCCTTTCGTAGCTGTGATAATGGCACAAAGATACTCAGCGGATGGGGCAAGCTTAGGCGGATAAAAAGAAACCTGCTACATTGCTCCATCCGCTGAGTTGAACTACCGCTTATTGTAAAAAGTAAGGGGCGGGTGTCAAGACCGGGTTCAGCGCGTGATGTTGCGCCACGCCTGGGGCAGGGCGGCGGCGACATCGCGGGCGGCAACCCCGGCGATGCTGTAGCGATCCCGCGCAATTTCCCCGGCCAGGCCGTGGAGATAGGCGCCGGTCGCTGCGGCCTCGAAAGCGTCCAGCCCCTGAGCGCGCAAGGCTACGATGGCGCCCGCCAGCACATCGCCCGTCCCCGCCGAGCTGAGCGCCGGATTGGCGAAAGGCAGCAGCGCGGTGCGGCCTGCGGGCGCGGCGATGACGGTGAAGGCGCCTTTGAGCACGACGACGTGCCCCCACTCGGCAGCGTACTTCTGCGCGATCTTCACGCGATCTTCCTGGATCTCGCCGGTGGAGAGATCGGCCAGGCGCGCCATCTCGCCCGGATGCGGTGTGAGGATTGTGCCCGACGGACATAACGCCGGCCAATCGGGCAGCTCGCTCAATAGATTTAGCCCATCAGCGTCGATGACTAAGGGCGGCATTTCCGCCAGCCTGGCTTTAGCGGGCGGGGATTGGTTGTGATTGGTTAAGAAGCCCGCGCCGCGTTTCTCCTTGGGGGGCTGGAACAAGGCCTTGAGGAAGGCCCTGCTCTCCGGCGTGTTATTCAAGCCTGGCCCGATTAACATTGCCGAGCGGTTGCTCATCTCCTCGCGGACTAACGGCGCGGCATCGAAGTTGACGACGCCTAAGGTATGCGGTAGCAAGAGATAGGTCGCCTCCGGTACAAACGGCGCGATGGCCGCGTGCAGCGAGCCGGGCATCGCTAAGGTGACGAGGCCCGCGCCCGCTCGAACGGCTGAGAGCGCGGAGAGGGCCGCCGCGCCGGTGTAGTTGGTCGATCCGGCGACGATGAGTAATTTCCCGAAGGTGCCTTTATGAGCATCCAGCGGGCGGGGCGGCAGCCATTGCCGCACCTGATGGGGTGTGAGTAAGATCGGCCCTTGGCCGGGGATGTCGATCCCTTTGGGGATGCCGATATCGACGACGATCAGATCGCCCACGGCGGCGGCGCCGGGCAGGCGCACGTGGCCCCACTTCGGCATCGCGAAGGTCGCCGTGAGATGCGCCTTCAGCGTCGCGGGATCGTGTTCGCCGGTGTCGAAATCCAGGCCGGAGGGGCCATCCACCGCGACGATGAAGGGGCGCGGCGCTTTCGGCGGCAGTGTGGTATTGATGGGGATGAGCGGCGCGGTGCGCGCTCGCTCCAGGCTCTCGTGGACGGCCTGGAGCATTTTGGCGATGATGCCTCGCAGCGGCGGCGTGGCGCCGGTGCCTAACAGCGCGTCGATCAGGATGTGGGATTGGTAGACCAGTTGGCGGAGCACGTCATAGTCGGCATCGGCCTTGGCGGTCTGGATGGTAACGCTATGGCTCTGCGCCTTGCGGAAAACCGCGTCCTCCTCTGGATCTCGGGGGCGAGAGAGATAGGCGGTGACGTTCGCGCCCGCATCGCTCAGGCAACGCGCGGCGACCAGGCCGTCGCCGCCGTTGTTCCCCGGCCCGACCAGGACGAGGATGCGGCGATTCTTGACCGCCATCCGCTCCAAAATCGCGCGGGCGACGCCTTGCCCGGCCAATTCCATCATCTGATCGTAACTATGCCCCGCCATATCGGCGGTGGACTCTAACGCTCGCATCTCCGAGACCGATAAAATTCGCATCATAAAATCTGATTTCTCCTTCTCTTCTGTGGGGAAAATAAGGGGGGCGTCAGCCGGCGCTGCGCATAGCCGACGGGTGAAAACGGCGCTGCTTCTGGAGGGCGGTCACACGGTGGGGGAGGTGTGGATGTGACCCGCTTCGCCGGATGGTGCGTTGCGCAGCAGTTCGACCGCGTGGGGAAGCGCGGGCAGCACGGTGCGGAGGTTTTCTGTGGCGCCTTTGGGGCTGCCGGGCAGATTGATGATCAGGGTCTGCCCGCGAATGCCGGCGACGGCCCGCGAGAGCATCGCGTGCGGCGTGATCGCCAGTGAGGCCGCGCGCATCGCTTCGGCCAGGCCGGGCGCTTCTCTCTCTATGACATCGCGGGTCGCCTCCGGCGTCACGTCGCGGGGCGTGAAGCCGGTGCCGCCGGTGGTGAGAATGATGTCCACCGGCGGGCCGCCCTCATCGGCCCACATCCGCAACCGCCCGGCAATGAGATCGCGATCGTCGGGCACGGTGGCCGTTTGGATGACGGGCGCTTCTAAGGCGTGCTCGACGAGCGCTTGGAGCGCCGGCCCGCTCTGATCCTCATAGCTTCCAGCGGCGGCGCGATCGCTGATGGTCAAAATAGCGAGGTGGATAGGCATGGGGCAGCTCCTTTTCTTTTGAGAATTGAGAATTAAGCATTAAGTGTTAAGAATATTAGAGAGACGATCTAGTAATTCTTGAGGGCGGAAGGGTTTGAGGATGAAGTCGGTGGCGCCGGCGCGGAGGCACTCGGTCTCGCGATCCATACCGGAGGTGACAACCACGGGCACATCCTTGAATTGGGCGTGGCGTTTCAATTCCTTCAGGGCCTCCAGGGAGGTGCCGCCGGAAAGGTGATAGTCCATCAGAAGCAGATCTGGGTTCTCCTGCTCGGCAGTCGGCACGATCTGTTCTGGGCGCGTGACCGTGACAACGTCTTGGCCCTCCAGTTCCATCAGGGTAGTGATTAACCCGAGCATTACTTTATCGTCATCTGCGACTAGAATCTTTGTCATAGTGAACTCCTGGATTTTGGCTATGGAGCAATGGTTAATCTTTCGGCGGTGTAAAAATCAAAGCGCTTGTTATCGCGTTTATATAGGACTATTGTACCATAAGATTATAATATTTAGTATAATAAAGCTATTCTTCTACATGACGATAAAATTGTACAGCAATTAGGGAGGTATGGCGATGCGAATGGTAGATGTGATTGAGAAAAAGCGGGATGGCAAGGCGCTGACGGAGGAGGAGATACAATTTTTCATCCGTGGATATACAGGAGATAAAATTCCTGATTATCAGGCGGCGGCGCTGTTGATGGCTATCCTGTTCCAGGGGATGACCGACCGCGAGGCGCGCGATTTGACCCTGGCGATGGCGCATTCCGGCGAGATGTTGGATCTGGGCGCTGTGGCGGACTTCGTCGTCGATAAACACTCGACCGGCGGGGTGGGGGATAAGGTGAGCCTGGTGATCGCGCCGACGGTGGCGGCGTGCGGCTTGCCGGTGGGCAAGATGTCGGGACGGGGATTGGGCTTCTCCGGCGGGACGCTGGATAAGCTGGAGTCGATTCCCGGCTACCGCGCCGACCTGAGCGTGGCGGAGTTCAAGGCGCAGTTGGCGCGGATCGGCATCGTGTTGACGGGGCAATCCGCCAACCTGGCTCCGGCGGATGGCAAGCTCTACGCGCTGCGGGATGTCACGGGCACCGTGCCCAGCCTGCCGCTCATCATCGGCTCGATTATGAGCAAGAAGATCGCCGCCGGCGCGGACGCCATCGTCTTAGATGTGAAGGTCGGGACGGGCGCCTTTATGAAGACGTTAGACGAGGCCCAGGCGCTGGCCGAGGGCATGGTCAACATCGGCGAGGCGGTGGGGCGCAAGGTGACGGCCCACATCTCCGATATGAATCAGCCGCTGGGCTGGGCCGTCGGCAACAGCATCGAGGTGCGCGAGGCCATCGCGACGCTTCACGGCGAGGGGCCGGAGGATTTCCGTGAGCACTGTTGGATAATCGCGGCGGAGATGCTCTATCTGGGCGGCAAGGCCGAGAGCGTCGAGGCCGGCGTGGCGCTGGCGAAAGAGACCGTGGCCTCCGGCGCGGCGTGGGAGAAGTTCCGCGCGTTGATCGCGGCGCAGGCGGGCGATCTGCGCTACATCGATGAGCCGGAGCGCCTGCCCACCGCCGAGATCATTGAGCCGGTCACGGCGGAGCGCGCGGGCTACATGGCCGGTACACAGGCCAACGAGATCGGTCTGGCCGTCGTGGTCTTGGGCGGGGGGCGCGAGAAGAAGGGTGCGCCCATCGATCACGCGGTCGGCGTGACGATGCACGTCAAGGTCGGCGATCACGTCGAGGCCGGCGCCCCGCTCTTCACCGTCCACGCGAACGACGAGGCGAAATATGAGGCTGCTGCCCAGCGCGTGCGATCCGCCATCTCCCTCTCGGACGAACCCGTGGAAGCGCTTCCTCTTTTCTATGAGCGGGTAACTTAGCTCAGTATGTTTTTTTTGGTGAGGATTTGACAAATTCAACCTCCTGACCTATACTAAGTGATAGATTTGCCTTTGTGGGCGAACAAATACGTGCCCCTGTATCTCTATTCCGCAAG
>CAZCAI010000221.1:0-1985 GCA_964496595.1 uncultured Anaerolineales bacterium
GGCCTGCACATCACCTGGAACTTCTTCCAGGGCGTCGTCTTCGGCTTCCCCGTGAGCGGCAACGCGCCCGGCACGACCTTCATCGCGATTGAGCAGGGCGGCCCCGCCGTGTGGACGGGCGGCGCGTTCGGCCCGGAGGCCGGCCTGATCGGTATCGTGACGATGTTAGTTGGCAGCGCGGCGACGTGGCTGTGGATTCGCCAGATGCGCGCCTCGACAGCGCTGGAGACGTCCCTGGCCGAATATGAGCCGCCAGAAGAATCATCGCCTGATCAACAGGCGGAGGTCGCTTAGGGGATGATGACGGCTGTTTCTTGGGATACCGGCGCCCTTGCCGAATTGACCCTGGGCCACATCGACGCCGATTCCGGCGCGCTGCGCTTCTCGCCGGTGCGGACGGGCAAGCATAACGCCTCCTTCTGGATCGATTCGGATCGCGGGCGCTTCGTGTTGCGCATCGCGCCGCCGGATGACGCGGGCTTTCTCTTCTACGAGCGACGGATGATGCGCCAGGAGCCGGAGCTGCACGACCGTCTCCGCGCCGAGACCGATTTGCCCATCGCGGAGATCGTCGGCTACGATTTCAGTCGCACGCGCATCCCCCGCGATTATTTGCTGATGCGCGCGCTCCCCGGCGCGCCGCTGAGCGAGGCGCGGGGCCTGACCCGCGCCCAGCGGGATCGCGTGTTGCATCAGGTGGGTGAGCAACTGCGGGAGATTCACGCCATCACGGCAGATAACGGCGACGGCCAGCCGCGCTATGGTTACCTGGGCGCGCATCAACCGATGGCGCCGCAAGCGACGTGGGCGGCGGCCTTCCGCGTGATGTGGCACAAGCTGCTGGATGATGTCGTGGCGTGCGGCGCTTACACCGAGGCCGAGGCGGAGGTCTTCCGCGCGCTGTTGGACGCGCATCAGGCGCACTTCGCGCGCCAGGTGACGCCCCGCCTGCTCCACATGGACGTCTGGGCGCAGAACATCCTGATCGATGAGGCGGGCAATGTCACCGGCCTGGTCGATTTCGACCGCGCGCTGTGGGGCGACGTCGAGATCGAGTTCGCTGTGTTGGATTACTGCGGCATCAGCGAGCCGGCCTTCTGGGAAGGCTACGGCGTCCGCCGCGATACATCGCCGCCCGCGCAGATGCGCCGCCGCTTCTACCTGCTCTACGAGATCCAGAAATATATGCCCATTCGCATCTGGCGTTCGCGCGATCCGCAGGATGCCGAGCGATACAAAGCGTACAGCTTCTCGCTGGCGCAGGAGTTGGAGGCTGCGCTATGACGCTCCTCGCGGCAAAACAACAAAGCAACAAATTGCGAATTTAGAATTTTGAATCTTTACTCGGTAGCATTATTCGCAATTCGCAATTCTAAATTTCGAATTACGGAATCGGCTACCGGAAAGATTTCCTAAATGTAAAATCAGCAAAGAATCAAGGCGACAATAACAAGTCTGCTATGCTTTTTTAACTTGAAATTTGCAACCTGCAACTTTTAACCAATTTTTAGAGGAGGTGACAAACGATGTCCAGTCGAAAGAAGGATAGACGCCCGGTGCCGTGGCTCCTGTGGCCCTTTTACGCGATGTTTTGGCTGGTCAGCTTCATTTTGGAGCTGACGGGGCGGCTCGTGGCCGGGGTGTTGGGCTTGGTCTTTATGGTCGTCGGCGCGATTTTGACGGTGACGGTCATTGGCGCCGTCGTCGGCATCCCGCTAATGCTCTTCGGCTTTATGTTGATGTTGCGCAGCATCTTTTAATCGCCTGGTCAGGCGACCAGGATCGAACCTGGCCCGTTGCCCAACAAAAAATCCCCCACCTGCCCGGCGGCAGGTGGGGGATGGTCGGTTATACTTATCATAGTTATGGAATGACACCTCCGCACGTGGATGGACAGGCATTTTTATACTTGATAAGGAGCCGATATGTTTAGGAAACGACATTTATTGACGCGACCGCTGTTGACCTTTATGGGCGCGATGGTG
>CAZCAI010000221.1:2085-6133 GCA_964496595.1 uncultured Anaerolineales bacterium
GCGCCCTCGTTCCGCGCGCTGCGAACCGATTTGGGGCTGATGGTGGGGATGGTGCTGGGCGGCGGCGTCCTGACCTGGATTTTGATCTCCGACGGCGTGCGCGATGTCACCTACCGGATGGCCTTCGAGATGCAATCGCTCTATCTCCAAAACTTCATCGGCATCAACAAGACGCAGATTGGTTGGCTGATGTCGATGTCGAGTATCGTCACCGCGCTGCTGATGAGTTCCGCCGGGCGGCTTTCGGATCGCCGGGGCGAGCGGGTGGGGATCGTGGGCGGCTTCGCCATCGTCGCGGCGGGATTGGTGGTCTTCTTGAACAGCAGCGGCTTCTTCGGATGCGCCGTAGCGTGGATTTTGTTCGGCCTCGGCTCGGCGCTCATCGGCCCGGCCTACAACTCCCTTATCTCCAAGGTGGTGCCCCAGAAGCTGCGTGGGACGGCCTTCGGTCTCTTCTCCACCAGCCTGAGCTTCATCTCGCTGCCGGCGCCCTACATCGGCGGCCTGCTCTGGCAGCGCTTTGGCCCGAAGGTGCCCTTCTACGCGCCGGTCATCGCAACGATCCTGGTGTTGCCGGTGATGTGGGTCAAATTTAAGTTGCCCTCCAAGGAGTCGAAGGAATCGCGGGAATCTAAGAGCAGCCCAAATCCTACATTGAAAGCCCAACCCGCGACCGTTGCGACTGACTGAGCAAGTGTTTTCCCCTAACTGAGGAGGGCAGGCTGGGCCTAAGTGGGCCTGGCTTGCCCTCCATATTTTACGCAATACGAATTACGCAATACTCGATTTGAAGAAATATTAGATAGCCATTGGAGAATCCTATGCCCTCAAACGATATCATCATCAAAGCAAAAAACGTGACGCGCCGCTTTGGCGAGACCGTCGCCGTGAACGACCTCACCTTGGAGGTGTACGCGGGCGAGGTCTTTGGCTTTTTGGGCCATAACGGCGCGGGCAAGACGACGACGGTGCGCCTGCTCAATGGGGTGTTGACTCCGCACGCAGGCGCGATGACGGTGTTAGGCCTCGATCCCCTGACGGAGGGGCCGGCGCTCCGGCGGCGCACGGGCGTGTTGACGGAGACGCCCGCCTTGGATGAGAAGCTCACGGCGCGGGAGCAACTGGGCCTCTACGCCGATCTCTACGCGGTGCCGTCGGGTGAGATCGCCGGGCGCATCGACGAGTTGCTCACGGCGTTCGAGTTGGCGGATCGCGCCGCGGAGCCGGTCGGCGGCTACAGCAAGGGGATGAAGCAGCGGCTGGCGTTGGCCCGCACGCTGATTCACGACCCGGAGGTGATCTTCTTGGATGAGCCGACCGCCGGCCTTGATCCCGTGGCGACGCGGCAGGTGCATCAGCGCATCGAGCAGCTCACGCGCGACGACGGGCACACGGTCTTCATCTGCACGCACAACCTCAACGAGGCGCAGCAGCTCTGTGATCGCGTGGCCGTGATGGAGCACGGGCGAATGGTCGCGTTGGGCGCGCCGCACGAGTTGGCCCGCCAGCTCTGGAAGGGCGTGCGGCTGGAGATCGAGTTGGCGGTGGCGGGGGCGGAGCGCGCGCTCGATGCGGCCCGCGCGCTGCCCAAGGTGCGGGATGTGACGTGGAATGCGCAGTCGGGTTTGGCGACCGCCTGGGCGCCGGAGCGCGAGGTCATCCCCGCGCTGCTCTCGGCGCTGGTGGAGGCCGGCGGGCGCGTCTACCGTCTCAGTCCCCAGGAGCCGACGTTGGCGGATGTCTACTTCGCGCTGCACGATGACGACCAGAGCGCGGCGCGCGATATCGAAGGGAAAGAGCGGGAGGTGCGAGCATGAACTGGCGAGCGATTTGGGCCATTGTCCGTCGTGATTTAAAGATCGTCACGCGCAGCAAGGGGGTGATGATCCCGATGATCATCGTGCCGCTGGTGCTGATGGGCGTGCTGCCGGCGGCCATCGGCGCGACGGCCCCGCTGATGTCGAATGTGGAAAGCGAGCTGGACGATATGGCGCAATTTTTGGAGATGATGCCGCCGGAGATGAAATCGGTGCTGAGCGGGTACACCCCGGCGCAGACGCTCATCGTCGCGATGTTGCTCTATCTCTTTGCGCCGCTGTTCCTGATTCTGCCGTTGATGGTCGCGAGCACCATCGCGGCGGATAGCTTCGCGGGCGAGCGGGAGCGCAAGACGATGGAGGCGCTGCTCTACACGCCCACGACCGACACGGAGTTGTTCGTGGGGAAGATGTTGGCCGCGTGGGTGCCGGCGCTGGCCGTCACGCTGGCGGGCTTTGTGCTCTATGGTCTGGCCGCGAATCTCTCCGCGTGGCCCACGATGGGTGAGCTTTTCTTCCCCAACGCGATGTGGATCGTGCTTGTGCTCTGGGTGGCCCCGGCGGCGGCCGCGCTGGGTCTGGGCGTGATGATCCTGGTCTCCTCCAAGGTCGGCACCTTCCAGGAGGCCTATCAGATGGGATCGGCGGTGGTGCTGCCCATTCTGCTGCTGATGTTTGGGCAGATTGGCGGGGTGCTCTACTTCAGCGTGGGCGTGGTGCTGATCGTGGGGGCTGTGCTCTGGGCCATCGATGCCGTGGTGCTTTGGTTTGCTATTCGACTCTTCCAGCGCAGTGAGATCATCGCGCGCTTGTGAATCAAAGCGGCAAAGCAACAGAACGACAAAACAGCAAAGCATCAAATAGGCAAAACATCAAAACAACAAAGCGTCAAGTAAATCTACGGTGGGGCCGGCGTTGTTTATCCTCCCCAAGAGGACTTCGCCGTGTCCCAGGAAAGGAATGGACAATGACCTTCGATGCCTTAGTCGCGGTGTGTGGCCCTCGCTGCACGCGGTGTGATGCGTACCAGGCGACGCGCAGCGGGCGAGCGGCGTTGGAGCGCCTCGCTGCGGAATGGACGCAGGCGATGGGGCGCGAGTTTGCGCCGGAGGATTTGATCTGCGACGGGTGTCGGGTGGGCGGGCGCAGATCGGCCTATTGCGCGGAGTGCGAGATTCTCAACTGCGCGCGCAGCCGGGGATACGAGACGTGCGCCCACTGCCCCGATAGTCCTTGTGAGAAGCTCAACGCGCCCCCGGCGATTGAGGCCATCGCGGAACTGAAGGCGGCGCTACTATGTCAAAACAGCAAAGCAACAAAGCAGCAAAGCAACAAAGCAGCAAAGCAACAAAGCAGCAAAGCAACAGATAGAGGGTCAGTAAGATGATTTCAGGGGATATAGTCTTCAAAGTCATTTAATGGCGCATCGAAGTCCTCGGTCATCTTGATCAAGCCCTTTGCGCTCCCAAATTTCGCTTGACGTTTTGGTGTGGTGACCGGCACGAGTTTTGCATTTCGAAAGGCATAGGACAGGATATCGAGCAGAATCTCCAAGTGCCTCATTGGTTCGATTTCCAATCCTCTCGGGTGAGGCGATAGCGGTAGTGATGAACCGGCGTGGTGTACTCCTGCATCTTCTCCGGGAAGCGGAAGACGCCCTTGTCGAGCCGGCGGGCGCCGACGGATTCGTACAGGCGGATGGCGGCGGGGTTGTGGATGTTGGGCGTGGTCTGGACGGCGGCGCAATCGGTGTGCTCGAATTGGTAAGCGATCAGCGCCGTCCAGATCTCGCGACCGTAGCCTTGGCCCCAATACTCCGGCAGCAATTTGATGTCCGGCTCCGCGATACCCTCATCATCAGGCCACGCGAGCTTGCACTCTCCAATGGATTCCCCGGTCGCGCGTTGCGCGACCACCAGCAGGCGATTGAACTCGCTCTCCGGCGCTTGCACTAACCTCTCCCGGATTTCCTCGCGCGTGATGGGGAGGCCCTGGGGAAAGCCCACGTTCTTCATCACCTGGGGATGCGTCCACAGCGTATGGTAAAAGTCGGCGTCCGCCTCGGCGGCGAGCCGGATGATGAGGCGCTCGGTCTCGAAGACGGTTTTGGGGTCTGGGGGCATGGTGGTCTCCTCCTTGAATGGCAAAGTGGCAAAGCGGCAAAACATCAAAGCATCAAATAACAAATCAAAGGCAAGTTACCTTGTTTCGACTGGTAGCTTGCCTTTGGT
>CAZCAI010000222.1:0-6089 GCA_964496595.1 uncultured Anaerolineales bacterium
GAATCGCAGGCTAAAAGCTGAAGTCGGCTAAAGACCGACTGAAAGAAAGAACCCGCGTGGGAATACTTTCCGACAATCAGTCGTCGCTCCCCCCTCAGAACTTCTTCGTTTGCCCTTCATGCCCTCCTCGTGGGATGTGGTATCATGCTGATTATGAACGATAACCTCCGCCGCCGATTGCGACGCTTGGGCGTCGTCAAAGGCTTCCGTGATATAGAGGCGCGCTCGGCGCAAGCGCCCGCCCCGCGCAAGGATCGGGCGTTGCCCGGCGTCGAGATCGCCACCGAGTATGGCGCGCTGTGGGTGGAGCAGCGAACCTATCCCGGCGAGCATCGTCACGGCGGCTACCCCTTGGCCGCGCTGGCGTCGCTCCCGGCGGATGCGCTGGCGCTTTTGGGCGCGCCGGAGTTGGGCGCGCGCCCCGCTTTTTTGGATACCGAAACGACCGGGTTGGCGGGCGGCGCGGGTACACTGGCTTTCCTCATCGGCGTGGGGGTGTGGCGCGAGGAGCAGTTGGCGCTCCACCTCATCTTTATGCGTGATCCCGCCGAGGAAGCGGCCGCACTGCGCTACCTGGCCGAGATCTTAGGGACCGCCACCGGTCTCGTCACCTTCAACGGCCTGGGCTTCGATGCGCCGATCTTGGAAAGTCGCTTCGTGCTCAATCGGCTCTCGCCCAGTTGGATGGCGCTGCCCCATTTGGATCTCCTGCCCGTGGCGCGGCAACTCTGGCGCGATCATCTCCCTTCCCGCCGCTTGATCGCGCTGGAAGAAGAGATCTTGTCCGTGGCCCGCGCTGAGACGGATCTGCCCTCGTGGATGATTCCCGGCCTCTATCGCCAATATCTGCGCACAGGCGACGCGCGGGAGATGGCGCGAATCTTCTATCACAACCGCGTCGATGTGCTGAGCTTAGTCACACTGTTGGCGCACACCGGGCGGATGCTGACCTCGCCCCACGAGATGACGCTGGCCGCCGCCGAGTGGGCCGGGGTAGGGCGGATGTATGACCGCGCCGCGCGCGAGGACGACGCCTTCGCCGCGTGGGAGCGGGCGCTCTCCGGCGAGGATGATATGGAAGAGTTGGAAGCGGAGGCCGCCGCGCGTCTCTGGCGGGAGATGGGCCTGCGCTACAAGCGCCGCGAGGCGTGGTTGCAGGCGCTCGCCACTTGGCAGCAGTGGATCGATTGGCAGCCCAACGCCGTGGAACCGCTCGTCGAGTGCGCGAAATATCACGAATGGACGACCCACGATCTGCCGGCGGCCTTAGCTGCGACCCAAGAGGCATTGCGTCGCGCTGAGCGCCATCCCCAAGGGCTGCGTCAGCGGCGCACTTTGGCCGAGCTGTGCCATCGCCGCGAGCGCCTGGAGCGTAAAATGGCAGATTCGGAGCCAGAGAACGAGTAAGCCATATTTTTGTATTCTTAATTTGTCATTTAATCATTTCCTAGTATCATCATGATGGTGGCCGTTGCCGCTGAGACGCTGAGACGCTGAGACGCTGAGACGCTACAACGCTACAAGGAGAACCTGAATGCGATTATTGTTGGCTACACATAACCGAGGGAAACGCAAAGAATGGCGGGCGTTGTTGGCCGGCCTGTCGTTGGAGATTTTGCTGCCGGATGACGTGGGCCTGCGGCAGGACGTCGCAGAGACCGGCGCGACCTACACGGAGAACGCCCTGCTCAAGGCCCGAACGTTGGCCGCCGCTTCCGAATTGCCCACGCTGGCCGATGACTCCGGCCTGGAGGTGGATGCGTTGGGCGGCGCGCCGGGCGTGCGATCCGCGCGCTACAAGCTCGGCTCTGATGAGGTGCGCTACCGCGCGCTCCTCCGCGCCCTCGAGGGCGCGCCGCCCGCCGAGCGCGGCGCGCGCTTCCGCTGCGTCGCGGCGCTGGTCTTGCCCGATGGCCGGCATTTCACCACGGAGGGCGTGTGTGAGGGCGTGATCACGCTCGCGCCTCAGGGCGAGCGCGGCTTCGGCTACGACCCCGTCTTTTATTTGCCGGAGCAGGGCAAGACGATGGCGCAACTCTCATCCGAGGAGAAGAACCGCCTCAGCCACCGGGCGCGCGCGGCCCAGGCAATGCGCCCCATCATCCACAACCTCCTCCTTGCGAAGGTTCCAGAAGAGTCGTGATATCCAAGGAAGTAATGCCCAGGGCAAGATACCCTGGCATAACAGGCTCCTGGCTGACCTTCGCAAGGGTTGAACACGAGCCCCTTGCGAAGGGTTCAAAAGAGTCGTGATATCCAAGAAATGATGCACATTGGTTACTGTCACAAAGCCTTCGCCACTTGACCCAATTGTCAAATCCCCGCCCACCCGCCGGATTTAGCAATCCGGCGAGAGCCTGGCACGACATGGCGAATACTTTGAGACACAAGCCACATTGCAAGAGAGTTTGGTTTGAAAGGCTCGTGACTAACCTTCGCAAGGGTTGAACAAGGTTAGGTGATGTATGAAAGGAATGGACTTTGAATCCTCAAATGAACGCTGAGATGACGGCTGAAACACTGGAACTCGAACTTCGCACCCATCGACCGGCGGGCTGGCCCGATCTGCCTGATGGATGGGTCTTGCCGCGCTACGACGGCCTCTCGGTGGGCAACCTGGCGGCGACCTCGGCGCGGGCCTTGGGCGCGACGCTCTCTGGCGCGCTGCCGCCGCTGCGCGCGGATCTGCTGGGCGATCTGACCGCTGACGTCGAGCACGTGGCGCTCGTGGTGATCGACGCGCTGGGATGGCTGCAACTCCAGCGCGTGATGGCGCGCCATCCCGACCTGGTCTTTCACAAATTGGCCGCATCGGGCCGCCTGTTGCCCATCACCACGACCTTTGCCTCCACCACCACCAGCGTCCTCAACACCATCTGGAGCGGCCAGCCGCCGATCCGCCACGGCGTGTTGGCCTACGAGATGTTCCTGCGGGAGTGGCTGATGGCCGTGGAATCGATCTCCTTCTCCACCACCCACGAGCCGTTCGGGGGCCGCCTGGCGGATTGGGGCTTCGAGCCAAAGGAATTTGTCCCCACGCCGACATTGGGGATGCAATTGGCGGCGCACGGGCTGGATTCCTACGCGCTGACCTTCAAGAGTTTTGTGGAATCGTCCCTGGCGCTGATGACCTATCGCGGCATGCGGGAGGTCTACGGCTACGCCCACGCCTCCGATTTCTGGATCTCGTTGCGGCGGATGCTGCGCGAGCACGCGGGGGAGCGCTGTTTCATCGGCGCCTACTGGAGCGCGGTCGATACGCTGGGGCATATGTACGGCCCGTTGGATGAGACCGGCGAGGCGGAGATCTGCTCCATCGCCCATTTGTTCGAGACCTTCTTCCTGGATAAGTTGTCCGCGCCGGCCCGCGAGCGGACACTCTTCCTGCTCACCGCCGATCACGGGCAGATTACGACGTCATCGGATGCGGGCTTCCTGTTAGATGATCATCCGGCGCTGCGCGATGATCTCTTCCTGCCGCCGATGGGCGAATCGCGCGTGCCGTTCTTCCACGTGCGCCACGGCGCCTATGATCGCGTGTGGGATTATCTCCACGAGCACTTCGGCGAGCACTTTGTCTTCCTCTCGCGCGAGGAGGTGATCGAGCGCGGACTGTTGGGGCCGGATGGCGGGAAGATGCACGCCGAGATACCGCATCGCTTGGGCGACATCGTCGGCATCGCGCGCCGTGATGCCTTCTTCACGCGCGATCCAGAGCGCTTGGAGAAAGCCTTGCGGGGGCAGCACGGCGGATTGACCGCCGAGGAGATGTTGGTTCCCCTGTTGGCCGTGCGCTTGGATGCGTGACGGATTTTATCGGATTGGATGAGGATAAGGAAAGGGAGGGATGTGATGCGGAAAGTTAAACTGGTTTTGGTTGGCGTGGGCAATTTAGGCCGGCGTTTCTGCGAGATTTTGCAGGCCAAGGGCGCCGATCTGGAGCGGCGCTACGGTTTGACCTTCGAGTTGGTCGGGGCGGCCGATAGCGGCGGCGCGGCCTATGCGCCGGAGGGGTTGGCGTTGGCGGAGATCGTGCGCCTCAAGGAGCAGGGCGGATCAGTCGCCGACGACCAAACGGCCGGGCGGCCCGATTGGGATGCGCTGACGCTAGTCGAAGCGGCGGAGGCGGATGTCCTGTTGGAGGCGTCGCCCGTCAATCTGGACGCTGGCGGAGAGCCGGGCCTCTCGTGCATCCGCGCGGCGTTGCGCAAAGGCATGCACGTCGTGACGCCGAACAAAGGCCCGCTGGTGTTGGCCTATCGCGAGCTGCATAATCTGGCGGCTGCTGCGGGCGTCAAACTGCGCTTCGATGGCACCGTCGCCGGCGGCTTGCCCGCGATCAACTTGGGCCAGCGCGATCTGCGCGGCGCCCAGATCCACGGGCTGGAAGCGGTTCCCAATCTGGTGACGGGCTACGTGATGGATATGCTGGCCGAGGGGCTATCGTGGGATGATGCGCTGGCCCGCGCTCGCGAGGAGGGCGTGCTGGAGGCCGACGCCGGTTGGGATCTTGAGGGCTGGGACGCGGCGGCGAAGTTAGTCATTATGGCCAACGCCGTCTTGGAGTATCCGGCGACCTTGGATGACGTCGCGATCACGGGCATCACCGAGTTGAGCGAGGAGGATTTTCAATCGGCGCAGGATCGCGGCTACCGCTATCGACTGCTGGCCCGCGCGGAGCGCCGCCCGGATGGGGCGTATAACCTCTCCGTGGCGCCGGTACCGCTTTCGCCGGAGCACTCGCTGGGCCGATTGGGCCACAAGCAGATGGGCGTCATCTTCGCCACCGACATCTACGGCACCATCACCGCCATCATCGACGAGCCGACGCCGATTCCATCCTCGGCGACGATGCTGCGCGATCTGTTGGATATCTACGTAGAAGCTTGATCGCGATTTGCTGCCTCGGGTATTTTACATTTAGGAAAACTTTCCAGTAGCCGATTCCGTAATTGGGAATTTAGAATTGCGAATTGTGAATAATGCTATTGAGCAAAGATTCTAAATTCGCAATTCGCTTATTGTCGCTTTGCATATTTGTTGTTTTGTAACCTATGGAGGTAAATGAACGATGAAGTATCGAAAATTAGGACGATCTAGCATCAAGGTGAGCGAAATTGCGTTAGGTGCGTGGTTGACCTTCGGCGGATCGGAGGGCAAGGAGACGACGCGGAAGTGCATCAAGGCCGCCGTTGAGCGCGGCGTGAATTACATCGATATCGCCGATGTCTACGCGGGCGGCAATGCGGAGCGCGTCGTCGGCGAGGCAATCCGCGAGTTGGGCCTGCGCCGGCAGGATTTGGTCATCGCCAGCAAGGTCTTCTGGCCGATGAGCGACAATGTCAACGATCGCGGGCTGAGCCGCAAGCACATCATGGAAAGCATCGACAATTCCTTAGAGCGCATCGGCGTCGATTATTTGGATCTCTACTTCTGCCATCGCTACGATCCCAACACCCCCGTCGAAGAGGTCGTCCGCGCGATGGATGATCTGGTGCATCAGGGCAAGATCCTCTATTGGGGCACGAGTGTCTGGAGCGCGGCGCAGCTTGAGGATGCTTACGGCACGGCCCGGCGCTTCAACGCCTACGTGCCGCAGGTGGAGCAGCCTCGATATAACATGCTAGATAGGCACGTCGAGCCGGAGATTATGCCCACCGCTGCGAAGCGCGGCTTGGGGATGGTCGTCTTTAGCCCGCTGGCGCAGGGCCTGCTCACCGGCAAGTACAACGCGGGCATCCCCGAAGGCAGCCGCGCGGATCGCACCGATTGGCTGAAGGGCGAGTTGACGGAGGCGAACGTCGAGAAGGTCCGGCAACTCACTGCCCTGGCTGAAGAGCTGGGCATCACGATGTCGCAACTCGCGCTTGCGTGGATCCTGCGCCGCCCGGAAATCTCGTGCGCCATCACTGGGGCCTCCAAACCCAGTCACGTCGAAAGCAACGTCAAGGCATCGGATGTGGTGCTGCAACCAGAGATGCTGACGAAGATCGAGGAGATTCTGGAGAACGATCCAACACAGAAGTAAACTTACAATGGCTCTTATTGGTTTTTGGGTGAAATGTTGTGTGATCCCGGACTGAAGTCCT
>CAZCAI010000223.1:0-5973 GCA_964496595.1 uncultured Anaerolineales bacterium
CCCAGCGGGAATAAGAACGCGGCCTTGCCGGCGATGGCGGCGGTGCTGCTCACCGAGGAGCCGGTCATTTTACGCAATCTCCCGGCCATTCGGGATGTCGAGACGATGGGAGATCTGCTGGCCGAATTGGGCGTCGAGGTGACGCGATTGGATCCGCATACCTGGCGGCTCTGCGCCAAAGAAATTCAGATACCGGACCCGGAAGAAGATCGCACCTTGTTTCGGGCCATTCGCGGCTCGATTCTGATCACCGGGCCGCTGTTGGCGCGCCTGGGCTGCGTGGCCGTCCCCGCCCCCGGCGGCGATGTGATCGGGCGGCGGCGCGTCGACACGCACTTCCTGGCTTTCCAGGGCTTGGGCGCGACCGTCGAGGTGGACAATGGCCTCTTCACCGTTCACAGCGAGTGCCTGCGCGGCGCGGACATCCTCTTGGATGAGGCCAGCGTCACGGGGACGGAGAATGCGGTGATGGCCGCGACGTTGGCGCGCGGCATCACGCCCATTCGCAACGCGGCGTCGGAGCCGCACGTGCAGGATCTTTGTCAGATGCTCAACGCGATGGGCGCGCGTATCTCCGGCGTTGGCACCGACACGTTGGTGGTGGAGGGCGTGGAGCGCCTGGGCGGCGCCGACTTCACCATCAACTCCGACCACATCGAGGTGGGGAGCTACATCGCGCTGGCCGCCGCCACCGGCGGCGAGCTGGTGATCCGCAACGCTGTGCCCCAGCACCTGCGGATGATCCGCAACGGCTTCCGGCGCTTAGGCGTCGAGATCGAGATCCGAGGCGAGGACGTCTTCGTGCCGGCGGAGCAATCGCTGCAGATTGTGCCGGATATGGGCGGCGCGATCCCGTCGGTCGCTGATGCGCCGTGGCCCGCCTTCCCGGCGGATCTGATGAGCATCGCATTGGTGCTGGCGACGCAGTGCGAGGGCGTCGTCATCTTTCACGAAAAGATGTTCGAAAGTCGGCTCTTCTTTGTGGATAAACTCATCCCGATGGGCGCGCGCATCGTCCTCTGCGATCCCCATCGCGCGCTGGTCTATGGCCCCTCGCGCCTGCACGGCGACGAGATGGAAAGCCCCGACATCCGCGCCGGCATGGCGATGCTCATCGCCGCGCTGGCCGCCGAGGGGACCAGCACCATCTACAACATCCGCCAGATTGACCGGGGCTACGAGGCCATCGAGAAGAAGCTGCAACCGTTAGGCGCGCGCGTCAGGCGGCTGCAACATAGCGATTGATAGAATCAGGTCAGTTGACGCTTTTGCCCATTACACTTTAGTTCTGTAACTAGTCACCGGACACTTTTAGAAAATAGCTCACGGATCACACGGATTTTTAGATCTTTCAGCGGAGAAGTTCCCCATCTTGATGAGCATCTTACCGCTCACGTCCATTTTCGAATTGCGAATTGCGAATTTTGAATCTTTACTCAATAGCATTATTCGCAATTCGCAATTCTAAATTCCAAATTACGGAATCGGCTACCGGAAAGATTTCCTAAATGTAAAAAGTGTTAATCCGTGAGCTAAGAAGTGTCCGTGACCAGGTTCTGTAACACTCATTCATGCCCTAAATATTGTGTGACGGAAAGAGGGAAGGAGGTGTCGCCGCGCTCCAGTACATCTGTGGAAAGGCCCCAATCAATCCCCCGATCTAGGCTTATACAACTCGACACGATTTTTGCATATACTTGTATCTGACCGCAGGATGTGGCCTTGTAAGGCGACGTAATATATGAACGGCAAGCGTGACGAGGAGTTCGAGCGGCAGTTGGTGCAACGCTTGGCATCCGGCGAACCAGAGGCTGTAGAGGATTTGGTTCACCGGTATGCCGACGATGTCTACCGCTTTGTCTTCAATCGTGTGGGCGGCTCGGCGCAGGATGCTGAGGATGTCGTCCAAGAGACCTTCATCGCTGCTCTTGATGCTATCGATAATTTTAAGGGAGATAGCAAGCTGCGGACGTGGCTCTTTAGCATCGCCTCGCATAAGGCGATAGACCAGCAGCGCTGGTTTGCGCGGCGTCCCGAAGTGGATCTGGAAGATAAAACCTTCTTTTTATCGGGGAATGATCCCTTGCCGTCGCAAGCTTTTGCGCGCTTTGAGGTGCGCCAGGCGGTGCGCAGAACTTTGCTTCAGCTCCCCACGCATTACCGGACGGCGTTGATCCTCAAATATGTGGAGGATATGACGGTTACCGAGATGACAAAGGTGATGAAGCGAAGCGAGAAGAGCATCGAATCGATTTTAGTGCGCGCCCGGCGGTTGTTGGCGAGGATGTTTGAGGGACGATATGGCGAAGAGTGAACGACAGGTCGAGCAGGTGCTGCGCGCCCTGGCTCAGGACGACGTCCGAGCCGGGGATGCGTTCCAGCGGCGCTTGATCGCGACCCTCCAGGCGCATCAGCAGCGCACGCCGTTCGAGCGATTCTATCATCGCTTGATGCGCCCGTTTCGTCAACGCTGGATGGTGCAGTGGGCCTTGGTCGCCGCGATGATGGTCGTGATCTGCGTGGGCGTGGCGCTGATGGCGACGCCCTCGCGTTATATCGTGTTGGATGTGCTCCAGGGCCAAGCCGATGTCACGCGCTCCAGTCCCATCATCCCGTGGCGTGAGGAAACGACCTCCGGTGCTGCTGGCGAGCGGAAGATCTCCATGGCCGCGGGCGAACGCATTCAATTGGATGAGGAAAGCTCCGCTGTTCTCTCCTTCGATGGCAGCGAGGTGACGCTCTCTCCCGGCACCCAGATGACGATCACCCAGGCGCGCCCCCGCTCGCTGTGGCAACCTCCCGCCGTGCGGATGTGGGTGCGCACCGGCGAGGTGTATGCGCATGTCAAGCCCCTGCGATCCCGCCAGGGAAGCTTCGATGTCGATATGCCCGCCGCGGTGGTCAGCGTGCGCGGCACCGTCTTCCGCGCGCGGGTGGTCTCCCCCACGCATACCTACGTCGCCACGGAGGAGGGCGTCGTCGCTGTCACCCTCAATGATCCCGCTCAAGGTTATCCCTCGGTGGAGGTCCCCGCCGGCTACGAGGTCGATGCAATAGTGGGACAGCCCCTCGTCGTCCGGCCGGTAGGCGCGCGCGCGCCGGCGACGGGGAACGCGATCTCGGATGCGTCCCCTGCGACGCCGGATACTCCGGCGGAAACGCCGCTCTCCTCGCCTGAATCGCTGACTGTCACGCGCGTCCCCTCGCCAACCGATGCCCCATTGCCCACCGTCGGCGCGACGGAGACGCCCACCGCGACTCCGTCGCTCACCGGCACGACCCCCACGCCTGCGTTAGATGCGGCCGATTTAGATGTGGCGCTGTGGTTGGATAATGCCGCCGCCCTGGGAGCCGGGCAACGTCTCCGCTATACGCTGGTGGTGACCAATTCGGGGCCGGAGTCTGCCGAAAACGTGGTCGTGACCCAGACGCTGCCCACAGCGATGCGCTTTATCAGCGCGACCTTACCGCCGGAGCGTCGCGCCCCGGCGCTGGTCTGGGCGCTGGGGCCGCTGGCCGGCAATGAGACGCGCGGGTTCGATGTCGAAGTCCTGGTCTATCGATGGGCCGCAGGGAGATTCACGATGACGGCGGAGGTCGCCGGGCAACGTCCCGATGGCGCGTTGCAGAATCATGTTGCTCACGTGGAGACGGAAGTCACGCAGGCGGCGGATCTCTCGGTCACAGCGGCGGTGCAACCGCAGCAGGCGAGCGCCGGCGATGTGGTGACGATGACGCTGCGTTATGCAAATCGCGGCCCGGCCCGCGCGGAGGGTGTGACGGTGCTGGCGCAGCTCTCCCGCCGGCTGCGATTTGGCGGCGAGATCACGGCGGGCGCGGCGAGTTTGCTCCCCTTATCGGTGCGCGAGACGCCGGAGATGGGCACGGGCACGATCATCGTGGGCGACGTCAGCGGCCCCACGTGGCACATCGGCGCGCTGGAGGTCGGGGCCGAGGGGCAGATCGTCTTCACCGCGACGGTTCGGGAAAAAGCGCTGGGCGAGTTGCCCACGACCGTATCTATATCCGGGCGCGCATCTGACGCGCGCGGGGGAGATAACGAGCGCGTGATCAAATTGTCGGCGGTGCGCGCAGCCGATCTGGCGCTCTCGCACACGATCACGGCGGGCGGCGGCGCTCTCCAGGCCGGCGATACACTCACCATCACGCTGCGCTATGCCAATTGCGGCCCGTGGACGGCCCGGCAGGCGACGATCACGCACACGCTGCCCGACGGTGTGATCTTTGGCGGGCCGGTGCGGGCTTCTGAGTCAGCGTCTGATGCGGACTGGACATTGGACTCGCAGGGGCAGCATCTCACGTGGACGGCGGCCGCTTTGCCGGCGGACGCGCAGGGGGCGTTGTCCTTCACGGCGACGGTGGCGCTTGATGCGCCGCGCGAATTAGTCCATCACGCGCGCATCGCCAGCGCGGTGTGGGATCGCGCGCCGGGCAACAACGAGACGTCGTCCACAACCGAGGTCTTGATGCCTGGGGTGGCGCTATCCCATCGCGTGCGACCGACCGTCGGCGCGCCGGGCATGCCGCTCACCTACACGTTAGAACTGCGCAATACCGGAGCGCTCACCTTCGCCGCCGGCAGCGTCGAGTTGACCGATCTGCTGCCCGCCGGATTTGACTATCTGACCGGGACGCCGGGGCTGACATTGGCCGAGGCGCAGCGCTTGACCTGGGCCAACACGACGCCCTTGACGCCGGGCCAGCGCGTGCGCTTGTCCTATGTGCTCGCGGCGCGGCGGACGATCTCGGAGGGCGCGCACACCGGGACGGCGCAGGTGACGGCCACGCTTCCGGCCGGTGTGTTGACGGCGACGCGGCGCGCCGCCGTGCGCGTGGCCCCGCCCGCCGTGCGGCTGTCGCATCGCGTGCTGGATTATGCGCCGGGCGATTCCGGGCGCATCACGGTGACGCTCCTGGTGCATAACGTCGGCGCCAGCGCGTTGACCGAGATCCCGCTGGTGGATGTGTACGATCCCGAAACCGCCGCCTTCATCCAAGCGATCCCGGCACCTGACGAGCACGAGATCGGTCGCCTGACCTGGCATAATCTGACCGGCGCGGGGCATTATCTACAATCGGGCGAGCGCCTGAGCGTCACGTTGGCCTTCAGCCTCACGACGCCGCTCGCGCTCCATCACGAGATCACGGTGGGGCAGGTGGTGGATCTCTACGGCAACCGCGCGGAGCCGCTCGCTCAGACGCTGGAGGAGCGCGTGGTGTGGGTCTATTTGCCAATGATCGTTCAGCAATGGGATCGATAGGAGGATTTTCCGTAGCCGTTTAGGCCGTTCCAAGAAAATAAACCTCCCAAATATAAGCGATTTTCCGAGGGAAAAGCATCTGGTTTGGAAGGTTTTAATTCCTGGAACTACCTTAGCCTTGTGAGGCGCAACGTACTAAAGTAGAAAGCTGGGAATCTGCCCCAATTCACGAGGAATCCGGGAAATCAGCGCGGGATTTTTATCTCTGAGACGACGTATTCTATTGGACGGTGCAAGAGAGGCGAGATTTTACCTCTTAAATCGGCCCTGAAAGTTGACATTTGTTGTTTTTGTGAGAGTATAAACTATCTCTTCTGAGTTTGGGGAATCCTAAAAATCTCTTTACCTCTTGGGATTTCCACCCTTAGTTCTTTGCTGAGGGCGACAATTGAGAACGTCAAAAGGAGGTGATGCGTATTGGGTAGCCGATTGAGCTTGGTTTTAGTTGACGTTTTGCAACACATTACACTTTTTAAATAGGAGGAGGTTCTAAATGTTTAAAGCTCTACGAGTTTTTGCGATCGTAGCGATTTTGGCCACGTTCGCGACCTCAGTTGGCGCGGCACCGCCTGCGCCGGACTATATGCCCCTATCATCTGATGCTGTTGAAGAAGACGGCATATTGGGGTCCACAGATCGTTGGATGGTGCAGTTAGAAGCCCCCGCGTTAGCAGAGTATACTGGGGGCACA
>CAZCAI010000224.1:0-5955 GCA_964496595.1 uncultured Anaerolineales bacterium
GCCTGCGGATGAATCGCAGGCTAAAAGCTGAAGTCGGCTAAAGACCGACTGAAGGGAAGAATATGCGTAGAAATTGAGTCAACTTTAGTTGACTTGCGCTTAGTAGCCGGGGATTTCAATCCTCGGCGCAGGGCGCGGCGGGATACTTTCCGACGATCAGCCGTCGCTCCCGGCCCGCGGATTTGCTCTTGACCCTGATGCTCCTTGGGGTATAATGTTAGCCGGTTTATTATTAGTCGGTTAAATTAATTCCAGGGGTACAAATGTCGACTGAGACCGAGCAAGAACTCATCGAAGAACCCATAGGACGATTGTTGGGCGCCGTGTGTCGCTTGCATCACAGCCGGGCATTTGCCGTGCTCGAGGGGATCGGGTTATATCGCGGGCAGCCCCCCGTGCTGAAGATGTTGGCCGAGCGCGATGGTCGCACACACACGGAGTTGGCCAAGAAAATGCACGTCTCTCCGCCGACGATCTCCAAGATGGTGCAGCGCATGGAGAAGGCCGGCTTCGTCGTCCGCAGGCCAGACGAACGCGACCAGCGCGTCTCCCGCGTTCACCTCACGGAGGCCGGACGCGCGGTGATGGCGGACGTACGACGCGCGTTAGACAAGCTGGACGCCGAGATTTTGGCGGGCCTGACCACCGAGGAGATAGCGACATTCCGCACGCTCTTGATGCGCATCAGAGACAACCTCCTCCGCGCCGATGACGAAGCATCAACCTAGATCGCAACCCTGGCTACCTGACACCTTTAGAAAACAGCTTTAGAATTCTGAATCTTTTTCCAATAGCATTATTCGCAATTCTAAATTCAAAATTACAGAATTGGCTACCGGAAAGATTTCCTAAATGTAAAAAATGAAACCACAAGAACTTACTCATGATTTTACGCAATACGCAACACGAAATATGTTTTACACAGAGAGATGACAAGGAGACACACATGGAATCTATGAACAGACTCACGCGGTTCTTAAAACCGTACTGGCAGTGGCTGGTGTTGGCGCCGCTGCTGATGACGCTGGAGGTGGCGATGGACTTGATGCAGCCCCGGCTCATCGAGCGCATCGTCGATGTGGGCATCGCCAACCTGGATTTGGAGGTGGTGCTGCGCACCGGGGCGCTGATGATCGGCCTGGCGTTGATCGGTGTGGTAGGCGGGATGACCAACGGCATCTTCGCGGTGAAGGCCGCGCAGGGCTTCGCCGCCGATCTGCGCGAGGCGCTCTTCCGCAAGGTACAATCGCTTTCGTTCGCCAACCTGGATAAGTTGGGCACCGGCAAGCTGGTGACCAATCTGACCAACGATGTGACGCAGGTGCAGATGGCGCTCTATATGATGCTGCGCATCCTCGTCCGCGCGCCGCTGCTGTTGGTGGGCAGTTTGATTATGGTGGTGCTCACCACCCCGCAACTGGTCTGGCTGCCGCTGGCGCTCTTGGGCGTGGTGCTGGCGGGCGTACTGCTCATTATCCGCCGGGGTTACCCGCTTTTCCGCGTGGTGCAGGAGAAGTTGGACGCGCTCAACTCCGTGATGCAGGAGAATTTGGCCGGCGTGCGCGTGGTGAAGGCCTTTGTGCGCGCCGATCACGAAAAAATGCGCTTTCGCGCGGCCAACGAGGATCTGATGGCCCAGACCATCCGCGTAGTGCGCGTCATCGCCGTCGCGATGCCTTTCGCGATGCTGGCGATGAATTTGGGCCTGGTGGGCGTGATCTGGTTCGGCGGCCTTCAGGTGACGATGGGCCAGATGAGCACAGGCCAGATCATCTCGTTCATCAATTACTTACAACGAACGTTGATCGGATTGCTGATGACGAGCATCATCATCCTGCAAATCTCCCGCGCCGAGGCCTCCGCACAGCGCATCGGCGCGGTGCTGGAGACGGAGCCGACGGTGCAGAATCGACCCGACGCGGTTCGCCATCACCGCTTTCAAGGGCGCGTGGCCTTCGAGCGGGTTTGTTTTAGCTACGATAAGAGTTGCGGCGATCCGGTGCTCAACCAGGTGGATTTTGTCGCCGAGCCGGGGCAGACGGTGGCGTTGCTGGGCGCCACGGGCGCGGGCAAATCGAGCCTGGTGCATCTGATCCCCCGCTTTTACGATGTGACCGGCGGGCGCGTGACCGTCGATGGCGTCGATGTGCGCGACCTGGATAAGCACACGCTGCGGCGCAACATCGGCATCGCGCTGCAAGAGACCGTGCTCTTCAGCGGCACGATCCGCGATAATATCCGCTACGGGCGGCCCGACGCCTCCGATGAGGAGGTCGTGGCCGCCGCCAAGGCCGCACAGGCGCACGATTTTATCACGAGCTTCCCCGAAGGCTACGACACCGAGTTGGGCCAGCGCGGCGTCAACCTCTCCGGCGGGCAGAAGCAGCGCATCGCCATCGCGCGGGCGCTCCTGCTCCATCCGGCGGTGCTGATCTTGGATGACAGCACCAGTTCCGTCGATGTGGAGACCGAGGCGCAGATCCAGGCGGCGCTGGAGGAGCTGATGCGGGATCGCACCAGCTTCGTCATCGCCCAGCGGATCAGCACGGTGCTGACCGCCGACAAGATTTTGGTGTTGGATGACGGACAGATCGCGGCGCAGGGCACGCACGAGGAGTTGATGACCGCCAGCCCGATCTACCGCGAGATTTACAATTCACAATTAGGCAGCGGAGCGACCCATGGCTAACCAATCTGAAACGAGACAAGAGCGCGCCAATCAATCCGGCCCTGGCCCACGTCACGGCCCCGGACACCGGATGGGCCACGGCCTGGAGAAGCCCAAGGACGCGCGCAACGCCCTGATCCGCCTGTGGGACTATCTCAAAGCGGAGCATTGGACGCTGATCGGCGCGGCGACGTTGGTGATCGCGACCACAGCCTTGAACGTGGCCGGCCCGGCGCTGATGGGTATCGCTATCGATCAATTTATCGCGCGGGGCGATCTGGCCGGCCTGGCGCGGATCGCGCTGGCGATGTTAGCCGTCTACGCGCTGGCCGCGGCGGGAGCGTGGCTGCAACAGGTGCTGATGGCGAGTATGGCGCAGCGCGTCGTGCGCAATCTGCGCGCCGACATCTTCGCCAAGCTGCAAACGCTCTCGCTCCGCTACTTCGATCAGCACGCGCACGGCGATCTGATGAGCCGCCTGACCAACGACGTGGAGACGATTAGCAATGTGCTCACGATGAACGCCACGCAGTTGATCTCCAGCTCGCTGACGATCGTGGGCGTGATCATCGCGATGTTTGTCATCAATGTGCCGCTGGCGCTGGTGACGCTCCTCGTCCTGCCGCTAATGATGATCCTGACCCGGAGCGTGACGAAGCGCTCGCGCACGGGCTTCCAGGCCCAGCAGAAGCATCTGGGCGAGCTGAACGGCATCATCGAAGAGACGATCACGGGCCAGCAGGTGGTGAAGGCCTATGTGCGCGAGGACGCGGTGACGGAGACCTTTGCGGCGGTCAATCGCCAATTGCGCGAGGCCGCCACGCGCGCCGAGATCTTCTCCGGCTTTATGGGGCCAGTGATGAACCTCGTCAACAACATCAGCCTGGCCATCGTCGCGGGCGCCGGCGGCTGGATGGCGGTGCAGGGCCTTGCCACGGTGGGCGCCATCGCGACCTTCATCAGCTACGCGCGGCAGTTTGGCCACCCACTGAGCCAAGTCGCGCAGTTATTCAATGTGATCCAGGCGGCGCTGGCCGGCGCGGAGCGCGTCTTCGAGCTGTTGGATGAGGCGCCGGAGTTGGCGGATGAGACCGACGCGCGACCGCTGACCCACATCAGAGGAGAGGTGCGCTTCGACGACGTCTGCTTCGGCTACGAGCCGGGCGAGCCGGTGCTCAAGCACGTTTCGATGTACAACCGGGCCGGCGAGACCATCGCGCTGGTGGGGCCGACGGGCGCGGGCAAGACGACGATCATCAATCTTCTGACGCGCTTCTACGATGTGGACAGCGGCGCGATTCTCATCGACGGGACGGACATCCGCGAGTTCAAGATCGATGATCTGCGCGACAAGCTGGGGCTGGTCTTGCAGGATAACTTCCTCTTCGCCGACACGGTGATGGCCAACATCCGCTACGGGCGCCTGGACGCGACCGATGAGGAGGTCATCGCCGCCGCGAAGCTGGCCAACGCCCACTCGTTTATCCATCGCCTGCCGCAGGGCTACGAGACGGAGCTGACCGAGCGCGGCAGCAACCTGAGCCAGGGCCAGCGGCAGCTTTTGGCCATCGCCCGCGCCATCTTAGCCGATCCCGAAATCCTGATCCTGGACGAGGCGACCAGCAACGTCGACACGCGCACGGAGCAGCGCCTCCAAGAGGCGCTGCTGCGGCTGATGGCGGGCCGCACGAGCTTCGTCATCGCGCACCGGCTCAGCACCATTCGCGAGGCCGACTGCGTGATGGTCATCAAAGACGGGGAGATCATCGAACGCGGCGCGCACGATGAATTGCTGGAGAAGCAGGGCTTCTACTACAATCTGTACATGAGCCAGTTCAAGGGCCAGGCGACGGCGCCGGTCGAGGCAGAGACGGAAGCAGAGGCGGAGGCGGTCGGCGCGGTGGCATGAGGGAGAAGCAACAGGATTGACGGGATTCACAGGATAAGCAGCCGGGCATCGTCTGGAGTTTCCAGGGGGTGTCCGGTTTGTTTTTTGGGTCGAGGCGATTGGCGAATCGGCCCTATACCGACGTTCTCCTTTTTTGTTGTTGTGTAGATTGTATTATAAGATATAATAGAACATAATTGCAGTTTTTTACTGAATATAATGAGTGATAAACTATATATTATTTGAGATAAAGTAAATATTTTATAAAAATTGGGGGGCGCTATGTTAGAAGGCAACAGTCCTTGGGCAGATTATGAGCGGGGTATCGACGGAGAGCGAACTATGGTAGATTACCAGCCAGAGCAAAGAGAGCAACAAGTTGACACTATACTTCAACCGAACCGCCCAGGATCTATTATCGAGATACCCGGCTTGGTCATCGTGCGAAAACTTGGTCAAGGGGGTATGGCAACAACTTACTTAGCACACATCAAGGGAAATAAAAATAAATTAGTGGCTATTAAGATTGAGAGGCTTGATTTAGAGAGTAACGGTTATTTGCACAAGGAAGCTGAGGTGTTACAACAGCTTACTCATCGAAGCATTATCAGGATTATTCCCATTCCTGGAATTGAAGACAGATGGATTAGCGACGTACAGATAGATGGCCACAAGTTCAAATACATCTTGCTTGAATACATGCCCAAAAAGTCACTAGAGGAGAAGATCAATCAAGCGAAAGGGAATTTATTAACACGCGAGAAAGACTCGGAACTTTCATATTCTAATATCTTAAATTTAATGGAACAAATTTCAGAAGCGCTTGACTACGCTCACGAACAAGATATAGTTCACTTAGATATCAAGCCTTCAAATATATTATTTTCATTGAGTGGGCAGCGTGTTGTACTATCTGATTTCGGGATTGCGCAAACAAAAGAAAATGATGGTAAAAAAGAAACTATTAAAGAATTGATAGGCACACCAACTTATGCAGCTCCAGAGCAATTGGATGGTGATCCCGTAAATCATAGAGCCGATATTTATTCACTTGGTGTAGTATTAGCAGAAATGCTTCAGGGTGAAACGCTCAGTGGTAAAACAACCGTAGATTCTCCAAACCTTTCTAGCATCATAAAGCATAATCGCCTAACCGATGATTTCCTGCAAGACCTACCTCGTAGACTTAGACGTATTGTGTTAAAGGCCACACATCCTGACCCCAAGAAACGCTACTCTACAACAAAAGCTTTGGTTAAGGATTTGCGCAAGGCACGTTTCTACGTGACTTTGAGGATACGCTTGGCAAAGATGATGCCCAGATGCGTTCGTCCGGTGTTTTTTGGGGGTGGGGCCTTGATACTAGTTGCTAACTTAATGTATTTATTGTGGTTTTTGG
>CAZCAI010000225.1:0-5814 GCA_964496595.1 uncultured Anaerolineales bacterium
CGGTGGTCAGCCTACTGTTCATCGGCTTTGCCGCGATGCAACCCCACCTCTTCGCGCGCGCGGATGTGGGCAACGAGGAGGTCTTGGCCTTCAGCGCACTGATCTATTTTGTGGTCTACATTGCGCTCCACGCGGGATTCCCCAACGTGCAGATCCGCGAGACGGTCCACACCACCGAATCGGTGCGCGAGACGCTGACCGAAGGGTGGGGGTTCGTCAAGGATGTGCCCTCTTTTCGTTACCTGGCGATGGCGCTCTTGGCGTTGGCGGTCTGCGATGTGATCATCGAGTTCCGCTTCCTAGTGGTCTCCGATCAAGCCTTTCCCCTCCAGGCCCAGTACCAGACCTTCTACAGCATCTATCGCCTGAGCTACACCGTGGCGGCCCTGCTGATCCAGGCCTTCCTCTCCGGGTGGATCATCGATAAGCTGGGGATTCAGAACACCTTCCTTATCCTGCCCTCGACGGCGCTGCTGGGCGCGCTCTGGATGTTGGGCTGGCCCGGCATCGTCAGCGCGGTGGGCGGCCTGGTCTTGTTCAAGCTGCCGGAATACACCGTTGATGAATCGGCGCGGAAGGCGTTCCAGGCGCTGGTGCCGGAGGAGCGACGCGGGCGCGTGAGCGTCTTCCTGGATAGCTACCTCTATGTTGGGGGGAGTCTGCTGGGCATCGGGGTGCTGAGTTTGATGTTAGTCTTAGGTAACATCGTGCCCACGACGGCCAATTTCTATATCTATCTTACGGTCGTTGGCGCGGCGGCGCTCTTCGCGCTCTGGGCGATGGTGCAATTGCGCAAAGTTTACGAGGAGAGCCTCTGGAATTGGCGGCTCAAGCGCCGCCAGCGCCGGGTTAGCAGCGTGTTGGATAAGTTGGACTTTTGAGGAGACGAGACGAATGGAGATTGGCCTGATCTACAACCTACGCGAGCAAGCGCGCCCTTATCCCGGCGCGCCGCCCGATTTCGCCGCTGAGTTCGATAGCGAGGAGAGCATTGGCTATCTGGTGGATGCGCTGACCCAATTGGGCCATCGCGTCCGGCGGATTGGGGATCTGCATCAATTGATGGACTTCCTCCGCGCGGGCCAGGCCGAGACGTTAGATCTGGTCTTCAATATGGCCGAGGGCGTCTGGGGCCGCGCGCGCGAGGCGCAGGCGCCGGCGCTGCTGGAGGCGTATCGCGTGCCCTACACCGGCTCCGATCCGCTGACGTTGAGCCTCTGCCTGGACAAGGCGATGGCTAAGCGAATCTGGCAGCAGGCGGGCGTTCTGACTGCGCCCTTCGCCGTGGTCTCGGATGCGACGGCGCTGGCGGATGATCTTGTGGATCATATTGGCCTGCCCGACTTCCCGCTCTTCGTCAAACCGCTGCACGAGGGCACGTCCAAGGGCATCGACGCGGCGTCGGTGGTCGCGTCGGAGGCGGCGCTGCGGGAGCGAATCGAATGGACCCTGGCCCGCTATCGCCAGCCCGCGCTCGTCGAGACCTTCCTGCCGGGGCGCGAGTTCTCCGTCGGGATCTTAGGTACAGGCGCCGAGGCGCACGTCCTCGGCATCACGGAGATCACTCCGCCGGCGGCCCACGGCGTCAGCGACCAGGGCGAGAAAGAGCGCTGGGGAGATTCGATAGCGGGCGTCTTCACGCCGGTGACGGAGGCGGCGCTGCGCTCGTCGTTGGCCGATCTCGCGCTGCGCGCCTATCGCGCTGTGGAGTGCCGCGATCTGGGCCGCGTGGACATCCGCCTGGATGCGGCGGCCCGGCCCCACGTGATGGAACTGAATCCCCTGGTGGGGTTGCATCCGACGTGCAGCGTGATGCCCATCATCGCACGCCAGGCTGGATT
The DNA here is from genome assembly GCA_964496595.1 of uncultured Anaerolineales bacterium. GTDB lineage: Bacteria > Chloroflexota > Anaerolineae > B4-G1 > SLSP01 > JAAAOZ01. The sequence goes on from CAZCAI010000225.1 coordinate 1,842, forward strand.
ATCCTACGATGAACTAATCGCTGCGATTGTTACGAACGCCCTCCGGCGTTGGAAAGGAGCATAAGATAATGTTTCCTGCTTCATCTTCAACTTTGTCAAACGAAGAGTTGGCGCAGGCTGATTGGCGGACGCAGTTACAGCGTCGCATCACGACGTTAGAGGAACTGCGCGGGTGGATCGATGTCTCGGAGGCGGAAGCGGCCGCGATCCGCGCCTGCGAGGGCCGGTATCGCTGGAGCGTCACGCCCTACTACGCTTCTCTGATGGACAAAGAAGATCCGCGCTGCCCCGTCCGGCAATTGGGCGTGCCCAGCCAGCGCGAATTCGTCTCTCATCCCACCGCCACCGTCGATCCCGTGGGCGATATGACGCATCGCAAGACCAATCGCATCGTCCACAAATACCCGGATCGGCTGATTATGTTGGCGACGGAGATGTGCCCCGTCTACTGCCGCCACTGCACGCGCAAATATCACACGATGGATGTGGAGGGCACCTATTTCCGGGAGCGCGAGGCGGCCAATTGGGACGAGGACTTCGAGTACATCGCCCGCCACTCGGAGGTGCGCGACGTTTTGGTGACCGGCGGCGATCCGCTGATCTACGGCGATGCGAAGCTGGAGGAGATTCTCACCCGCCTGCGCGCGATCCCGCACGTGGAAATCGTCCGCATCGGCAGCCGGACGCCGGCGGTGTTGCCGCAGCGCATCACGCCGGAGCTGTGCGCGATGTTAGAGCGCTTCCATCCGCTGTGGTTCAACACCCACTTCAACCATCCGCGCGAGATCACGCCGGAGGCCGCCGCGGCCTGCGACCGCTTGATCCGCCACGGCATCGTCGTGCAGAATCAGAGCGTGCTGCTCCGGGGCATCAACGACGATCTGGCGACGATGCGGGCGCTGTTGCACGCGCTGCTCAAAATCCGCGTGCTGCCCTACTACCTGTATCATTGCGATAACGCTGTGGGCATCTCGCACTTCGTCACGACCATTGATCAGGGCCGGGAGGTAATGCGCGGCCTGATCGGGCACACGTCCGGCTTTTCGATCCCGCAGTATGTGCTGACCACGCCGCTGGGCAAGATTCCGTTGTGGGAGCCGTACTATCACGAGGACGAGACGGGGCGCTGGGTGGAAAATTACGCCGGAGAGACGATGAACGTCGATGACCTGGTACTTACGTCTAAAGAAATAGAGGAGTTGAGAAAATGAATGCACCTTGCGGCGCTTCATCTGGAATCGGCGGGACTTCGGCGTCTAAAGAAATAGAGGAGTTGAGAAAATGAATGCACCCGACCGAAAATTTTTTAAATTCGTCAGCTTGCGGGTCAAATTCCTGGTGGGATTTACCCTGCTCTTTAGTCTGGTCTTTGCGGTAGCCTTCTACTGGTTTTATTCGTTCGCGACTGAGATGGCGCTGGCCAAAATCGAGGAGGATATGGTCAACACGCTCCACGGCGGCATCGCGGGCATTGATGGCGACGCCTTCGCCGTGATGGCGCACGAGGCGGAGCCGCGCGCGGACGGGCTGACGGACGATCCCCGCTATTGGGAGCATCGCGCCTGGTTGGATACGATCCACCAACTGGAGCCGCGCGCCTATCCCTACTCCTGGATTCGGGGCGATGAGGAGGTCGAGAACGAGGTACTCTTCATCGGCGACTTCCTGCTGACCGTCGGGTGGGATAAGGCGGCGGGCTTTCGCGAGCCGTACATCACCTATGGCTCGATGATCGAGGGCCTCTCCGGTCTATGGAAGGATCTGGAGCCGTATGAGGACAAGTGGGGTAACTGGATCTCGGCCTACGCGCCGATTCGCAACGATGCGGGCGAGTCGGTCGGCGGCTTGGGCATCGATTTTCGGGCTGATTACGTCCAGGAGGTGCAGCAGTCCATTCTCAACACGGTCTTCATCGCTTTCCTGATCACCTACGCCGTGCTCTTCATCCTGGTTTTTATCATCTCCCAGACGCTTACGCGGCCCATCATTGGCCTGACCCAGATCGTCGAGCGGGTGGCGGAGGGCGATTACGACCAGGATATGGCGCCACTTTACTCCGGCCCGCTGCGCGACGAGGTCTCTACTCTGGCGCGCGTCTTCGAGATGATGGTGGACAAGGTCCGCGAGCGTGAGGAGGGGCTGAAGCGCCAGGTCGAGGAACTGCGCATCGAGATCGATCACAGCAAGAAAGCGCGCCAGGTCGCCGAGATCACCGAATCGGATTATTTCCGCGAACTCAAGGATCGCGCCGACGAACTGCGCAAACGCGCGGCGGCGGAGTGATCCGGGGCGTAGTGCGTATTTCGTATTGCGTAAAAATTGACTTTCAACTTTTAACTTGCAACTTTTAACTCGTAACTCGTAACTTGCAACTGATTTCCAAAGGAGAGCATCATGTCCAAAATCGTTTCGGTTCATTCATTTCGCGGGGGTACCGGCAAATCGAACATCTCTGCCAACGTGGCGGCCCAACTGGCGAACGACGGTCATCGCGTCGGCGTGATCGATACCGATATCCAATCGCCGGGGATTCACATCATCTTCGGGATGGACGAAGAGAAGATCGATAAGTCGCTGAACGACTATCTCTGGGGGCGCTGTCCCATCGAGGAGACGGCTTACGATGTGGGCGCGCAGATCGGCCGGGGCAAGGTAGTGTTGATGAGCCGCAACATCTATCTGATCCCGTCCAGCATCCGCGCGGGGGAGATTGCGCGCGTCCTGCGCGAGGGGTACGACGTGGGCTTGCTCAACGACGGCTTCAATGCCTTAGTCGAGAAGCTGGCGTTGGATTACCTCATCATCGATACCCATCCCGGCCTCAATGAGGAGACACTGCTGTCCATCGCCATCTCGGACGTGCTGGTGATCATCCTCCGGCCTGACCGGCAGGATTTCCAGGGGACGGCGGTCACCGTCGATGTGGCACGGAAGTTGGAGGTGCCGAACCTCTACCTTGTGGTCAATAAAGCGCTGACCAGCTACGACTTCGACGAGTTACGAGAGCAGGTCGAGTCGACCTACGACAGCTCTGTGGCTACCATTTTGCCCCTTTCGGAGGATGTGGCGCGCATGCAATCCGCCGATGTCTTCTCGCTGCACTTTCCAGATCATCCATTCTCCACCGGCATCCGGGACGTCGTCAACCTCATCGAGAAGGTCTAGGGGGCGGCGATGGTATGTCATAAATGTGGACAGCCGGCTATCGGTATCTGCAAATTTTGTGGGCGCGCCGTCTGTAAGGATCATTACAGCACCGACTTCCCTACTACGCTGGCGATGTACTTAGGCCGCGACGAGACGCCCAAGGCCGTCGTCGTCTCGAATGTCCTGTGGTGTGGCGAGTGCGACCCCCAGCCGGAGCCGATTGCCGTACCAGAGTTTTACTGAGGAGGTGGCCTGTGGGTATCTTCGAATCTTTTTCCAAGCAGATTGAGCAACAGAGCGGGGGCGTTAAAATCTCCGACTTGTTGGGCCTGCCCGATGATCTGCGCTGCTTGATGACGCACATCGTCCGCCAGCGCGCGATCACGTTCGAGGTTGCCGTCGAGATCACCGGGAAGTCGGGAGAGGAGACCCAGGCAATGTTAGATCGTCTGGTGGATGGCGGCTACCTCCAATCGAATCCGCAGGATCAGACCTACCGCGTCCGCTACGGCAAAACCAATCCCCGCCAGGTCAGCGGCGGCGTGTGGAATGCGCTGGAGGAGCGGGCGAAAAAATAACTCTGCGCACCCTTGCGAAGGTTGCCGCGATGTTTTGGGCGCCAGGAGGCGCTTGTGCTTCAGAGGACAACCCGGCTGAAAAGACCTTACTAACCTTCGCAAGGGTTAGTGAAAAAAATAACGCCCGCCGGCAATTACCGGCGGGCGCGTTTTATTTGGATATTGGAGGTTGGAGGATGGATGTTGGATTATTGTTAGTGTCTTAAAGTATTCGCCACTAAGCACGGCGGTTCCCACGGCCATTGGGC
>CAZCAI010000226.1:0-5741 GCA_964496595.1 uncultured Anaerolineales bacterium
TGCAGGCGCTGGCCGTCAGTCCCAACTTCGCCGAGGATCGCACCGTCTTCGCCGGTACGGCGGATCAGGGCCTGCTGCGCTCCACGGACGGCGGTCGCACGTGGCGCACCTATAATGAAGGCTGGCCCGCCTCCCCGCCGGCGATCAACGCCCTGTGGCTGCATCCCGCGTTTGCCACGTCGCCCATCTGCGTGGCGGGCGCCGCCGATGGGCGGCTTTTCCGCTCGGAGGACGGCGGCGCGCACTGGAGCCAGGTCCACGCGGCGGAAGGGGCCGTGCTCTGCCTGGCGGGCGACGCTTCGCGTCTCTACGCCGGGCTGAACCGCCACGGGCTGTTGCTCTCCGAGGACGCGGGCCAGACGTGGCGACTGGATGAGGCCCTCGCGGCGCGCGCCTTCACGCGACTAACCTCGGATGCGAGCGGCGCGCTACTGGCGTATGGGCCATCGGAGCCGCCGTGGCGTCTATCCGGGGCGGGCGCAACGTGGGAGCCGGTCTCGATGCGGTCGGCTACTGCTGGGTTGATGGCGCTTGCGTGTGTAGCGAATGGCGTCTGCTGGTCGCTGGATGCGCGTGGTCAGCTCTGGCGCTCGGAGGATGGCGGCGCGATATGGGAGAGCATCGATGCGCCGCAGAGCGGCTCGCGCGTGCTCGCCTTGGCCGGGACGGAGGATGGCGGCGTCCTGGCCGTCTCCCAAGCGTCTGGCGCGGCCACGCTTTGGCGTTGGTTGCCTGCATCGCAGCAGTGGCACGCTCTGCATGCATGGTCATTGGAGATGAAACTCGCGCTCGCCACGTTGGACGTCACATCCGATGGCGTTCTGGTCAGCGTGGGCCGGCGTGGCTGGCGCGTGGACCTCGACGATGAGGCCGTGACACCCGTGATCGACGAAGCGGAGGCGCCGCTCTTGCGTCTGTTGCGCGCGTCCGAAAGCGGGGCATATTTCGCGCTCACCGGCGAGCAGCAGCTTATGCGTTCCGTCGATGGCGCGACGTGGACGGAGTATCCCCTGCCCGACGATGTCACGCCTGTCGATATAGCTGTGATCCCCGCATCAAAGGGCGCGGGCGAGCGCCTGGTGCTGCTCGGCCTCGGCGGCGAGATTTGGGCTCGAGACCTCAAAAAAAGCTCTTAGTGGCTTGGAGCCTTGCTCATAAGACTAAACAGTTTCCGGATAGCTATCATTTTTAAATTTACAGTGTAACAGTGTAGATGAGGAGAAAGATATGGATGAACAGGTTTTGAGAGAGTTAGAGGAGAAAGCCCGCCATATCCGCAAATTGACGATTGATGAGATCGGCTATTTGGGGGTGGGGCACATCGGCGGGTCGATGTCGATTGTCGAGACGTTAACGATTTTGTACTACAAATGGATGAAGATCGATCCCGAAAATCCAACGTGGGAGGAGCGGGATAAGTTGGTCCTTTCCAAGGGGCACGCCGGCCCGACGCTGTACAGCATCTTAGCGGATAAGGGCTACTTCCCCAAAGAGTGGCTGCACACGCTCAATCGCGGCGGCACGAATCTGCCGAGCCACTGTGATCGCAACCTGACGCCCGGCGTGGATATGACGACCGGCTCGCTGGGTCAGGGGCTGTCGTCGGCCGTGGGTGTGGCATTGGGCGACCGCCTCGATAAGCGCGGGAACACGATCTATTGCCTGATCGGCGACGGAGAGAGCGAGGAGGGGCAAATTTGGGAGGCCGCGATGGCCGCGTCCCAATTCGGCCTCGGCAACTTGATCGCCTTCACGGATTACAACAAGATGCAGATCGACGGCTACATCCACGAGGTGATGAATCTGGAGGATCTGACCGCCAAGTGGATGGTCTTCGGTTGGTTTGTGCAGCGCATCAACGGGCACGATTTCCATCAGTTGGATGTGGCAATTGCGCGCGCTAAGGCCGAGACCGTTCGCCCCTCGATGATCGTGCTGGACACGATCAAGGGGAAGGGCGCGTTCTTCGCCGAGGCGAAATTGAGTAATCACAATATGAAGTTCTCGTATGAGCTGGCGAAGGAAGCGATTGCCCGGCTCGATGCGGAAGCGAGCCAGGAGATATATGATGGCAGATAAACAAATGCGTGAGGTTTATACAGATACGTTAATCGCTTTGGCGGAAGAAGATCCCCAAATTGTCGTGATGGAAGCGGATTTGATGCGCGCTACGGCGACGAATCCCTTTCTGGCGCGTTTCCCCGAACGGACGTTTAACGTCGGTGTGGCGGAGGCGAATATGGTCGGCGTGGCGGCCGGGCTGTCCGCCACCGGGAAGATCCCCTTCGCTGCGACCTTCGCGTGCTTCGCGGCGCGGCGCACGTACGATCAATTCTTTATTTCGGCGAACTACGCGCAACTCAACGTCAAGCTGGTCGGCACCGATCCTGGCGTGACGGCGGCCTTCAACGGCGGCACCCACATGCCGTTCGAGGATCTGGGCCTGATGCGCAACGTGCCCAAGCTCATCGTGGTCGAGCCGAGTGATCCGGTCTCGTTGGCGGCGCTGATTCCCCAGGTGGCCTATCACGAAGGCTGCGTGTACGTGCGATTGCATCGCCGCTTGTTGCCCGCCTTGCACGCCGAGGGCACTGAGTTCGAGCTGGGCAAGGGCGTGGTGATGCGCGATGGCGAGGACGTGACGCTGATCGCCATCGGCGGCGTGATGGTCGGCGAGGCGCTCAAGGCGGCGGACGCGCTGGCCGAGGACGGCATCTCGGCGGCGGTGATCGATATGCACACGCTCAAGCCCTTGGATGCGGATCTGGTCCTCGAGTACGCCAAGAAGACGGGCGCGATTGTGACCTGTGAGAATCACCAGATCTTTAACGGGCTGGGATCAGCCGTGGCCGAGGTGCTGGCCGAATCTTACCCCACGCGGATGAAGCGCGTCGGCGTCCAGGATGAGTTCGGCGAGGTGGGCACGGAGGATTATCTGAAAGAGCGGTTTGGCCTGACGGCGGACGTGATCGTCGATAAGGCGAAAGTATTGTTGACAGGATAGGGCATCACGGCAGAAATTCCTATCCAGTTAGCCACGCTCCGAGCGGATCGCCAGATCCGCGACGCTACGCCGAAACGGGGAACGGCCGTTCCCCTTCGAGCGAATTTAACTAGTGAATGTAAGTGAGTGGAATGGAGGAAATGATGAGCGAGAAATTGACCTTAGCGATTGCATCGGATTTGTCGGGCTTTCCCTTGAAGAAGGCCATTGTCGAGCATCTGAAAGATCGCGACGACATCGAGTTGATAGATTTTGGTATCCCCTCCGAGGATGAGCCGCAGCCGTACTTCGCCCAGGCGCCGAAAGTTGCGCAGGCGATTCAGAGCGGCGAGGCGGAGAAGGGCATCCTGATCTGCGGCACGGGCCAGGGGATGGCGATTGTGGCCAACAAGCACAAGGGCGTCTACGCCTGCGTGGTGGATGGTATCTTCTCCGGCGAGCGGGCCAAGATCATCAACAACGCCAACGTGATCACCATGGGCGGCTGGGTGACAGCGCCCTTCCTGGGCACACAGATCGTCGATGCGTGGCTGAGTGTGAGCTTCACGCAAAAGATGGAATTCAAGAAGGACTTCTTGACCAATGCCTTCGAGCAGGTCGTGGCGATGGAGGACGAGCACTTTAAGGAGTAGGGAATTGCGAATTGCGAATGAAGAATGAAGAATTTTAAATATATAATGTTACTGAATTCAATATTCGCAATTCATCATTCATAATTCGCAATTCATCATTCGCCATTCCCAAAGGAGCGTGATTAAATGTCACAACCTTATGCTGGAAAATATTTACGTATCGATTTGACCGAGGGCGAGGTTCAGATCGAGGAAATCGCCGACGAGGACGCGCGGACGTACTTCCTGGGCAGCGGCTACGCCGCCAAGCTCTATGCCGAGGAGATGTCCCCGGAGATCGCGCCGTTGGATCCGCGCAACGCCATCTATATCTTCAACGGGCTGTTCACCGGCACCTTCGCGCCGACGGGCTGTCGCTTGTCGTGGTGCGGTCGCAGTCCCCTGACGGGCATCTGGAACGAGGCCAACATCGGCGGTCACATCGGCGCCGAGCTGCGCAAAGCGGGCGTCGATGGCCTGGTCATCACTGGGCAGGCCGAGCGCCCGGTCTACATCTACATTCACGATGACGAGGACGGCGCGCCCGTCGCCGAGATCCGCGACGCCGAGGGTATGTGGGGCCTGGACACCTTCGAGGCCTACGACAAGCTGCTGGCGGCCACCGATCCCCAGGCGCGCGCGGGCGTCATCGGGCCGGCGGGGGAAAACCTCGTGCGCTTCGCGGCGGTGATGCAGGGCGGGCGCGAGCACAGCCGGGCCGCCGGTCGCGGTGGGATGGGCGCGCTGCTGGGCAGCAAGCGCGTCAAGGCCATCGTGGCGCACGGCTCGCAGCGTCCCACCTACGCGGCGACGAAGGATTTCCGGGATATCGTCAAGGATCTCAACAGCGTCATCAAGGAAAAATCCGCCGGCGCGCACGCCTACGGCACCGCCGGTGGAATGACCGGCGCTGAATATGCCGGCGATCTGCCCATCCGCAACTGGCAGGGCGGCTCCTGGGTAGCGGGCGCGCACGCCATCTCCGGCCAGGTGATCCACGAGAAGTATTGGGTCAAGCACACGTTCTGCCACGCCTGCCCCATCGGCTGCGGCAAGCTCATCGAGATCACCGAGGGGCCGTACGCGGGCGTCTACGGCGAGGGGCCGGAGTACGAGACGCTGGCCGGCTTCGGCTCGCTGTTGGATATCGACGATCTGGCAGCGGTCGCGCGCTCCAACGATCTCTGCAACAAGCTGGGGCTGGACACCATCAGCGCCTCCTCGACACTCGCGTTTGCGACGGAGGCCTTCCAGAAGGGTCTCATCTCTGCTGAGGATCTGGGCGGCGTCACGCTGGAGTGGGGCAATGCTGAGAGCGTCCACGCGATGTTGCATAAGATCGCGTATCGCGAGGCGTTGGGCGATCTGCTGGCTGAGGGGGCGCGTCGCGCGGCCCAGGAGCTGGCCGAGGAAGCGCGTCACTATGCCATCGAGGTCAAGGGCCTGGAGATGGCCTACCACGATCCGCGCGCCTTCTTCTCGATGGCCGCGAATTACGCCACCGCCAATCGCGGCGCCTGTCACCTCGAGGCGCTGACCTACTGGGCGATGTACGGCTTAGACGCCTCCGCGTGGTACACTACGCCCTACGAGCGCTTCGATGACGAGGGCGCGGGCGAGCACGCCACGGTCTTCCAGGATTATCAATCGCTCTACAACCCGCTGGGATTGTGCAAATTTGCGGGCAAGGTTGGCTATCTCTACGAGCGCATGCCCGACCTCATCAACGCCGCCGCCGGCTGGGATATGACGCTGGAGGAGGTGCGCCAGGTCGGCGAGCGGCTCTTCAACCTCAAGCGCATCATCAACAACCGCCTGGGCGTCACCCGCGCGGATGATACGCTGCCGGCGCGGTTGCTCACCGAGCCGCGTCCCTCCGGCCAGGCCGAGGGCAAACTCCCCGATCTGGAGCTGCAACTGCGAGAGTATTACGCGGCCCGTGGTTGGCAAGAAGACGGTCGCCCCGGTCTGGAGAAGCTGGCCGAGTTGGGCTTGGAAGCGTTCGCGGCGTAGAAGGTGTAGCGCTGTGAAGCAATTTTAGCGAAACCTTGCGAAGGTTATGGATGGTCTCGGCGGGATGGTTCAAGAGATAGCAGAAATCGGTTTGCACTTTTATTTTTCGTAGA
>CAZCAI010000227.1:0-5657 GCA_964496595.1 uncultured Anaerolineales bacterium
TCAGTCCGGGATCACACAACATTTCACCCCAAAACCAATATGAGCCTTACATTTTTACGAACGCTAAGGGAACTGTTCTCCGGCTGATGAGCAGTTCCCTTCCTCTCTATCTATCTCCAAAGCGAGGTTAGGAAATGAAAAGCATTGTCATGCGAAGATATTTTGTGGCGATAATAGTTTTGATTCTAATCGGTATGGGTCTCTTTCAAGGCGGTGACAAAAGGATAGGCGCCAGGGCCTTGGTGGACTATCCATCATCCGAATCCGATGATAGCCATCGCCTCTATCTGCCGGTGGTGCGCAATGAGCGCGCGCCGAGGGTGCTATTGCCTCCCACCTCCTTGCCCGTCTATGTGGATCATTTCGATGATGTCACCAGCGGTTGGTATACCGGCCCGGCCTTACGCTATAATAAATGGTGTCGATGGGAGACAGATTGCCACGAGGGCTGGGAAGTGGTGTCCGAGATGGCGTATGTCGGTGATCATTATCGTTTTTTCATCCCGCACACCTGGCACGGCGGCGGGGGAAGTGTGGATACATGGTTTGTCTGGCCGGTGGAGACGGCCCCGTTGCCGGATTTCTACTATCCCTTGCCGGATCGGTATTGCATCGAGACGCGCGGACGTTTCATCTCCAACGAGGAATATCAGCCGTGGTGGGCGCACTGGGGCATCGTCTTCGGCGCCAATGAAAATTTGAGTGATGTCTACACCTTTCAGGTCAACGCTAATCACGATTTAGCAGCGCTCCGATATTACAACTACATCTATCCCGGCAACCGCCAGCCGTTGGGCGGCGAGGAAATCAACGTGGAGATTCCCATCAATGATTGGTCGTATGGCGATCTCTCCTACATTCCTACGCGAGAGTACAATACCCTCAAGGTGGCCGTGAAGGGGAGAAAGGCCGCCTTCTACGTCAACGGTATTCTGACCAGCGTGAATGTCATCGGTGATATGCCCCGGGATCACATCGGGTTGATCGGCGGCTCCTGGGAAGTGACGCCGGTGGATATCAGAGTCGATTACTTCAAATACGATCCCTATTGCCCAGAGGCCTGGTGAGTGTGTCGGCGGGCGGCGCAATAGCGCTTGACGATTGCCCCGGCGAATTCCTGAAGAGCCGATGTGATATTTGAGTATTCGATGGGTCGTGGTACAAAAAAGAGGTTAATATGAGACACACAAAGTGGGTGATTTGCTCGGCGATTTTGTTCGGCGTCCTGTTACTCGCGGTTACCTTGGCCGGCGCTGTCGCCCCGGTCGCTTCCGACCGGGTGGATCGGCAATTTGTCCACCGTCTATCCTCGGAGGAGCGCTGGGAGACGGTCTTCACTGATACATTCGACACGCTCGATCCTGCCTGGGAGATAGCCGATACGACCGGCGGGGAGTATCAATGGGGGATCACGCCCTACACGCGGGCGAACACCCTCATCTACGACGATTGGGGATTCTGGGCGGCGGGCGGCGGTCGATTGGGAAGCGCGCAATCCTGGTTGACGGGAACTTACACCCACAGCATGTTGACCGAAGCCGTCGCCGGCCCGTTCCGCCTTAGCCAGCGTCCCCAAGAGGTTCGATTGCAGCTCAATATTCACAACCGGGTCGAGCCGGGCGATGAGATGGTGGTTCAACTTGAAGGACGCACCCCTGCCGGCGATAGACTCCGCGTTCGACAGGCCATCACGCCCACAACGACGTGGCGCGAGGTCGTCATCGTCACAGATGCCTTCACCACCGCCGCCGAGATATCGATCATCCTCCGCTTTATGAGCGACAAAGAGGATGTGGCCGCTGGCCCGCTGGTTGATGATGTGCAGCTCGATGTATTGTACAGCCACGATATCTATTTGCCGGCGGTGCGTCGTGATCCGCAACCCACGCCGACGCCGACCCCCACGCCGACCCCCACACCTCCCCCGGTCTTTGTCGATCACTTTGACGATCCCCATAGTGGCTGGTACGTCGGCCCGGCGATCCGGTACAATGAATGGTGCCGGTGGGGATGGGATTGTCATAAGGGTTGGGAAGAAGTAGCCTATATGAGCTATCATCAAAACCACTATCGCATGTACGTTCCCTTATCCTGGCAAGGCGGCGGGAACGTGGATGCATGGTTCGTGTGGCCGGCTGAAGAAGCGCCGATGTCTTCCGAGTACTTCCCCCTGCCCGAAAATTACACTATCGAAATCCGGGGTAAAATCGCCAACGCCTGGGAGGATTACCAACCCTGGTGGGCGCACTGGGGCATCGTCTTTGGCGCAAATGAGAACATGACCGATATTCTCACATTCCAGATCAACATGAACAGCCGTTGGGCCGTGTTGCGGTATCCGACCTATGTCTATCCCGGTGATGTTCGGGAAGAGGGCAAGGAGGATAATCGAGAGGAAATCATTGTGGGATGGCATGATAACATCCAGAGCGCGGCAATTCTCAGGATGGATGACTACAATACCATTAAAGTGGTCGTCACTGGGAATCAGGCCGCCTTTTACGCCAACGGCCATCACTTGGGCACGGTGGATATCGCCCAGGCAACCGGGGACGCGATATTACGAGATAACATCGGCTTGATTGGCGGTTCCGCGGAAGTGACTCCTGTGGATGTTATGATTGATTATTTCCATTACGAGGCTCAGTGAAAAATTCCCGCCAACTGGGGAGCAATATCCTGCGCATCGGGCTGAGCCTGGCGACGCTGGCCTTGCTCTGGCGCGAAGTCGGCGCCTCTGATGTGTGGGAGGTGCTGCGCGAGGCGAATCTCGCGCTGCTGATCGCTGCGTGGGGATTATTTTTAGTCGGCATCGTCGTACGGACCTTTCGCTGGCGGGCGCTGCTCCACGGCCTGGGGCTGCGCCCGCCGTTTTGGCAACTGCTCCGCCTCTACCTCGTGGGCGGATTCTTCAACGCCTTTCTGCCCTCCGGCTTCGGCGGGGATCTCGTCCGCGTGTTGGAGTTGGCCCAGGGTGAACCGACGCCCGCCGCCGTCGGCACCGTCCTCGTCGACCGCCTGGCCGGCATCCTCTCTTTGATGGCGTTGGGCCTCGTGGCGTTGCCCTTCGCGCCGCCGCTGCCCGCCTGGCTGCTGTGGACCTTCGTGGTGTTGTCCGGCGGCGGGTTGGTCGCGGGCGCACTTCTCTTGCAGGGGACGTGGCTGCGGCGCGTGACGGCGTGGCTGCCCGATGCCCTCTCGCTGGCCGGGGCGGGGCCGCTGGCGCAGATCTACGCGGCGGTCACCGGCTGCGGCGCTCGCGCGCTGGGATGGGCGTTGGCGCTCTCCACGCTCTTCAACCTGCTCAATATCGGCGTCACTTGGCTGTGCGGGCGCGCCGTCGGCATCGAGGTAGGGCTGGGATTCTACTTCGTCGCGACGCCGCTGCTCTCGCTCACCTTGCTGATTCCCATCTCGGTGGGCGGCTTGGGCGCGCGCGATCTCGCGGCCCAGCCACTCTTCGGCGCGGTGGGGGTGGGGGACGCCGCCGCCGCCGGGATGACGCTCTCCATCTACGCGGTGAGCGCGGTCGCTGGCTTGATCGGCGGGGGGATCTACCTGTTTGAGGGCCTTCAGGGGATGGCGGCCTCGCTGCGAGCTTCGAAGCACTGAATTACGAAGCGAAAGGTTAGTTTAGCGGGGCCGGGCAACCGGCCCCGTTTGTTCTATTTCATCAACGAATCGAATGGAGATTGACGATGCAGATACAACGCGATGGCTACATCATCAGCACGGATCGCGCACGATTGGACCTCGACGTGATTCACGACTTCTTGGCGAACCAATCCTATTGGGCGCAGGGACGCTCGCGGGCGCGGGTGCAGAAAGCATTGGACCACTCGCTCTGCTTTGGCGTCTACACGGAGGCGGGCGAGCAGGCGGGTCTGGCGCGCGTGGTGACGGATTACGCGACCTTCGCCTGGATCTGCGATGTGTTCATCGTACCGGTGCATCGCGGGCGCGGCTTGAGCAAATGGCTGATGCAAGAAGTCATCGCCTATCCTGAATTGCAGGGATTGCAGCAACTGCTGCTGGCCACCCGCGACGCGCACACGCTCTATCAAAAATACGGCGGTTTTGAGATTATGGAGGATACAGGCGGGTATTTGCAGCGCAACACGCTGTGAAAGCGGCATCAATATGTTGTTGAACAGTGGCGGGAGGAAGCTAAGGAAGGATTTTCCCTTTACCAACATTAGGAGGTAATGATGAATAAGGGACACTTTTTCAATATAACTTTACTGATCGCGTTGGTGGCAGCTTTATTGCCCGTCGGCGCGATGGCCGCGCCCCCAGACCCGCCAGACAAAGCGCGGGGCGTTTCGACTGCTGATTTCCACAAGGTTATTGCGGAACCAGGTATTTTGGATTTGGATCAATCTGGTATCACCTTGTGGCACGATTACGGCGCATTTGCGTTGTATAAGGTTACATCTGCTGCGATGACTTCGCTTGCTGCCGGGATGCGAAGTCAGATGACTGTGTTGGAAGATGCGGATCAGATTTTGATTAATGCTTATCCCTTCGACACGCAGGTCGATACGTTTGAGCGCATCCCCCAGTCTCTGCGGGTCGTGCAATCTGAGGGGCCAGTTCTACACCTGATCCAGTTTGTCGGCCCCATCAAAGAAACGTGGTTAGATGCGGTGCGTGCAACCGGCGCGACGCCCGTTCACTACATTGCCAACTATGGCTACCTGGTGTGGGCGGATGCTACGGCCCGCGCTGGGCTTGACTCCCTTGCGCAACAGCGGGATATAGTGCAATTCAGCGCATTGTATCAGCCTTACTTCAAGTTAGGCTCGTCGCTGCAAGCGCGCATCGACGCCGGTAAGGTGGATGGAACCATCGACGTGACCATCCAGATGTACAATCATGCAGATAAGGCGGCAACCGAAAAGCTGATCCGCGAACTGGCGGTGGCGGAACTCTCGCCCTGGACGCCGATTCTGGCTTACCAGAATCTCATTGCTACGGTGCGCGTTGATGATCTGGAGACCCTCGCGCAACAGCCTGATGTCTTCTGGATTGGCGAGCGCTTCCCGCGCCAGTTATACGATGAGGTCCAAGGCCAAATCCTGGCGGGCAACTTCGATGCCGGACAGACCGGGCCGAGCGCGCCGGGCTATCTGGCCTTCCTGAACTCGTATGGCTTCAGCACCGATCCTGCCGACTATCCCATCGTGGATGTAACCGATGACGGCATCGGCGATGGCACGGTCAACTCCGGCGACTACACGTTGCATTATCTCGGTCACGCCGACAATGCCTCGCGGTTGCAGTACGTAGCGAACTGCACCTCGGAGGCCAGTGGGGAAAGTGTTGGTGGGCATGGCCACATCAACGTCAGCATCGCCGGCGGTTACGATCCCCACGAAGGCGGTGGCTTCCCTTATGAAGACCTTGATGGCTATCTGCGTGGCTTGGGCGTCAGTCCTTATGGACGGATGGCCGGGACTCGGATTTTTGTTGGCCTTAGCTTTGATGTGAGCAACTGTGGCGGCACTGATACGGGTTTGATCAAGAGTGTACAGGATAGTGGTGCGCAGATTAACACTAACTCTTGGGGATGTAGTGACTGTGCGGGAACCTACGATGATAGTTCCCAGGCCTATGATGTTGGTGTCCGGGATGCTGATCTATCGGAAGATGGTAAT
>CAZCAI010000228.1:0-5651 GCA_964496595.1 uncultured Anaerolineales bacterium
ACAACTCGGCCAGCGGCTGCACCGTGGTCGAGCCGGCCACGCTGATCTCGCCGGATAGACCGCCGCTTCCGGACTCCTCGCCGCCCCCATCCGAGATTGGGATAAAGCCTTCATCGGCGACGATAGCCTGTCCTTCTGCACTCATAATGAAATCGATCCAGCCCTGTACAACGCCACTCGGATCACCGCTGGTCATCATATTCAGCGGGCGAACGATGGGATAGCTGCCGTTATCGGCGTTCTCTGGGGTAGGCGCTACGCCATTGATCTTCACGGGCTTGGTGGTGTCATCCAGGTAACCGAAGGAGAGATAGCCGACGGCGAAGGGGGTGCTGGCGATAGTGGTGCGCACGGATCCGTTGGAAGGCTGGAGAATCGCCGTATCGACGATTAACTCCTCGCCCATCACCATCTCCTCGAACGCGGCGCGGGTGCCGGAGCCTTCCTCGCGGGAGACGACGACCATTAACTCATCGGGGCCGCCGACCTCGCTCCAGTTGGTGATGTTCCCGGCGAAGATGCCCTGCACTTGCTCCAACGTCAGTTCGTCAACGGGCACATCGGGATGCACGGCGATGGCGATGCCATCATAGGCGATGGGGAAGGGGTTTAAATTGGGGTGTTCTTCCAACTCGGACTCCTTCACTTTGCGGGACGCCATCCCCACATCGACGGTGCCCTGCGCGGCGGATTTGACGCCCACGCTGGAACCGCCGCCCTGGACGTTGATCTTGACGTCAGGGTGATCGGCCATATAGGCCTCCGCAAATAACTCGGCCAGTGGCTGCACCGTGGTGGAGCCGGCCACACTGATTTCGCCGCCCGTTTCGGCAGGGGCAGTTGCTTCAGTTGATTCTTCGACTGGTGGCTCTGAGGTTGGCTCAGCCGCACCTCCACCACCACAGGCTGTAACAATCAGGGCTACCAAAATAACAACACTTAACCATAAACGACGCATGTTCTTACTCCTCCTTGTGAAAAAGTTTAAAAGTGTAAAAGTTTACTATTCGTTTCATCCTACACGGCCTATAGTAACACGCGTCGTTTAACGCCTTTTGAAGAGAAGGTTAAGAGTTTGTTAAAGATCGTGTAATGATTCAGACACCCGCAGATAAAGGGATTCCAGAAATTAAGACCTTTTCTTCAAAAACACTCCAATCATCTTAAAAGCATCAATTTTAGTTCGTAGTAAGCCTTGGAGCGCTAGCGGAGTGGCGTTTTTTGGGCTTTACAACGGCACTCCATTCCATCGCGCAGCGGATGCCTGACTACGAACAAGTGTTAACCAATTAGTGAACCATCCCCAAAAAAACCGATGTTTATTGTAGAGACGCAAGATTTTGCGTCTCTACTTGTTCCCCGGCGCCAACGGGAGGGAGAAGAAGAAGGTGCTGCCGGCGCCCTCAATGCTTTCGGCCCAGATCTGTTCCCCATGCCCCTGGACGATATGTTTGGCGATGGACAATCCCAGACCTGTCCCTTCGTCAGAGCGCGCTTGATCGGTCTTGTAGAAGCGCTCGAAGATGCGGGCCAAGTCATCGGCGGGGATGCCTACGCCGGTGTCGGTCACGCCGATGACCACGCGACCTTCCTTCTTACGTACCTGCGCGAAGAGCGTCACCGCGCCGTGGGGCGGCGTGAACTTGATCGCGTTGTGGAGCAGGTTGGTGACGACTTGATGGATGCGTTGTGCGTCGGCCATCACCGGGGGAATTTTCTGGTCCCCTGAGGGGAGTTTCATCTGGAACGTGAGATGCTTGTTCTGAGCTTGCGGGTGCATCCGCTCAAACGGCTTCTGAAGCAACGCCTGCACCGGCGTCGGCTTGATCTCCAGCGGCACCTTGCCCGATTCGATGCGCGAAAGCTCCAGCAGCTCTTCCACCATCTGCGTGAGCGCGTGCAGCTCATTCTCCATATGAGTCAAAAAGCGCTGGGCCGTGACCGGCTGCTCGATGGCCCCATCCTGGAGCGTCTCCACGACCAACGAGAGCGATGCCAGGGGCGTACGCAATTCGTGGGAGATATTGCTGATGAAGTCGCGTCGCACCGTTTCCAGCCGCCGAATCTTCGTCAGATCCTGGAGGATGACTAAGATGCGCGGGGCATCCTCATGCGGGATGGGTGTGACGATAGCCTGCAAGAAGGCGCCGCCCGGCCCGGCCTCGATGGTCGTAATCTGCTCGCGGTTGCTCCGGTAGCAACGCTGCCACAGCTCGATCAACTGGTGGTGATGGACGAGTTGGGCAAAGGTGTTGCCGATAACCTCTTTCTCAGGATCGATATGGAGCATCTGGTGGGCCGCCGGATTGATCCCCGTCACCTTGCCTTTGATGTCCGTGATGATCGCGCCATCGGCCATATTGTTGAGCACGGCGGAAAGGCGCGCGCGCTCCCGTCCCAGCCGAGCGACCTGATCCCGCAGTTGATCGGCCATGTGATTGAAAGCGCGGGTGAGCTGCCCGATCTCATCCTGGGTGAGGGGCAACATCCGCGCGCTGAGATCGCCCTCTGCCATCCGCTCAACGACTTGGGTGATCTGATGGATGGGCCGCACCACGCGCGAGGCGATGTAGGTATTCAGCGCGATGGCCAGCAGCGCGATGACCACCCCCGTCGTCATAATCGTGCGGCTCAACCGGCGCACATTCTCCTCGATGCGATGGAGGGGGAAGGCGATGCGAACGAAGCCCTTGATCTCGCCGTGGTACACAGGAACGGCGGCGTACATCACCTCCGCATTTTGCAGGCGGCTGAAGCGGATCGCGATGCCCTTGCCCCCCTCGATAGCCCCCTGAATTTCGGGGCGATGGCGCTGATTGTCCATCGTTGCCGCATCGGCGTGCGATTCGCCTAACACCGTCCCATCGGCGTCGATGATCGTGACCCGCTCGCCGGAGGTGATGCCCCACTGGCGCGCCTGCGCCGCGATCACGGGCCGATCCGGCCCGTCGGGACCGACCATCGCCTCCTCGATACTGTCCGCAATCAATTGCCCCTCGGTCAGTAGATGGAATTCCAGATCCGCCATACGGATATCGCGCACGTAATTGGAGAGATAGAGCGTCGCTCCTAGCGTGACGATCAGGATGGCGATCGCGTACGGTATCGTAATGCGCCAGCGAATGGATGAGAACATAATCGACCTCATTACATAGGTGTAGGTCGGGTTGATAATCCGCCCGTTGGGAGACTATTCCAATATTTCCTACGAATTGCGAATGATGAATTGTGAATATCTCCGAGTTGGGCGTTTGTCCTTGCGAAGGTTGCGGAGGAAATCTCAGAGCTGGAACTGACAGATCTGCCGATGTAGCCCGGAAAGAAAAAGACACCCGTATGCTTCGCCAGGGTGCATATAGACTCAGCGACTTTAGAGATCCGCTCCTCGTTTCCCTCCGATTTCGATCTGCTTCCACGCGGCCACAACCGCCACTGTGATAATCGCGGATGCGACAGCCTCCGGCAGTCCGTTCCCCACAATAATCGCTGGCAGCGCGGCCCACGGCAGATAGCCCAGCAGCCCGATGGCGCCCAGCACCAGCAGCGTGTTCGTCAAACTGCCCGCGATCCCGGCGGCGATGAGCGCCGGCGCGGGCCAGCGCTGCAACGCGCGCCACATCAGCCACGCCGCCGGCCCAATAAAGAGGCGGGGAAGAATCGACAGCAGCGGATTGGTGAACCACACATCCGTCGGCCCCGTGGGCGCGATGGCCGCCTGCAACAGGCTGAACCCCCCGAAAATCAGCCCAATCGCCGCGCCGACGACCGGCCCTTCGATCACCGCGCCGATGATCACCGGCACGTGCATAATCGTCAGCGCCGCGCCCGTGATCCACGGGATAAAGCCCCAGTGCGTCCAACCCAACAGCACGGAAATCGCGCCCAACACTCCAGCAATAACGACCTTACGAGTTCGATCTGACATACTACCCTCCTGGAAAAATAGTTCAAAGTTGAAAGTTGCAAGTTAAAAGTTACTCGTATCTCATTATAACAGCCTCGGAGCGATTCGCGAATCACTGCGACGGCGGCGCCGGTGAATGCTGACCAACCAAAGAAAGTTGACTATCGCCCTTCTCGTGATATAGTATATCTTAGTGATATAGTTTAACATACACCGAGACACGAGCCTGGAGGTGACGGTGGCTAAATTCGACGTGGGGGATGCTGTGATTCACCCGCTTCACGGGGCGGGCATTGTCGTCGGGTTTGTGGAGCTGAAACAATCCGCGGATGACGACGTGCGCTATTATAAGATCGAGATGTTAGGCCGGACGAAGACCAGCCTGATGATCCCCGTGGCGGAAGAAGAGAGCATCGGCCTGCGGCCCGCCGTTGGGGAAGCCGAGATAGATCGGATGTTGGAGATTCTCTCCGAAGCCCCTGACGAGCTGCCCTCCAACCATAAGAAGCGCTACCGGCTGTTGTTAGAAAAATTAGAGGAGGGCGACCTCTACCAGGTGGCGGAGGCCCTGCGCGACATCTGGTGGCGCCGCGAGGAACGCGACGGTCTGACCACCCACGGACGTGAAATTTACCAGAAAAGTATGAAACTGCTCTCGGGTGAAATCGCCGTCGTGCGCGGCATCGATATCCAGGCCGCGCGCTCCGTGCTAGAAGGCAGACTGCGCGAGAACTTCTCCGTGAATTGATGGACGTCTCTGGTCATCATCTAACGCTCGAAGCGCGTATGGCGTAATGTGTATTACTAGACCAGACTTCTCTGAACAAAGACCAAAAATCCGATTTTTCCACACGCGACCTACTACATATAGAAAATTAACGCAAGGGAAACCCGCATTTGGTATCAAATTTTCTGAAAAACCGGATTTTCAAAAGTTCTTTTAGTAGAGTCAGACAACTTGTAACTTGTAACTTGTAACTTTTAACTCTCAACCGTTTCACAAGGAGTGTGTATGGCAAAAGAAGAAAAAATCGAAGCGATGGGCACTGTGACTGAAGCCCTTAAAGGCACAAAATTTCGCGTCGAGCTGGATAACGGTCACGAGATCGTCGCCTATCTCAGCGGCAAGATGCGCAAGTACTACATCCGTATTCTGCTGGGAGACCGGGTCAAGGTCGAGCTTTCACCCTACGACCTGGACCGCGGCCGCATCACCTATCGCTACAAGCGCCGCCGTCGTACGGAGCAGCAACCCAGGTAGTTCTGTTCACCAGGAGGCTCATAGCTGATGCAGCAGCCGGGGATGGGTATCACCGATGATGATAAACGCTGGGCCTGCGCGAGTTGGCTCTTGCCGCCCTTTGTTCCCCTCGTGGTCTTCTTGTGGGAGAAAAAACGGGCGCGCCCTTTTATCCGATACAACGCTGTGCTGGCGACGATGTACGCTGTCGTCGCCTATGGCCTCTCCCTTATCCTGGTCTCGATCCTGGTGGGGTGCCTGATGGGCGCGGGCGTCTTTATTTATCAAATCTACCTGGCCATCCTGGCGTATGGCGGCGTGTGGATCATCCTCCCAGTCTTGACGGACTTCGCCAGGAATCAAGGATGGCTCTTCTGATGTAGCGTGACGTTATTATACTTATTATGGCGTCAGGGCGGTCTCCTCGCTTTGGGGGGGCCGCTTTTTGCATGAGTAGTACAGCGCGGCATAAGTCCCCCTCAGTTAGCCCCGCTCAGAGCGGATCGT
>CAZCAI010000229.1:0-5593 GCA_964496595.1 uncultured Anaerolineales bacterium
TTTTGTGATATTTCTGCAAGCATTAACCAAACCAGAAGCATAAAGATAGAAGGTGAAGGATAATCCTCCCATTTTCTTTTGTGAAAATGGGAGGATGTTTTATTATGAGCCGATTAAAAGAATTTATCGCATTTCGCGCCGTCGTGGAGCAAAAGAGCTTTTCCCGCGCGGCCGAGGTCATCGGCCTCAGCCAGCCGGCGGTGAGCCTCCAGATCAAATCCCTCGAGGAAGAGTATGACACAGAGCTACTCCATCGCGATGGTTTTGAGATCGTGCCCACGGAGAGCGGGCGTTTGGTGTACGAAACCGCGTGTCAGATCATCAGTCTGTATGAGACATCGCATCAGAAAATCGCCGAGCTGACGGGAGAAGCACAAGGGCGATTAGTCATCGGGGCCAGTACGGGGCCAGGAGAATACCTTCTTCCCGTGCTCCTTGGACGCTTCTGGGAGGAGCACCCCAAGGTGGAGGTCGCATTGCGGGTAAGTGATTCGAATAGCATCATCGAATCGGTCCTCCAACACCGTTTGGCTTTGGGCGTCGTGGGCGCCTCAAGACGAGATCGCCACCTGACCTTCGAGCCTTTTATTCAGGATCGATTGGTGCTGATTGTTTCCCCAAAGCATCCTTGGGCAGCGCGCGGTCATATCTCTTATGAAGAGCTATTATCTGCGCCGTTGATCCTCCAGCAACAAGGCTCCGGCGCTAACGAAGCCTTGAATCAAGCCTTGGGAGAGTATGACATCGATCTTAATCAACTCAACGTCATCATGGAACTGGGATTGCAGGAATCCTCCAAAGCTGCCGTCCGAGCTGGACTGGGCGTTACGATTATCTCACGACTAGGCATTGTTCAAGAGCTACGAAGAGGGACCCTCTGCGAGATAGCCATCGAGGGACTGGAGCTACAACGTAATTTTTACATTGTTTATCGCCGAACCACGCCTTTGACGATTTTAGCGCGTGCGTTCTTACAATTCGCTAAACCAGCGGCTGAGCAACTTATCACAGATCTGGCCTGATAAGGATTTCTTATTTGCTCCGCATCACCCCATCCCTTTAGAATGACCGTGTTGTAGGATATACATTCATAAAGGGGAGGTAGTGATGAACCACAATAAACGCACACAAAAATACGCACAAGCTGTTTTGACGATCTTAACCGTAGGCCTGCTCATCTTCACAGGATGCCAGGGGCAATCGAAGGCCGCGCAGACGCCCGTCCGCTACGGAGGGCAGTATTATCCCGGCGAGTTTTTGCTCAAGGGGTACACGGAATTGTGGGATGAATACGATCTCACCGTCGAGCATATCCTGTTCAGTTCCGGCACGGAGAACAACCAGGCGCTGATCTCCGGCGATATCGACATCAACGTCGGATCGGATAGCAAGACCGTCGCCGTGTTCGGGGCGATCCCCGACGAGGCCTTGATTATCGCGACGCTCCAGCGCGGCGACCGCTATTCGACGATTGTGAAGGCAGACTCGCCCTATCAGAGCTGGGCAGACCTCAAAGGCCAGACGGTGGGCACGCGATTGGGTAGCGGCGCGGAGCAGGTCCTGTTGCGATACTTCGATCAGCAGCCGGATTTGGCCTGGGAGGACTTTGAATGGGTCAACGTCAAGGTCGAGGATATGACGGCGGCCTTGGCTTCAGGGCAAATCGAGGCCTTCACCGCCTGGGAGCCGACGCCCGCCATCGCCGAGTCGCAGGGTGTGGGGCGCGTTTTACGCAGCTACGGCGATATCGCCCTCGTCCCCGTCTCGATGCACACGACGCAGGCGTATGCCGAGGAACATCGCGAACAAATCGTAAAATTCCTCGCTGCCCACATGGCAAAGGTGGAGTTGATTCAAAGCGACCCGGATCGCGCCGCTGAATTGGCCGCGGCCGCGGCCTCCGCGCAAGGTGTAGACGTCTCCGCCGATGCGTTCAAGCGCATCTTCGAGCGCGTGGATTTCTCGCTGGAGATTGATGACAGCACCATCGCCTCGATTCAAGATACCGCGCAATTCCTCTACGACAAAGAGAAGATCGAGTCCGTGCCGGAATTCCGCTGGGATATAAGCTTCTTAGAAGAGGCTCAAGAACTGTATGAGCAGAAATAACCGCCCCAGAAGGCTGTCACGTCTGCGGTGGATATTGCCGTTCTTACCTGTTGTCCTCTTCTTCCTGGCGTGGCAAATCCTGGCCGAAACCAAACTCCTCAATCCCGCGCTCTTCTCTCAACCGACCGAGTTAGTGCAAGCGTTGGTAGCTCTCCATCAAAGAGAGCTACCAACGCAGTCGTTATTGTTGATGCACTTGGGGGCCAGCCTCAAGCGCGTCGCATTAGCCGCACTCTTGGGTATCCTCTTGGGCGTCCCCATCGGCAGTTTGATGGGCACGAGCACCCTTATCTACCGCTTTTTTGACCCCCTCTTGACTGTCCTCATGCCTATCCCCGGCATTGCGATGGCCCCCCTCTTCATGGTATGGCTAGGATTCGGTAATCCCACCATCTTAGCCGTCGGCATCCTGGCCACACTCTTCCCTGTGATTTACAATACCGCCGTTGGCGTCCGCAGCATCGATCCCCAGTTAGTACGCGCTGCCCGGATGATGGGCCTGAGCAAAACCGCGACGTTCTTCAAGGTCTACATTCCATGGGCCACCGCCTACGTGCTGATGGGCGTCAAATTGGGGTTGGCGCGCTGTTGGCGGACGGTCATCGCTGTGGAGTTTATCGCCGCCGCTAATTGGGGGCTTGGCTATATGATTTGGGACGCAGCAGAATATCTGCGCTCTAACGTAGTATACGCGGGTATTCTCCTATTGATTATCGTTTACTTTGCGTTGGAAACATTCCTCATCAAGCCAATGGAGGCTTTGACCATTGAGAAATGGGGGATGATCCAACAATGAATACAATCAACCAACATACCAGAGATAACAAGGGCGATGCGATCCGCCAAGTCTTACAATTCATCACGCCCTTCGCATTGATCCTCATCGCCTGGGAGCTAATCGGCAGATTAGGCGCGGTAGATCCAACCATCGTGCCACTCCCTTCTACGATCCTTCAGAAATTTGGGGAATTGGCAATCCAGAGCGATGTGCTCTTTCACCATCTGCTCTCCAGCTTTTACCGCCTGATCTTGGGCTATATTTTGGCCGTCGGTTTGGGCGTGATGGTGGGCGCATTGTTGGCGCTCAACCGCCTCATCCGCGAGATGTTCGAGCCGGTTCTCACACTGCTGATTTCGATGCCGACCATCGCCTGGGTGCCCGTGTTACTCATCACGATGGGATTAGGAGACAAGACTGTCATTACCGCGATCTTCCTGGGCGGATTCTTCGCTATCACGTACAACACGATGCGCGGCATCGAGATGGTCGATCCCAGCCTGGTCAACGCCGCGCGCACGATGGGTCTGGGGGATGTCAAACTATTCCTCACCGTCCTGCTCCCCGGCGCCCTCTCCTCCATCCTCACGGGGATGCGATTGGGCATCGGCTATGCGTGGCGCGCGCTCGTCGGCGGGGAGATGCTCTCCGCGATGACCCAATGGGGCATTGGTAAGATGATCTATCAAGCTCGCTATTGGAACGACGTCGCGGCGATGTTTATGGGATTGATCATCATCGGGGTGACAGGATTATTATTGGATCAGACATTATTAAACTGGCTAGAACAACGCACCGTGGAACGTTGGGGGATGTTAACCAAGAGGTAATTTATGGCAGAACAAGATATTATCAAGATCGAAAAAGTCGATAAAGTGTTTAATGATAACGGTGGCAGCGTCACCGCCTTACAGGACGTCAATTTGCACATCACCGAGGGCGAATTTAACGTCATCATTGGCCCTTCGGGATGTGGCAAATCCACGTTGCTCTATTTGCTGGCTGGATTTGATCGGCCCACCCACGGGAAAATCCTCTTGGATGGGACGCCCATCGAAAAACCAGGCCCCGATCGGGGCTTTGTCTTTCAGGATTACGCCCTCTTCCCCTGGAAAACCGTGTTGGGCAACATCACCTTCGGCCTCACGAACAACGGCTGGGACAGGAAGGCGGCCCGCGCCAAAGCGATGGAGTACATCAAACTGGTGCATCTCAGCGGCTTCGAGAACGCCTATCCGCACACCCTTTCCGGTGGGATGAAACAGCGCGTGGGCATCGCGCGGGCACTGGCCTACAATCCCAAGGTCTTGTTGATGGATGAGCCATTCGGCGCGCTCGATGCGCAGACCCGCAAGCACATGCAACGGGAGCTGATCAACATCTGGCAGCAGACCAACAAAACCGTCGTCTTCATCACCCACAGTGTGATCGAGGCCGTTTACCTGGCCGATAAAATCATCGTGATGACCGCGCGACCCGGTCAAGTCAAGGGTATTGTGCCGGTGAATCTGCCGCGTCCCCGCAATTATACGGGCGATGCGTACTTGACTGTACGACAACAGGTGTTAGAGTTATTGGAAGAAGAAGTGGAGAAAGAAATCCAACGCAATCTCGCTTAAGGGATGCAACAGAAGTAAAGAAGAAAAAGAAAGAAGAAGGAGAAATCGTGCTCGACCCCATCAAAGTCCTAGTCACAGCGTGTGGATGCCCCGGCGCATCCACGTTACTTAAGATGATGCGCCAAAACGGGGAGCGTGACATCACGCTCGCCGGCGTGGATATGGATGAAGAGGCCATCGGGCGCTTCATCGTGGATACGTTCTATACCGTGCCCGCCGCGGCCGATGAAGCGGCCTATATGGAACGGATGTTGGACATCGTCAAGCAGGAACGCCCCGATGTCCTCTACCCAGAGAGCAGCTTCGAGGTCCCGGTGCTGGCGAAACACCGCGCCGAGTTTGAGGCTTTGGGCACGCGCGTCACCGTCTCCTCACCGGAGAGCATCGATCTGGCGAACGACAAGTACAAGATGTACGAAGCGCTCAGCGCCGAGACGGATCTGCCGTTACCCGCCTATCGCTGGCCCAAAAGCCTCGATGAGTTTGTCGAGGCCGCACACGAGTTGGGCTATCCCGACGAAGCCGTCTGCTTCAAGCCGCACGTGGCGAAAGGCAGCCGTGGATTCCGCATTATGGATGCCTCAATCAGCCGGCGGGATCTGCTGATGAACTACAAGCCCAACAGCCGCTATATGTCGCTCGATGAGTTTGTCACGATCTTCGAGGACGAACCGAATTTCCCAGATTTCCTGGTGATGGAGTTTGTCGAGGGGCAAGAAATGACCACCGATTGTTTGTGCCTCGATGGCGAGGCGTTGCTCACCACGGTCAAGACGGTGGAGCAGGCGCGCTGGGGCGTCATCGTGCGCGGGGAACTGATCCGCCGCCCCGATCTATTGGAGCAGACCGAGGAAATCCTGCGCGTCATCCCGCTGAGCTATAACGTCAACCTGCAATTCATCGGCGAGAAGCTGATCGAGATCAATCCACGTGTGTCCAGCTTTATCTATCAAGACGATCTCATTCCGCCCTATTTGGCGGTAAAACTCGCCTTGGGCGAGTTGGATAAAGACGGGGTGCGTGCCTATCAGGATCGCGTGGCGTATGGCCGGCGCATGGTGCGGTATATGGATCAGGTGTTTTATGG
>CAZCAI010000230.1:0-5557 GCA_964496595.1 uncultured Anaerolineales bacterium
CCACCTTTTTTCAGTGGAGCCTACTCAATAGCATTATTCGCAATTCGCAATTCTAAATTCCAAATTACAGAATCGGCTACCGGAAAGATTTCCTAAATGTAAAAAATGTTAATCCGTGTTTATCCGTGAGCTAAGAAGTGTCCGGTGATTAGTTTACACTTTAGTTCTAACCAATTAGTGAACCATCCTCGAAGTCCGATTAAATATCGGATGGGTGGGGCGTGGATCGCCCGGTGTGAGGCGTTAAATTGGGCGGATCGTCGCGCCGGCGGCGTTCGAGGCCTAATCCGATGCGGGCCAGGTTGATGAGTTTGAACGGGACCAGGCCCACGTCCACGTCCAGCTCGGATTTGTCGCAGACGGTGGAGGTGTTGGCCCGATCGATGCGCGGTTTGAGATCCATCAGCGCCGCCTCGAACGCCGGGCCATCCAGGCGCGCTTGCAGTGAGGCGATCTCGTCCATCAGCGCGCGGGCTTGCGCAATCCGCGCCTCCGTCTCCGCCGCCATCGCCGCGCTGATGAGGCCCATCTCGCGCTTGAGGCGATTGAGCCGGCGACCTGCCTCGTAAGTGACTTCGGCCAGGGTCTCGCGGTTCATCCAGCGCGTCTCGTACGAGAGCATGTCTTTCCACGTCGGCGCGAGCAGCAGTTGACGATGCGCCTCCAGCGTCGTCGCGTGGCGGATGTAGCCGTAGTGCGCGGCGCGCTCGTAGGCCAGGCTGCCCGGATCCAAAAAGGGCGCCAGCGGCGATGTGAAAGGCATCAGCCGGCCATCCCCGTCATCGTTAAAGCGGGCCAGCAGATCGTGGCAATAGTCCACCGTCGCCAGCGCTGAATTCGGCGTCTGCTGCGACAACCCGATCATAAAGAAAAGGTCAAAGCGCCGGGCGCCCGCATCTAAGCACGCCGCGATGGTCTGCTCGATCTCCGCGTTGGTGTAGGGCTTGCCCGACGCGCGCCGCACCTGCGGATCGTGCGACTCCGGCGAGAACTCCACGTAAAAGTTGGGGAGCGCCGCCGCCAACTCGGCCATATAGTCCCGGTCGACGGGCGCGAAGAACTCGACGATGACCGCCCCCGCGAAGCCCTGGACCGCGCGGAAGAAGCGGCGCGCGTAGGCCATCCCCGCCTGGCGCAGATCGCCCAGGAGGAAGACCGGCGCGCGGCTCAACTTTCCCATCCGGCGCACATCCGCCGCCAACCGCTCCGGCGAGCGATAGGCCGGTTGCTGCCGGCCCGAGAGGCGCCGTCCCGCGAACGCGGAGCCGCCGCAGATGGTGCAATTCTGCGTGCAGCCCTTCACGGTGAGCGACGCCATAATGGGATAGTCGATCCAATGGCTAAAGGGCACGTAATTGGACAGGTCGCGATCCCGCACGACGGAGCGCACCATCGCGTGATAATCCAAGGTCAGATGATCCAGATCGTCGGGCACATAGCTCTGCGGGTTGACGCGCACCTCCCCCGCGGCCTGCCACGTCAAGTTCGCCACATCGGTGGGCGGCGTGCCCGCGACGATGTGCTCCAGCAAGCGCTCCAGTGGATGCTCGGTCGAATCGCCGCGCAGCACGTAATCGACGGCGGGGTGGCGAATCAATTCCTCGTGGAAGTAGGTGGCCGAGTATCCGCCGCAGATCACGGGCGTATGGGGGTGATAGCGTTTGACCAACTCGGCCACGGCCAGCGCGCCCTGCGCGTGCGGCAGCCAGTGCAGATCGATGCCGAAGGCGCGCGCGTCCATCCCGGCGATCATCTTCTCAGGATCGAAGCGCCGCGAGCGCACCATCCGCGCGGCTAAGTTCGCGATGCGCACCTGGAATCCGGCGCGCTGCACGTGGGCCATCATCGTAGCGAAGCCCACAGGGTACATATCAAAGACCGGCGTCGAGGGCACAAGATCCGAAATCGGCCCCCAGAGCGTGGCGCGCTGCCGAAAGTCGTAGACGCTGGGCGCGTGGAGCAAAATCAAATCATACACGGGCTATCTCCTGCTTTTCATCTGGACGAACACCGGAGAGAGTATAAGACATCCTGGAGAAAAATCAATATCCAACTCCCAAGATTAAAAGCGCACAGCGATCCATTCTACCCCTAAATGTAGGTCTTGACAATGATTTTTCACAAGATGTAGGGGTAGTCGGCGGGTAAACGTCTGCCCAGTTCTCATTATAAAGTAGGCGCAGTGTCTGCGGATAACTAAATCGATACGAATCCATTTCGCTCCCGATCTGCGAACAACTTGCGAATAAACTGAATTTAATTGACGATTTTCTTAGATATGCTATAATTTGGGGCGTTGTATGCTGATTTGCGCATCTGATGGGCGCGGCCCCCAGGGGCGGGATCGGCAATGTTTTGCCAAGTCTATTCAGATAAATTAAAGTGGGAGGAAACTACATGGCACTGTTGAATGACGAGATTGTCCAAGATGTCACAGAGATGTTGAATGATGTATCCAATGAGGTGAAGTTGATGGTCTTCACCTCGCAAGAGGATTGCGAGTATTGCCCGCAGATCGTCCAGTTGGCCGAGGAAGTTGCAGCGACATCCGATAAAGTGGCGGTCGAGGTAAACGACTTTGACGCCAGCGCGGATCTGGCCGCGGAGTACGAGATCGAGATGGCCCCGGCGATTGCCATCGTGGGCGAGAAGGATTACGGTATGCGATTTTTCGGCATTCCCTCGGGCCACGAATTCCCCACGCTGCTGCACGGGATTTTAAAGGCGGGCGGCGCACCCAGCGAGTTGGATGACAAGACGAAATCCTTCTTGGATGATTTGGATCAAGAGGTGCTGTGGCAGGTTTTCGTCACACCGACGTGCCCTTACTGCACCCGCTCCGCTGTGTTGGCCTACGAGATGGCCGCTCTCAGCGACAACCTGCGCGCGGAGGTCGTCGAGTCGATGGAGTTCCAGGCGTTGGCCAGCGAGCACAACGTGATGGGCGTCCCGCTCAATATCATCAATGGCGGCGAAGCGCGCATCGAGGGCGCTGCGCCGGCCCCGATGATGATTGACGCGATCAAAGAGGCGTTGGCGTAGTTCACACGCCGGGGCCTGCGCGCCCCAAAAACGCCGAATTTTGCGCGGCGTTTGAATCTAAGTAGTTTTACAGGCCCGGCGAACGATGCCGGGCCTGCTATTTTTTCAACATGCTTCGGACTCACACTAACGTACGCAAATCGAATCAAAATCAGGAGGAATGGAGGTAAGCAAATGTTAGATTTCCAGATGGAGAAATCATCTAAGCAGCAAGGCCCCAGTGGCGGGCTGTACGATGTGGTTATCGTCGGCGGCGGGCCGGCGGGCCTGACGACGGCCATCTATACCTCGCGCGATGGATTGAAAACCTTAGTGTTGGATCGCGAGGCGGCCGGCGGCCTGGCGGCCACGACGGAGAGCATCGAGAATTACCCCGGCTTCCCAGAGGGCATCAGCGGCGCCGATCTGATGGAGAAGTTCCGCGAACAGGCGGAGCGCTTCGGCGCAGAGATTGAGGAGTTCGAGGAGGTCACCGCCATCGAGCCGGTTGCGGGCGGCCCGTTCAAGATCCACACCGATGGGGATCAGGTTTACGAGGGCAAAGCCGTCGTAATCGCGACGGGGAGCGCGCCGAAGAAGCTCAATATCCCCGGCGAGAAGGAATTCTACGGGCGCGGCGTCTCCTACTGCGCGACGTGCGACGGCCCGCTCTTCCGAGGCAAGGATGTGGTAATCGTCGGCGCGGGCAACTCCGGTATGCAGGAGGGCTTACAGGTGCTGGAGTATGCCAAGAGTGTAACTTTCATTGAGTTCCTCCCCTACTCCATCGCCGAGCAGATCCTCCAGGATCGGATGAAGGCGCGCGATAACAGCAAGATCTTCTTCAACCACATGGTCACGGAGATCAAGGGCGATAAGACGGTGAACGGCGTGGTCGCCATCGACCGGGAGACAAACGAAGAGAAGTTCATTCCCACCGACGGCGTTTTCATCTACGTAGGCTATACCCCCTACTCCAACTTCGTGAAGGACCTGGTGGCGTTGGATGAGCGCGGTTACATCAAATCCAATGCGCACATGCAGACCGATATCGAGGGGCTGTACGCCATCGGCGATGTGCGGGCGGACAATCCCGCGCAGATGAGCATCTCGGTGGGCGATGGGGCGAAGGCCGCGCTACACATCCGGGAGTATCTCCAGAATCTCCCAGGCGCCATTAGGAAGCAATAAAATGAGGATCCAAACCAACATCAGCGAGGGCGAACGACTGATCCGAGTTATTTTGGGCATCTACGCGATGCTGTTAGGCTTCCTCTTCATCCAGGGCATTATCGGCGCTATTCTTGGCATCCTGGGCTTGATCGCCTTTGCAACCGGCGCATCGGGCTGGTGCCCGCTCTATACCTTCATCGGGAAGCCGCTGCCGGAATCCGCCAAAGCGACGGAAACAGATGAATTTCACGAGGATTTGGAAGTTGGAGATTAGAGGGAGAGAGCAACAATGTTGATGCAAGATGTTGAGCAGGTGGCGTTGGAACCGGTTGCGGAAGGCATCGGCATCCGGTGGCTGATCAGCGAGAAAGAGGGCGCGCCGAACTTCGCGATGCGGGTCATCGAGTTGGCGCCCGGCGTGGTCTTCGATCCGCACCATCACCCCTACGAGCACGAGATCTACGTCCTGGAGGGCGCGGGCGTGGTGACGGACGACGCAGGCGAGGTGGGCGAGATGCGCCCCGGCGTCGCGCTCTACGTCCCGCCGGATGCGTTGCACGGCTATCGCAACACCGGCGACGCCCCGCTGAAGTTTATCTGTGTGATTCCAATCACGTAACGAACATCTACTAAATCAATCCAACTCAACAAAGGAGAGAAAGATGAGCAAAGCCCAAGTCACGTGGACAGGTCCAGGGATGCGCCTCGTCGGCGACGTTGAAGGCGGGCCGGGGATTATTTTAGATTCCAGCAAAGATATTTATGGGACGCACAGCGGCCCCACGCCGATGGAGTTGCTCCTGCTGGGATTGGCCGGCTGCACAGCGATGGACGTGATTTCCATTATGAAAAAGAAACGCGAGCCGCTGACCAACTTGCAGGTCAAGGTCACGGCGGAGAACGCCAGGGAGCATCCCAAGGTGTACACGAAGATTCATCTGGAGTATATCGCGTACGGCGAGGGCGTGAGCGAGAAATCGCTGGCGCGCGCCATCGAGCTTTCGGAATCGACCTATTGCAGCGCCAACGCGATGTTAAGCAAGACGGCTGAGATCACCCACACTTACTGCGTCGTCGAATCGCCAAACCCGCACAAGCCGGGCCGGATGCCGGAGGCGTAAGGCCACTTCAAGATTCCACTGAAAAAAGCTAAAAGGTCGCGCAAAAGGCGCTAAGGAAAAATAGGGTACAGGTTAATTTTCGTGATCAGAGACGGTGATTTGATGAATAGAATTAAATCAAACCTTAAAAATCTTGGCGACTTTGCGTCTTGGCGTGAGGTAGTCCCCTTCTTTCAGTAGAGTCTTTCAATTTATCCGAAAGTGTTGCTGTAGTTTTTGTGTGACGGCCCGTCATCTTTGGC
>CAZCAI010000231.1:0-5534 GCA_964496595.1 uncultured Anaerolineales bacterium
GGCCCACGCCGAGCCGTCGTCGTCAGCGCACTCACCGGCGGGAGCGTCAGATGAAACATCAGAGCAAGCCCCCGCTTTCACCCTACGATAATTTAATGTAAGGAGGATGGAAATGCGGATGCAAAAACTACACGTTGTCGGTTCCCGGTGGCTGATGCGCCTGGCCCTGGGCTGTGTCGCTCTGGGCGAAGCGCTGGCCGGAGGCTGTCGCCGCGCTGGCTCGCGCCGCTGCTGCCCTACAGCAGCATCTACGCGGTATTAGACGCTGACGGTGCGGGTGCGCTGAACGCGGCACGGCTGACGGCGCTCTCCCCTCGGATCGCGTCGGCGCGCATCCCGGCCGGCAACGACGTGACGGAGTTCGCGCAGCAGGGCGGCGATGTCAGGATGTGGGTGATGAAGGTGGCAAGGTTAACACAGAAGCAGAAGGAGAGAGAGAAAGATGGGGCTGTGTTGCAAGAGACAAATTGATTTGCCCAACACTGCCCCCTAACGTATAATCGAAATGTCGGCTGAGTATCCCCGGTGGTCTGGGAGGCAAAATGGTGTCATTCTCTATCGTGTCGGTCTCGCAGTTGATGAATCTACCCTTGAGCTAGCCCGGTATTTCTTCGATGCTCATCACGGAACCCTACCTTGACCAAACCCGCATCTGGCCCGCGCGCGGGCGGCACATCCTGGCGCAGTACGACGCAGCGACGATCATCGTCTACCAAGCATACAACACGGAAATCGGACATTATGCTGTAACCCACCAACACCTGGGCGGGGCTTTCGATTACGGTCGAATGAGTTGGCTCAAGCCCAATTTTCTGTGGATGATGTACCGTTCCGGTTGGGGCACTAAAGAAAATCAGCAGGTAATCCTCGCGCTGCGCTTGCGCCGGACGTTTTTCGAGTCATTGCTGGCCCAAGCCGTGCCGTCAGTCTGGGATCAGGCCCCCTTTTCCACCCGATCCGCGTGGGCCACGGCGATCAACCAATCCGAGGTGCGCATCCAATGGGACCCGGATCACGACCCGCACGGGCACCGGGTGGCCCGCCGTGCTCTTCAGATCGGCTTGCGCAGGACGGCGCTGGCGGCCTTTGGCCAACAAGAGTTACTCGAGGTGCAAGACCTCTCAGCTTTCGTCGCGGAGCAGCGCAGGGATCTTGCGGAGCAGGGGATCGCAACGTTGCGCACGCCTCAGGAGCGTGTTTATCCCCTCACTAACCCGGCCCTCACCAAGCGGCTGGGACTTGCGGAACACAAGGAGTGAAAGATGGCGGTCATTGGCATTGATCTGGGCACGACCCACTCGGTGATGGCGCGGATTGATCAGGGCCGCGCGGTTGCCATCCCGAACGCTGAAGGCGCGTTGGTGACGCCTTCAATGGTGGCGTTCAACATCATAACCGAGGAACTCTTGGTCGGCGCTGCTGCCCAGCGCCAGGCAGTCTTGAATCCCCGGCACACCATCTTTTCGGTCAAACGGTTGCTAGGCCGGGCCTTCGATGACCCAGTCTTGAAGCTGGACAAACAGTTCCTCCCCTATGAGTTGCGGGCCATCCAGGACGGGCACGATATCCTGGTGCAATTGGGAAAATCCTGGTACGCACCGCACGATCTGGCAGCCTTAATCCTGCAAAAACTCAAGCACGATGCCGAGGTCTATCTGGATGAACTGGTCACGGAGGCAGTCATCACGGTGCCGGCTTACTACAATCACGTGCAGCGTCACGCCGTGCGGAAGGCCGGGGAAAAAGCGGGATTGGAGGTGATCCGCGTGATCAATGAGCCGACGGCGGCAGCGCTGGCGTATGGGAGCCGCGACCTGGCTAATCGCACGCTGGCAGTGTGTCACCTCGGCGGCGGGACCTTCGACGTCTCTATCGTCGAGACCGGTGAGGGCGTCGTAACCGTTCAGGCGACCAGCGGTGATGCGCACTTAGGCGGCGATGACTTCGATTGGCTGGTGATGGCGTGGATTTGTGAAACCTTCCAAGCTCAAACCGGGATTGATTTGACCCAGGATCGTGGGGCGCGCTCGCGATTGCGCGAAGCTGTGGAAGCCGCGAAGTGTCGCCTTTCGACCGTTCAAGAAACCGCGATTCATCTGCCCCACATCGCGCGCTGGGTTGATCCATCGCCCAGTCTCGATCTTGTGTTGACACGGGAGCAACTGGAGGAGTTGACCCGTCCCCTGCTGGCGCGCCTCAAGCCGCCGTGCGAACAGGTACTCGAGGCAGGGCGGCTACAGCCCGGTGACATTGACGAGGTGATCCTCATCGGCCAGCAGAGCCAGATGCCGGCCGTGCAGCGCACCATCGCCTCTGTGTTAGGCCGCACGCCCCGCCGAGCACTGGATAATGTCTGCGGCGTCGCGTTAGGGGCGGCTATCCAGGCCGGGATTCTGCAAGGGAATCTGGCCTGGAAACCGCTGGTGCTGGTGGATGTGACGCCTTTCCCCATTGGAATAGCTGGGGCGCAGGCCGGGTTACAGACGCTCGTCCCCAGTAACACCGCCATCCCCTG
This sequence comes from uncultured Anaerolineales bacterium, assembly GCA_964496595.1. GTDB lineage: Bacteria > Chloroflexota > Anaerolineae > B4-G1 > SLSP01 > JAAAOZ01. The sequence goes on from CAZCAI010000231.1 coordinate 2,516, forward strand.
CCGCAAACAGGCCAAGTTCACCACCGCTGAAGATGCTCAGACCTCGGTGGATGTCCGTATCTATCTGGGAGATTGTCCCCAGGTGCGCGACAACATCGAGTTAGGTCATCTACACCTGGATGGCCTGATCCCAGCCCCGAAAGGGACGCCCAAGATTGACGCCGTGGTGGATGTTGATGTCAATGGGGTGCTGCAGGTGACATTACGCGAGCGGCATACCGGGCGCGCACGACGGTGGGAATGCGGCCACGACGCGCTATTTCATCTCCTGGACGATACCCCGGCTTTCGTGGATATGCCGGAAGCCGCTTCTTCGTTCACACCTGCGCCACACCCGGATGCCTCCACCCCGCCGCCGCCCGCTGCCCCACCGTCCCGTCCAGCAGCACGGCCCGTATGCCCCGATGTGCTCGCAGCAGCTCAATCCGAGATTAACCGTGCCGATTCCTGGCTGGCGAATTCGCCGCTTGAGGATATCCCGCATTTACGGCACTTGTTGTTGACCTATGTATCGAGTACGAGCCAGGCGCTGGCCGCACAAGTGAAGACGCCGCTGGAAGTTCAAACCCGAGCCTTGCAGATTTTGCTGGATAGCCTGGAAGCCTTGAAAGCCGGAGAGTTGCGGCGCGCCACAGCCGGATTGAGTACCTTGATTTCAATTGAGAACAATCCCCAGGCCCGGGCCGACCTGGGGCAGATTTTACGCCAGATTGGGCGGGGTGGGGTATAGTTATCACTCTGTCCAATCACGCGCCTTTGACGAATACCCTCGCCCAAATTCTAACTTGTATCCAAGTTGAAACGCGAGGACGCGAGCTATCCTGTCGAAATCACGCTGGATGCGGATTTGCAGTATGCCCCCGGCTACCTCAACCTCAGCCCGGAGTTGCCCACCGGCGACGGCGCGCCCCTGTTCGCGTGGCTGTTCGCCGATGCGACGTTGCGCGAGGCGGGGGAGCACGCGCGCGCCCAACGGCACCGTCGAAGGCTGGCATTGGCGCTTTGGCGACGGCGGCGAAGCCTTCGAGGGGCCAGAGGTCAGTCATACTTACATCACCAGTGGTACCTTCGACGTGAGCCTCACCGTCAGCAACACCTATGGCAGCTACACCGCCAGCGAACCGGATTACATCACGGTCAGCACGGAGACAACCGAAGACCACTTTGCCATCTATCTCCCCCTCGTTGTACGCCAAGACTGAGTGAGCTTGCCAGAGCCTTTCTGGTGACACAATCTGATTCCAAATAAGTCGATGAAGCCCGGTGGAGATGACATCCACCGGGCTTTTCTTGATCTTCTCTGGCTCTCAAAGTGAAACGCCATCCGCCTTTACCTCGCTGGTGGTTGGAGGGCACTCCGCACCCTCGCCGGGCCAGGGATATGGACGGCAGTGCCGACGCCTTTACTGCGCTGCCCTCATTACCCTTGCACCGGCATGCTCCACTATGCTAAAATTGGGGCATCAGTACCCACCATTATCCCAAAAGGAGCCTTTTCAAAAATGCCCTATCTTATCCTATCCCTACACCTCTTGGCCCTCGCCCTGGCGCCCGGCGCGCTGCGCTGGGTGCTCGCCCCGATGTGGGGCGCGGCGGCGGCCCTGGCCTATTTCAAGCCCGATGACCGCCCGGCGACCAGCAACTACGTCTATTTCTTCCTCGCCGGGAACGCGGGCTTGATCTTCGGCTACCGCATCGCGGCCTTACTGGTCACCGGCACGCCGGAGCCGGGCGCGACCACGCTCTACGGCATCAGCGTGTGGCTGCTCGGCTTCGCCGTGATGTCGTGCATTGGGTTTTACGCCTACGTCCTGCGCTTCCTGTTCTGGGATCGCACCATGCCGTTCTTCGGCGGGCGGATGCGGACGCGCGAGGTCGTGCGGCAGATTAAGCGACAATGATAACTTCTATTGCGTATTTCGTATTGCGTATCTAAACTCGGTACGGAATACGAAATACGTTTCCCCCACAGGAGCTATGAAACCAATGTCCATTCCTTTCAAAATGACCCTCTCCCCCGACGGCGCGGCCCTGCATGCCTACGCCTGGGCCTTGCCCAATCAGAGCTGGCGGGCGTGGGCGCCGCACACGCTGCGCATCCTGCGCAAGCCCTATCGTCAGGCGCGGACGCACCTGGAACTCACCGACGACGTGGTCAGCACGCTGTACGATCCGCAGACCGCCTCCCAGGGCAACGTCCGGTAAGGAAACTTGTTTCCCGTGATGCTGGCCGCGCAGCGCGCGCTCGGCGTCGCCGGCGATACGACCAAGACCGGCGTCAAGGAGCTGGCGCCGGTGGACTATCGCTGGAATTCGTATCTTGTCCAGCAAATCATCGGCAAGGAGACCGCCGCGTGGGAGTCGAGCCTGGCGGCATTCAACGCGCTTGATCCCGCCGAACAGACCGACTGGACCGCCGAGGCGGAGACGCTGGGCATCCCGGAGGTGAGCATCCCCTACGCGGGTGATCCCCCCATCCCGGCGGGGGCGGCGCTCTTCGCGCTCTCGCGCACCCTGTATCACCTGGGCATCCACGCCGCCACCGGCGCGCCGGACGGTACTAACGCCGCCGCGTGGGCGACTATCATCGCCAGCTAAAGCCGCACGCCTCGTTTGTGCCCCTACTCCCGGAACCACACCGGCCCGTCCTCTCGCTTCGAGGGCGGGCCGGTTTCTCTTTCCCCCTCACATTTTTCCCTTCTCAAATTCTCAATTTGCTGACTTGTCTATTTCTTCACACTGTTCTATACTGAAAACATCGCAAACAAAAAAGCCCCGGACGTTGCACCGTCACGGAGCTTAATACCCAACGGCGATAGCCGCGCCGTGGTAAGATAAGCGTAACACACTTGCCCCCGCGCGTCAAATCGGCACAGCCGAGCACGCCGGGGGTGTTTTTGTTGCTTACACCATAAAATGCTTCGCTCTATCCCCTCAAGGAGGAACATAATGGCACTGTCAAAGCCCATCACTCGCAGGTTCTTGAACACACTTTTAGTCCTCATCACAATTTTCCAGC
>CAZCAI010000232.1:0-5517 GCA_964496595.1 uncultured Anaerolineales bacterium
GACAGGCCTCCGGCCAACCTTCCTCCTGCGCGGAAGGCCCCCCGCGCCCGCGTAGACGGTCGCTTGGCGCGTTAGCGCCTGTCTCAGGACTTCAGTCCGGGATCAACACACCATTTTCCCCAAAAACATGCCCATCCACGCTGCTTTTTGGGCCACTTAGGGGGATGTCCGGCAAAATTCAAAAGACCCGGCTTACTTCACCCAGAGCACGTCGAGGCTGACCTCGCCCGCGAGGGCCGTCAGGGTGACGGTGCGCGGTTGCGCGCGGAGGTGACGCGCCAAGGCGACCGGCTCGCCGCGCAGATCGATCTCGCGCTGCTGACCGTCCTCCATCGTGAGGCGGAGCGTGCCCGCGCCGGAGCCGGGGATCAAAATGAGCTGGCGTCCCTCCCAGGTGAAGGCGACGCTGGCCTCGGGCGCAGCGCGCTGATAGCTGCCCAGGATCGCATCGGCGGCGGCGATCTCCTCCCAGGCGCCGGTGTAGCTCAGTTGCCACGTCGTCGCCTGGTGCTGAGCGGGGTAGAGCGTGGGCGTTAGCTCCTCCAGATAGGCGTCCAAGCTCTCGTAGAGCTGCGTGGGCGTGAAATCCGGCTCGACCATGCGGAAGTAGTACATCGGCTGATCGCGCTCGGCGTCGGTGGCGCGCTTGAAGAACCAGACGGTCGTCACGCCCGCCCACGGCCATTCGCGCTGGATGCGCTCGTAGGCCAGCGGGGCGTAGCGCGCCTGCTGCTCCGGCGTGACGCGCCCGAACCGCGCGGGGATGTGCTCCGGCGCAGCGTTACTGTTCATCTCGCTGATCCAGATCGGCTTGTGCGCGTCCCCGTTGGCGACCATCACATCCCGCACCCACAGCGGGCGCGAGAAGTTGACCTGATCCTGCGTGGGCCGCATCCGGTGATCCGTCGGGCCGGACCAGAGCATGTAATTGTTCACCGCCATCACATCAAAGCATTCGCCCGCGCCGGCGTCGTACATCCGTTGCAGGAAGATGACGTCCATCAGATTGTTGCCCTCATAGGTGGGATTCCACGTGCCCAACTCGGCGGTGGGCGCCATCGCGCCGCTGATGACCACGGCGTCGGGATCGGCGGCCTGGATGCGCTCGTAGACCAGGCAGAGCAACTCGGCGTAGGCCTCTGGATCGACCGGCTGATTGCCCCATTCCGGGTAGATGTTCGGCTCGTTCCAGATCTGGTAGAAGCGGATGCGCCCGCGATAGCGGCGCACCACGGCCACGACGTAATCGGCGTAGTCCTCAAACTCATCCGGCGGGCCGAACGCGCCGCGCGCCGTGCCATCGTGGCGGCTCCAGGCGGGGGGCGCCTCCAGCCGCGCGATGATGCCCAAATCGTGCTCCTCGGCCAACGCGACGATGTTATCGTACTTATCCCAGGCGGAGCGATACGGCTCGTGGCGGCGATCCTCAAAATCGCCCTTGCCGTGGATTTCGATGTCGTACCAGGGGAACGATTGGCGAATCCAATGGAAACCCGCGTCCGCGATCATCTGGAGCGTACGGGCGCGTTTCTCCGGCTCGACCTCCTGCTCTAAGAAGGTGTTGACGCCGAAGGGCGGTTGATCCGTGTACTGCGTGGCGACGTGATCAGCGGTCTGGGGCAGGGGGCGCGTCCAGCGGAAGGCCCATTGTACCAGACCGCGCACTTGGGGCAGCAAACGCTCCTCGCCGGTGATGGCGAAGAGGCGCTCGCGGGGCTGCGAGAGGCTGATCCCCACCAGCGCGATGACCAACACGAGCAGGAGGATCAGAGTTGAACGCATCAAGGGCTTGCGCATAAGCGCGCCTCCCAAGCGTCAGCGTTGGGAGATAGGGGGAATATCTTCCGCAAGAAGCAACTTCGCAGAGAGAGGGAGATCATCTTCATCTTGGATGAATGCCTCTACCTCGTCCAACGCCTCATGATAACGTTCCAACAACTCATCATCGTCGCCCTTGAAGCCGCTGATGGTGCGTTGCGCGCACGTGCAGCATCCCAACGACGCGCGGTAGCTGTCCAAATCGCACGTGAGGCAGCTTCCCATCTTGCACATCATCAGGCCGAAGGCGACGACCTCTTTGTGGTTATTCGGTAAGCTCAAAATCCGCTGGACCAATTCCTGCCACTCTGGGCCGCGCAGGTCAGCTAAATCATCGATACATCGGGGCGGAAACAGAATTTCACTATCTGGATACATAACTCTTTCTTGTGGTGCGGGGTAATGAGTAGGCCAACATCCAAAGCCATCCTGCTCAGAGGATAGCTGCGTCAAAAGTCAATCATATCACAGACGAGGCGTTTTTTCAAGGGTTTTTGGCCGATTTGGGGGAATTGGCCGTCGAATGGCTCTGGGTGGGGTGGGCCGGGGTTTTTCAGCACCCGTCAGCATAGAAGCGAGCGGCGATGTTCACAACCTCCGGGCCTGAGAATTCGCGCGCGCAGGCATTCCTTGTACATGATGACTCATCTCCATTCCCATCTCCTTCTATCCTACATCAAAATCGGCGCGGCGGTAGTATAATAGACGCGGCGCACGCCATTTCATTGCCACACTACCCAAGTTGATGGAGGTCTAGAGCCAATGTTCACATCACTACGTCGCTGGATTCAACGCACGCTGCACCCCGCCTGGTATCAGGGGCGCGGGCAATCGCCGCCTTACTTCGAGGGCTGGTACTTCAAGATCGTCGATCCGACCGAGACCTATCGCTACGCCATCATCGCGGCGATATTCAAGACGAGCGGGGCGGAGCAGCCGCACGCTTTCGTGCAGATCAATGACACGGTGCGCGAGCGGATGACCTATCTCCGCTATCCCGTGACGGCGTTCCGGGCGGCCGAAGAATACTTCGCCGTGCAGATCGGCCCGCACACTTTCTCCGACGCCGCGATGGCCCTCAATATCGCGACCGAGGAGCTGACGATGCGGGGGATGCTGCGCTTTCGTGAGACGCAGCCCTGGCCCGCCACGTGGATCGCGCCCGGCGCGATGGGCTGGTACGCCTGGGCGCCGTGGATGGAGTGCTATCAGGGCGTGCTCAGCTTCGATCACGGCCTGGCGGGCGCGCTGACCATCGACGGCGTCGAGGCGCCGTTCACCGGCGGGCGGGGCTACATCGAGAAGACGTGGGGCCGCGCTTTCCCGGAGGCGTGGATCTGGCTGCAATGCAACCACTTCGCCGCGCCGGGGATCAGCCTTTTTGGCGCGATCTCGATCATCCCGTGGTTGCGGTGGTCCTTTCGCGGCTTTATGATCGGCCTGTGGCACGACGGGAAGCTCACGCGCTTCGCGACGTACACCGGCGCCCAGACGGATCACGTGGCCGTGACGCCCTCGGCGGTGACGTGGCGCCTCCACGACCGGCGCCATCGCCTGGAACTGGTGGTGCATCGCGGCAAAACCATCGATTTGCGCGGGCCGAGCACCTTCGATATGGGCGTGCGCGTTCCGGAGGCGTTGGATGCCCATATCGACATAAAATTAACCCGGCGGCGCGATGGGCGGGTGCTGCTGGCCGACCACGGGCGCAACGCCGGGTTGGAAATCGGTGGGAACGTGGCTAAGCTGCTGGACTATTGACCTGGGGGACTGGCGCTCGAAAATGTAGATGTGACTGAACTCGGGGCTGTTTCTTCTTGATTTTTTATCTGCAGGTTGTAAACTAAGACGAAATACATCCACACGATTGTACCTATAAACGTATCTTCTCAATAAACCGGGGGGCGTTATGGATCGCCAGCATCTTGCTGGCATATATGCCGTCAAGATGACGGCGTTCCATCAATATACCCCAACTTATTGAGAAGATACCTATAAACATCAGATAAGGAGTTCCCTATGGCTAATCTTTGGCACGATTTACCCCCCGGCCCGGATGTCCCCAATGTCATCTATGTGATTGTCGAAATTCCGAAGCGTTCGCGGAATAAGTTCGAGTACAATAAACATGGAGGGTTCCTCAAATTGGATCGCGTGCTTTATTCTTCGCTGCATTATCCGGGTGATTATGGCTTCATCCCGCGCACGCACTACGACGACGGCGATCCTTTAGATGTATTGGTAGATACCAGCGACCCGACGTTTCCGGGTTGCGTCATCGAAGCGCGCCCCGTCGGCATCTTCCGCATGCGCGACCGGGGTCTCGCCGATGATAAAATCTTAGCTGTGCCGGCCACCGATCCTCTGTTTGATAATTATCAAGAGTTGGATGATGTGCCGCCGCACTATCTCGAAGAGGTCGAGCACTTCTTCTCCGTCTACAAGGATCTTCAGCACGAGCGCATCGAACCGCTCGCATGGGAAGGGCGTGAGGCGGCGCACGCGGAGATCGAGCGCTCGCTCAAACTGTACGCGCAATATCTGCGGAGCGGTCATTAGCCACAATCTATCCGGCGCGGAAGCTGGATGATCTGCGGCCGCTGGCTAAATAGTGCGGCGGCGGCGATTGCTCAGTACGGCGGCTCCGCCGGCCCCGTATAACCACACATCCCCATCCGGGGCGAGTTCACGACGGGCATCATGAACTCATACTCGTCGTGGGGATGTTCCTCGGCATGTTCGTCGCAGAGCGCACCCGATTGGTTGTGCTCGTACATGCATTCTATGCACAGCCATTCGGCGGGTTTATCGCATTCCATGCAGGTGATCTCCGGGGCGTGATTGCGCGCCATCAAGTAGATGGGATGCTGGGTGAGCGGCTTCCCTTGCCGGACATCCACGACCTTCACCAGGGTCTCCGAGGACGTGCCGAAGTCGTAGATGTGCGTCAACTCTATTCCTACCTCGAAAACCTGATGCGCCGGGCGGCTCATGGGGATCTCGTCCCCGCTCCAGCCGCCGATAGAGAATTGGCTGAGGTGCCCACAACATTCCAGCCAGATCGCGCGCAGATAAGAATCCAACGCGGCTAACGGCGCGTCGCCGTTCATCTCCAGATGTAACCAAAAGAATCCCTGCCAGGCATCCTGAACCTGCAAGTGGTAGATAGCCTGCTTTTTCCTCGATGTTTGATTCGCCGCCTCAATGACTGCCTCCCGTTCTGGACAGGCGCGCAGATGGCGGGCCATCCCGCCGCGCGTCATCACCTCTCCACAAAACTCACATGTTCCTTTAGGTCGCTCTAACTCTGTCATAGTAGTCTCCTTTTGTTTTTTTGATTTTGTCGATAATGCGTTGCATCTCACAAAACTATCCTGTTACATGTTTGGTTACAGAAAAAAGGGGGTAGTGTTCAAACCGAACAAATGAGATAGGAGTTTAGACACTTTTGCTTGGCCACTGGATACCCCGTTAGGTACTCTTGACGCTCAATAAAGCCGACCAAGGTGGGGTTGAGGCTCTGAAAAGGCTAAAAATGAGGGAAAAACCTCAGTTTTGCGTTCAAAACTGGCGATTCTGTCTTGGTAGAATGTGTCCATCATTCCTTAAAAATGTGAGCGGTTGGGGCAAAGTGTCCAGTGAACTAACGTGACCTTTGCCCCAACGAGCACAAAACGCATAATTGGAACCTTGGTAGGG
>CAZCAI010000233.1:0-5401 GCA_964496595.1 uncultured Anaerolineales bacterium
AAAAAGTGTCAACCTATCTGTGAACCATCCCGCCCGATTTATGATAATATAGAGATGGAGGTGACAATTATGCGCCTTATCAAACTCGAAACAACCATCACGCCGGAACGCACGTTGACACTTCGAGTACCAGATGATGTGCCGACCGGCTCAACGGAGATCTTAGTCGTATTCGCCTCTTCCGAAGCTACGCCTAAGCGACAATCTACTTTAGGTAACTTGGGGACATCCGAATTTTTCGGTATGTGGCGTGATCGAGAGGATCTAACAGATAGCCCCGCGCTCGCTCGCCAGCTTCGGGAGCGAGCTTGGAAGTGACAAACAAAATCCAGCTTCTACGACTATTCTATGGAGGCAGCCATGACATTAGAAGAGATATTGCAGGATATTCACGGCCTGGATGCAAAGTTACGTGATTTGGAACAAAAATACAGCCTGCTCTCAGACGATATGTATACCCTCTATCGGCTGGGCGAGCTGGAGCAAAGCCGCGATCTAATCCGCTGGGTGGGCTATTACGAACTGCGCCAGGAAAGACAACGGGCTTATACGACTGCATCATCCTGATCAAAAACACATCGCACACACACAAACGAGGAGGGACGCAAACATCTGCGTCCCTCCTTTTTGCTTCTGGTCACTCCACTTAGCCGCGAATCCTACTAAGGCCCTTCCCCAGATCGCATCTCCCACAATTTCCCGTCCTTGAGGCGCATGAAGAGCACAGGCATCAGCGCGTCGGGACGCTGGGCCGTCAACAGCAGGCTGCGCGCCTGGTTCACGGCCAGATCGACGATGCCGTGCGTCAGCAGGTTGCGGTAGAAGGCGGCGCTGAACTGGCGCGCCGTGACGATGGAGACCGCCGCCTGCATCGCGACGACGGCGGGCGCGCCTGCCCGGACCAATTGCGGCGCCAGGCCCCGGAAGGCGTCGATGGTCGAGCGTTGGGCGCTCTGACACGCCGCCAGCACGATCAAATCGGGCCGGTGATGTTGCCGCGCGATCATAGCGCGCAGCTCCTGCTCCTGGACAACCTGCACATTCCCGGCGTCATCCTGCATATATAACGCTGCCTGGCCTCGCTTCTGGCTGAACGTGCCGTGCCCGATGTAATGCACCACGTGATACGGCGTGCGCAACGCATCCTCAAGCCGGGCCAGCGTCACCGGCGGATCGAGAAAGTCCAAGTGCACCGCCCGCGCGCCCGCCTCCCCGCAGGCCTGCTCAAGGGCGCAACGTTCGCGCTCGATATCCAACGGCGCTAACCGATAGACCTCCAAATCGGCGGGATTGGAGACGAGTGTCAGCACGCGGATCGGGCGCTCCCGCACGACCTGCCCCCACGGCTGCTCCAGCGGCAAATAGCGCGAGAAGGGCGTCGCCGCGTTGGCCGCGAGCACGCCCTCCCGCCACAACAACTCCCAGGGCACGGCGTGCAACTCCGGCTCATCGGCATCGATGCGCAGGCGGATGCGCAGCCGAAGCTGATCGTGCCCACACACCTGCCCCCACGCCTCGCGCAACCTCGAATCGGCGAGGAGGGCCGCGAAGAGCCGCGCCCCATCGCGCTGCAGATCGCCCTCGGAATGCCAGGGCAGGAGATCGGCCGCCAGATAGCCGCGCGGGAACTCCTGCTCGCCGTTGAGGGTGAACTCCACCGGATACCCGCGATCCTCGCGCGCGAAAATCCGCACCTCCAGATCGTCAAACGCGAGCGGCGACAGCACCTCTCGCTGAGTCGTCGCCGGGCGCTCGGCGGACGTGGCCGCCACCTCGAAGGCGAGCACCTGCTGCCGCGTCCGCGTCTCACCCGATGGCGCCTGATACGCCAACGCGACCTGCAATTGCACGTGATCCCCAGCGCGGCGCGGGCAGATGTGCAAGCACCGCTGCCGGGTCTTTCCGGCCGATAGGGTGAGCAACCGTTGGGTCTGGTTCACGCCGCCCGCGAAGCCCTCACCCGCCGCGCGGATGACGAGATAGCGCGCGGCCCCGGCGCCCTCATTGCGCACCGTGAAGCGCAGCGTGGTCTCCGTGTTCACCGTCAAGCGCTCATACTCAACCTCGACGGTGATGAACGGCTCGCCGCGACAGCGCGCGGCTTCGCGCCGCGCCCGAACAGCCTTGTCCGATTGCCACATCCCGGCATACAACGCGGCGGCCTGATCCCACAGCGCCGCGCACGCTGTTGGATCATCGTCCTGCTGCGCCCGCTTCTCGAGCGCCTGCTGCTCGAGGGCCAAGGCCTGCCGGAGCGGACGGCCTAGCGCCTCCCACAGTCGCACGGCCTCCGCCCAGGCGTTGGCCTGCTCATAGAGTTCGGCGGCGCGCTCCGACTCGCCCAGCGCCTCGCGCATCCGAGCGGCCTCGAACCACCGCCCGGCAGCCTCCAACTCCTCGGCGTCGAGGGGACATTCCAAGGCCGTGATCGTCCCGCCTCGATCAGCGATAATGACGCACGGCGGCGCATCGCCACAGACCGCCACCACCGGCGCGACTTCGAGGCGGCGCGCGACTTTGTGCGACCAGAGCACCTTGCCGCTGACGGCATCGACCGCGCGGACGTGATGATCGTGGCCCGCAGCATAGACCCCACCGCGATGGACCACCGGCGCGGCCGCGATGCGCCGCTCGGTGGGGACGCGCCACAGTTCGCGGCCATCGTCCAAGGCCAGGGCGTAGGTGCCGTCGCGCGCGCCGACGTACAACCGCTCGCCGTCGGTCGCGGGGGGCGAGAGCGCCTTGCCCGCCGGCCCCACCGCGACGCGCCAGGCCACCGCGCCCGCCGCCGTGTCGAGCGCGACGACCGCGCCCACGCTCAACACCGCGTAGAGGCGCTCCCCCAGCACGATGGGCGTCTTGTCCAACCAGGCGTCGGCGTCGGGGTCGGTGTAGCGCCAGCGCAGGTCGCCCGCCAAATCCACGGCCAGGAGGTGGGGGGATTTGCACGGGACGTAGGCCACGTCTGTGTCCAAGGCGGGCGCGGCTAACGAGAAGCGCGCTTCCACAGGGATGACGGCTCGCTCGGCGCCCGTCGCCAGATCGAGGACGACCACCTGCCGGGCATCGACGGTGACGACGACCGCGCCCTCGCGCACCGCCGGGGCGGAGACGCGCTGCACGGCATCGTCGCGCGCCGCGCCCGGCCAACGCCAGAGCGCCTCGCCCGTCGCGGGATCTACGGCTAACAGCGCGCCCGCCCCGTGCAGCAGATCCGTGCTGGTGAGGCTGATGAAGAGCAGGTCATCCGCAGCCGAGAGGCCGCTGATGAAGGCGTGCTCGAAGGCCTGCTGCCAGCGCGACACGCCGGTTGCCAGATCGAAGGCGTAGAGCGTGACGACGTGCCCGCGCCCGCTCGCTTGCACGGGAATCAGCAGCAGATCGCCGGCGACCACGGGCTGGCCCGGAATCGCGTCGAGGTCTGTGTGCCAATGGATGTGAGGTTTGTTATTGTCAGATGTATTCAACATAGATCTCCTCGCAGACCCGAAGGGTTTGGCAAACCCTTCGGGTCTATACGACTAATTTTTCGGCCCCCGCCCCGAGCTTCGGAGGCAGGCTCTTACCACAAGAGACGGGGGCGTGCGGAAACGTACGTCCGCAAATCTTTGATCAGCGTTGCCGCTGACCGGGAATTGGGCCTGGGTTCCCCGAACTCCGGCCCCGTACCCGTGAGCGCGGGGCATTCCGACCGGGGAGCACTGGGGCGTCACTGCAACACACCGAAACCCGTTGTTGTTGTTCGTATTGGTTGGATGGTTCCTGTTCCGGTTGGCAGAGCGGACGTTCCTATTATTGTTGTTCCACGAGCCGCCCCGCAGCACGCAATTGGCCCGATCCCCACAGCGCGCGCCGTCACCGGCCCGCGTCGCTGCCCTCAACTTCAACTATCCAAGCCCTGGCGCCACGTCCCCAAGAGCTTCCCCACCTCGACGACTTGCTTGGAGACGTGCTGATACTGTCCCGAACTAAGCAATTCTAGCTCATAACACAGGCGCAGGTGCAAGCGCAGCATCTCCAACTTGACGTCGGCGTGTAAGAGAATCTCGCGGCGTTGTCGCCGGCTGACTTTGCGCGCCTCGATCAACAGTTCGTAAAAATCGAGCACGGTATCTTGCACGCGCTTGGCCATCACAAAGCGCTGGCTCTTGGGAAAGCTCTGAGTACGTTCAATGAGCCAGCGGACCAGATCATACGTTTTGGGATAGATGGGATATTCACTGCTCAAAAGATCACCTCCGAAAAGAGACGCTCCCGCAAGCGCCAGGTGTCGGCATGCTCGGCGTGGGCGATCCACGCTTGCACGGAACGCTGGACGTCATCCAACGTCATATCCCCTTGATGATAGGCGTCGCGCATCCGGCGCAGGCGACGGGCGAAAGTCCGCACGTTATCCTTGCGCAGCCGCCGATAGTGCGGAAAGATGCGATACCCCACAAAACTGACACCATCCCGCGTGGGCGCGACCACCGACTTGCGGGCGTGCAACGTGAGCCGCAGCCCGGCCAGACACCCGATCACCGCAACGCGCCAATCGTGTAGCACAGCTTTGTCATCGTGAAACAAGAGAATATCATCCGCGTAGCGCACGTAATGCCGGCACTTGAGTTCGCGTTTGACGAACTGATCCAATATATTCAGATAGACATTGCCCCAAAATTGCGAGGTCTGATTGCCAATGGGCAACCCTCTATCCCGCAACGGGGAAAAGAGCGCGTCGCCGGGGAACCATTGCATATCGTATTCACTTTCCAAGACGCCCGCGCCACTGTGTAAGATCCGGTCGATCAGCCACAACACCTCATCATCGGCGATGTAGCGCGCCAACTTCGCCCGCAAGATAGCATGATCCACACTGGGGAAGAAACGGCGCACATCGCCCTTGAGCACATACGCATGATGGCGGGCAAAGGCCTGCGCCCGGTCGGCGGCCTTATGCGTCCCCTTGCCCTTGCGGCAGGCATAGGAGTCGTGGATGAAGCGCGCCTCCCAGATAGGCTCGATGACCGCGCACAAAGCGTGATGCACGACGCGATCCCGAAAGGGCGCCGCCGAGATTTTGCGTTTCTTGCGGTCGTAGATATAGAAGTGATGATAGGGACCGGGCGTGTAGGTATGCTCGCGCAGGTCGGCGTGCAATTGCCAGAGCTTCTCTTCCAGATGATGTTCGAAGGCGGCGACCTCCGGGCGACTGCGTTTGCCCCGCCGCGCCTTGCGAAACGCCTGGTAGAGGTTGTCAAAGGCGTAGATTTTGGGGTAAAGATGTTTGTAGGTTTTCATAGGTCATTTTCCAGGCTCTTCAGGAATTCACCGGGTGCAATCGTGCCATCCCATCTGCAACTCAGTAACGACGCAAAAAAGGTCTGTAATCCCCACAAACACGCAATTCTTGGCTGCTTTC
>CAZCAI010000234.1:0-5320 GCA_964496595.1 uncultured Anaerolineales bacterium
CGCGCTGGGATGCGAGGCGGCGGCGCGCTCCAACGCGGGCCGCGCGGCGGGATCGCCCAGGTTCCCCAAGACGATGGCCGCGTTCCGCGCCAGCCCCTCCGGCGTCGCCCGCCAGATCGGCGTGGCGCGGAAGCGCTCGCGGAAGGTCGCCTTATCCAGCGCGAGCAACGGCGGCAACGCCAGCGTCGCGTGGGCCGGCGGCGGCGCATCGGCCTGGCGGGCCAACGGGCGCCGATTCCACGGGCAGACCTCCTGACAGATGTCACAGCCGAAGACGCGATCTCCCATCAAGGGGCGCATTTCTGTCGGGATGGGGCCGCGGTGCTCGATGGTGAGGTACGAGAGGCAGCGCCGCGCATCAATCACGCGCGGCGCGACGATGGCGCCGGTCGGGCAGGCCTCGATGCAGCGCGTACATGCGCCGCAATCGGGCAACCCTAAAGGCTCAGAAAAATCCAGCGTCGGCGGCAATTCGATGCCCAACAACGCCACGCCTAAGAAGATGAAAGAGCCAAGATGCGAATGGATGAGATTCGTGTTTTTGCCGATCCATCCCAGGCCGGCGACCTCGGCCCAGGCGCGCTCCAACACCGGGCCGGTATCGACGTAGCAGCGAGAGGGAAATGGCCCCCCCGCCGCGCTGATCCGCCCGACGAGCGCCTCAAGGCGGCGCAACAGCCAGCGATGATAATCTTCCATTCCTTGTCCTTGCGTCCCCCCCGTTCCCCACGCATAGCGGGAAACGCGCCCGTGAAGCGGCTGGAGTTCCGACAGCGGCGGCCCGGCGTAGGAGGCCGCCACGACTAACATCGAGCGCGCCTCGGGCAGAATCTCGCGCGGATCGGCGCGGCGGGCGAGCGCATCCGCGCGGGCCAGGTAGGACATCCCGCCGGCGTAGCCCTGCGCCGCCCACGCCCGATACGCCTCCCATCTAGGCGTCGGGCCGACGGGAGCGATGCCCACGGCATCCAACGCCTCCTCGTCGGCCCAATCTTGCACTTGCTGTAGGGACATAATTGCTTTTTGCATCCTCTGATGTCCCCGAGTGTTAATTGATGCGCTATTTCTTCAGATTAATCTTCGGCAACTTCCTCAATAGTGATGATCACATCACTGCCGCCATCATCCCCCTCGGTGATCGTGAGTTGGAGCGTCCGGCCATCCTTCTCAAATGTATACATCGCGGTGCCTTCTGATTCTAGATCCTGGGCCTCATCTCGCGTCCAGCCGTTCTCCGGCATCGCTTCGAGGTAGAAATCCGCCACAGTTGTGACCTCATCCGGCGCGGAGAAGAAACTCATCCCCGCCATCGAATTGACATTCGTCGCCCCCTCGTACATCGGGACATCCTCCGGCAGACCGCCGCTCGCGGCATCCGCCGGCGGCTCGATGGTGATGTCGGCGTTGACATCGTAGATCTCCTGAGTCACCGAGAATTTTCCCGCTTCCCCATCGATGATCCCTTCGAGATAAACCTCCGCCCGCAGGACAAACTTCGGCAGATCCGGCTCATCGACGATCCAGACATCAGCCTCACCCTCCTCGATCTCATCCTCTGCTCCTAATCCCAAATCACCCAGCAGCGAGGAATATTCAAGGCGATAGCGACGGGTATTCAGGCCGTTGATTTTCTCCTTACCCACATATTCGTACTCCTCATTTTCCAGATCGCCAAACTGCTCCACATCCATAAAGAAGCTGCTCAACTCATCCGTCATATCGGTCTCGGTTTCCTCGACCGTCGATTGCATCCAATCCTCGCCAAAGCGGATCCACTGCTCGTTGCCGATCTGGACCATCTCGATCTCTTCACCCTGGCTCATCATCACGATGTGCTGTGCGGCAGGCTCCCGCGTGGTCGATAGCTCCACCTCGACCAACTCGGCTTCACCCTCGCCCGCTTCGATCTCCATCGTGATATGGCTGCGATAGCTGGATAGCTCATTCATCGCGCCGAGGTCAATCTCCAAATCCTCAGATGAACCTTCTTTGCCTGGCTCTTCGTCCTCTTCCAGACCGTCGCCGCCCATCTCTTGCTCTTCCTCTTCTTCCTCTTCTTCTTCCGGAGGCGCCGCCGTCTCTTCCTCAGTCCCCTCTACTTCTTCTGTCGCCGCGACTTCTTCCGTGACATCAGCTTCAGAACCGCCCAAGCTGCACGCCAAGGACACCACCAACAGTGCTGCCGTGATGATCAACAACCAACGTTTCTTCATTGAATTTACTCTCCTTGAATCTGATTTGATTTTCTCCGCCAGTAAAACAGCTTACGCTCTATCGGCCACACATTCGCACGTAGCCTTCCAGCATTGTACCACATTTTACGTTTTGTGGACAAAAACGCTGTGGGCGAATCCCCAATAACGCTGGACAAAGCACCACTTAATGGCATAATTACCCTCACAAGCAATCATTGGACATGTAGATAGGGGGGACTATGTTAGACATTGATTTAATTCGCAAGGACCCAGAGCGCGTGCGCGAGGGCCTGCGCCAGCGCATGGATGATCCATCCTTAGTCGATGAGGTCTTAAAAGCCGATGAGCGCCGCCGCGAACTGCTCCAGAAGGTCGAAGGGCTACGCGCGGAGCGCAATCGCGTCTCCAAGCAGATTGGGCGGATGAAGGCCCCGGAGGAACGCCAGGCCCGCATCGAGGAGATGCGCGCGGTCGGCGATCGGATCTCGGCGCTGGAAGAGGAGCTGCGTGAGGTCGAAGCGCGTTACGAGGAAGCGCAGATGTGGATACCTAACGTGCCGCACGAAAGCGTCCCCCTCGGCCCGGACGAGAGCGCGAATATCATCGTGCGCAGTTGGGGCGAGCTGCGCACCTTCGCGTTCGTGCCGGCGCCCCACTGGGATCTGGGGCCGGAGCTGGATGTGATCGACTTCGAGCGCGGCGTGCGATTGGCCGGCAGCCGCTTCTATCTGCTCAAGGGCGCGGGCGCGCGCCTGCAACGCGCCCTCATCTCCTGGATGTTGGACTCGCACACCCGCGAGCACGGCTACACGGAGATCTATCCACCGTTCGTGGTCAAGCGCGATATGCTGACCGGATCGGCGCATCTGCCCAAATTCGAGGATAACATCTACCACGACGAGGAAGATGATCTGTGGCTGCTGCCCACGGCGGAGGTCGCGCTGACCAACATGCATCGCGATGAGATCTTGGAGCGCGAGCAATTGCCCCTACACTACGTCGCCTACACCCCCTGCTTCCGCCGCGAGAAGATGAGCGCCGGGCGCGACGTGCGCGGTATCAAGCGCGGGCATCAATTCGACAAAGTGGAGATGTATCGCTTCGTCGAACCGGAGACCAGCTACAGCGCCTTGGAGGAGATGGTCGAGCAAGCCGCCGCCCTCCTCCGCGCGCTGGAATTGCCCTATCGCGTGGTCGAGCTATGCACGGGCGATCTGGGCTTTGCTTCCACCAAGACCTACGATCTGGAGGTCTGGGCGCCGGGCCAGGAGGATTGGCTGGAGGTCAGCTCGTGCAGCAACGTGGAGGATTTCCAGGCGCGCCGCGCCAACGTCCGCTACCGTTCGGAGCCGGGCGCGAAGCCGCGCTATCCCCACACCCTCAACGGATCGGGGCTGGCGCTGCCGCGCGTGATGATCGCAATTTTGGAGACCTATCAACAGGCCGATGGCGCCGTCATCGTGCCAGAGGCGCTCCGTCCGTGGATGGGCGGGCTGGAGGTCATCGAGCGCGGCTCGTAACGCTTCCCCGTTTTAGCTCCCAGGGGATCGCCAGATCCCCGGTCTGCTTGCACAAGATAAAAACAAGGTATCAGTTTAGTTCTGTGAGTGCCCGGCGGTTAAAACCACGGCCACTATTACGAAGTCGCCCTTCGGCGACTGAGTTCTAACCGGCGAAGGCCGGTTTCGTAAATGTAGCCGCGAATTTATTCGCCAGGCTCATCTTAGAGCGAATGGGGTGTAATTACAAAACGGGAAAATTCTTCTTAGCGAGCGGTTCATGATTGACAAAGAGATCGAGCGTGGTATACTTTTGGGTGCTGAGGAGCGGGATTTCCCTCGTTAGCTTTTAGCGAGCTATCAATTATGGAGGGATGGCCGAGCGGACGAAGGCGACGGTCTTGAAAACCGTTGTGGCTGAAAGGTCACCGTGGGTTCGAATCCCACTCCCTCCGCCTTAACAAACGCATAGACGCAAAATTTCTGGGGAGGTGCCAGAGTGGACGATTGGGGCCGCCTGCTAAGCGGTTAGGGGGTAATAAGCTCCCTCCAGGGTTCGAATCCCTGCCTCCCCGCCTGATGCGCCCTCGTGGCTCAATTGGATAGAGCACCTGGTTGCGGACTAGGGGGTTGTAGGTTCAAGTCCTACCGAGGGTATAGAAGCACAAAAAAACGCACTTTGCTTTCCGATTTAACAGCAGGATAATCTTTTCATCTGCCCTCGTGGCTCAATTGGATAGAGCACCTGGTTGCGGACTAGGGGGCTGTAGGTTCAAGTCCTACCGAGGGTACTGTCGCACCCAAAAGATTTTGGAGAGTAACAAATTCACAGCGCCCTGGAGAGATCCAGGGCGCTTTTTGTATTGGGGGAACATCAGGGCCTCCTTGTCCCTGAAAATATAATTTTGCATCCTCTACGAATTAGCATATACTAAAAGCGTTATGATGTGAAAAGAAATTGCCCCGCAGTGTTTGCATCACTCGGGGCACGGCCAGGCGACAGCGCTCGCCGGCGAGATTAGTATAGCACAAGCGTTATTTTTCGCACCCTCGCCCCCGCGCGCTAAATGGCGGAGCTGGATTACCAGCCGCCATCGCCGCCGGGGGCGTTTCTCTGTAACTGTAATGTGGCTTACTATGTTGAAAATTCAAATGAGAGGATCGTTTAGATGGAATTTACAGACGCTAGGTTTTCGGGGCACCAATCCTTCCCTGTACGCCATACTTGGCTAACCAAGGGAGTTATTGAGTGCGAGAAAAACACCTCTGTGTTCAAAGAAGACAACGCCCTTGTTCTGTTCGGGGTGGGTAAAAATATGGTGGATTCGATTAAGTACTGGACTTTGGCAACTCGAGTTTTAGAGATTGACCCCGACGGCGGACGTGGTCACGATTTAATTCCTACAGATATCGGTAGACGAATCTTCCTTGGGGGAGGATGGGATCCTTATTTAGAAGACATAGGGACCATTTGGCTCCTTCACTACCGACTTGTGACCAATCCAGCTTGGGCTACGACAGCTTACTACGCTTTCAATGAGTTAACTGGAATGGAATTTACACGCGATGGCTTAGAGCAAACCTTGATGGATATTGCTGAACGGAATGAGGGAGTTCGGGCTAGCC
>CAZCAI010000235.1:0-5293 GCA_964496595.1 uncultured Anaerolineales bacterium
GTGCTGACGTTGCAGACGGTGATGGTGTAAGGGGCGAGGTTGCCCGGCTGCGCCAGCAAGATGCCCGTCTTGGTCACCGCCAACTGGGGATGCACGATATCGACGCTGTGCGTAGCGCTTACGATTAAGGGGTCTGATAGCCCGTGGGGGACACACACCGCCGTGAATACATTGGTCAAAGGATCAGGGTCTGTGATGGCGACCGTGTAGGTGAACGTGAGTTCCTTGGACTCGCCAATGGACAGCGTGGGCGGGAAGGCCGCCGCGACTTCGGGCATCAGGCTGTCGGTGTAGGCGCAGGTCAATGCGGTATCTGTGCTGACGTTATGTATTGCCAGGGTATAGGTGATGTCATCGCCCCTCCGAGCGAACGGCGCGCCGGTTTTGGTCATCTCTAACTTGGGGTGCGCCACTTCGATGGTGTGTATATCCGTGGCGGTGATCACGTGAGACAGTTGATCGACCTGATAGGTCGCGGTGACGTGGTTGGTCAAGGTGTGAGGATCGCCGGGCAGCACCTCGCGCGTGAAGACGTGGGTTTCGCATTCTGAGATCGCCAGGGTCGGCTTGAAATCATCGTCTATGCCGGGGATGAGCGAATCTTCCACCGCGAGCTTGTGCAGCGCGGTATCCGTGCTGACGTTGCAGACGGTGATGGTGTAAGGGGCGAGGTTGCCCGGCTGCGCCAGCAAGATGCCCGTCTTGGTCACTGCCAACTGGGGATGCACGATATCGACGCTGTTGGAATCTGTGGCGGTGATGACATCGGGCAAGCTGCCGATAGTATAAGTAACAACCACCGTGTTGGGCAGGGGGTCCGTATCCGCCGGCGTAACCGTGTAGGTGAGGGGATGGCTTTCACAGCCGCAGGTTATCAGATCCCCGAAAGCCTCGCCGGCATTGGGGATCAGCGTATCCTCAATCGCTACTTTGAACAGCGGGGTCCCGCAATCCTGGTTGCAAATCTCAACGGTGTAGGTGAGCGTGTCGCCGATGCGAGCGCGCGAGGCGCTTGTTTTCGTCACCATAAGCGCGGGACATAGAATCTCGACCGGCCCGGCGGCGTCTTCGTTATCGTCCAACGTAGTTTCTGGCGTGGCTGTGCCGATGGTAACCGTGTTGATCAGGGCCGTATGGCAAGCCGCGCTATCCGTGAGCACCCGTGTCGTCAAAGTGAAGGCGTGGGTTGCGTCCGGGGCGATGTCGCCTGCCGTCCACGTCAACGGCCCGCCGGCCCCGATGGTACAGCGCGGGCACGGCAAGCCGCTCGTATCCGTGATGTAGCCGAGAAAATCGGGCAAGGTATCGGTGATCGTGGCCTGTGTGGCGGTTATAGCGCTGTGATTCCGGTAAGTGATTTGATAATCCAAGGTTTTGCCGCTAATCGCTTGCGTGACGGCCACTGTTTTAGTGATGGCTAAGTTGGTCAAAGTCAGCGCTTGCGTGCTTGTCAGACCACAAAAATCGGTGGCCGTAATCCAAATGGGCGTTGGAACCGTCTCGTTCGTGGGGATGAATTGGGTTTGGGCATAACCATACTCGTCCACGATCACCTGGGTTGGCGATAACGTCCCCCAACTGCTGGATAACTTGACCTGACGCGCGTTCGGCGGCGGGAAAGGTGGCCGGTCGGTGGGCATAGCGGGGACTGTTTTAGAGATTATATCCCGCAGATAGACAGCGACGGTTTTGTCTTCGTTGGCCTCGACCCACAACTTAATCGAGGGCTCAAATAGCACGCTGCCTGAAATATGATCCCCCGGTGGATCGTTGGTGTTCCAATAGTTGTGGGGCGCATTGATTAGTGCTCCTCGATTCCGTAGTTCATAGCTGGGAAGTGAACACAGCGCGTTGGACTCCATAATATCCCCTGATGCTGCAGGTCCTACGTCTGGCCCGAATTCACTCGCTTCGGCCTGCGTATCGTAGATCACATTGCTGGCGACCTCTCGGAGGCTGCTGACCTCATCGATATACAGGCCGGCTTGATAATTGTCGCCGCCGCCATTGTTATAAACATAGTTCTCGGTGAAAAGCAGATTATCTTGTGCCCGTAAATAAACAGCGGCGCTGCCAGTCGAAGTGAGCGCTGTGCTATATACGATATTCTGCTTCAAATCGTTGGATCCGCCGCTCTCTAACCGTAATCCGC
Source organism: uncultured Anaerolineales bacterium (assembly GCA_964496595.1). Taxonomy (GTDB): domain Bacteria; phylum Chloroflexota; class Anaerolineae; order B4-G1; family SLSP01; genus JAAAOZ01. The sequence continues at coordinate 2,153 of CAZCAI010000235.1, forward strand.
TATCCCCGCAGTTGTAGATGACGTTGTCCGCGATTCCGTTGCCGTTGCCGCCAAATGTGGTTTCCTTCAGTAGGATTATACCGTAGTCATCCATATCATGGATTGTGTTATCGATAATACTATTGTGAAATGATTCGTGAAGCGCGATACCATTATTGGAATCTTCGATTGTATTGTGGGCTATTAAAGAATGATCTATATCGCCGGCGATAGCGCCGTCATACGGGCCGCCATTGCCGTGATTGCGAAATACGTTCCTTATGATGGTGGCATTATTAACATCATTGATTTTAATGCCGGTCGTGGCGGATTCAATCACCGTGTAGGCTACGATATCTCGCGAATGTGTTTCGGTTTCATCTAAGATAATCCCACCCCATTTTTGGGAGTTGGTTGAAGCTGTGGTAAAGGTAATTGGATCTGTTGGCGTTCCCACGGCTTGCAGCGCCCCTTCGACTTTAAGTTGCGCGTTGGGATAGGCCAAAATCCAGAAGCCGGGCTTGATGGTCAAGGTGACATTTTCCTTCACCGTCACGATGCTGTTGGTGAGGATGGTGTAACAAGTCGCGGTTGGAGGTCCCCAAGTTTCATCTTCTGTAATATCACTTGTGACTGTATGACATATCTGAGGGCGTTGCAAAAGAGGTCGATAGGTGGATGAAGCGGCCTCCTTAGCCGCCGGTTCGATGTTGATCGTCTCCGGTAAAGCCTCTCCTGTGGTTGGATTGGTCAATATCAACAGGCAACTAACCAGTGTGGCTAATCCTAAAACTAAGGCTAATCCTACGTGCGTTACGTTTTTCATCACATCACCCCCGAAAATTGATATATTGAATTAAAAAAATGAAAATGCAAATCGCTAGATTCACATTTTCATTGTGGCCCTTATATTCTCTGTGATTTGCTCTCCTCATTATAGATTAAGAGGCTTCAACTATTTGGACGCAAAGGTTTTTATAGAGGTGTCTGGCTCTCAAAAATCCATCCAGGTTTATAATAATATAAATTTGAAAGTGTAATGTGAAATATATGTTACCATTCAATTAAGATTTTTCAATGTGGAACCGAGATAGCTCCAGAAATTAAAACCTCCCAAAAATGATACTTGTGTACTCATTTTTGGGAGGTCTATTCTCTTGGAACGGCCTTATCGGAGATGTGATCGGGGGAGTTTGCTCCTATGTGATCAAGTCGGGCAGCAGATAGTCGGCGCGATTCATGTAGATCAGTCGGGTGCGATTCTCCGGATCGAAGTCGATGCGGCTGATGGCGGCATTGTTGAGGATGAACCAGGGGCGGCGCTTTGGCCGTTCTGGCGGCTCTGACGCTTCTGTTTCCTCTGATTCCTTTGATTTGTCCGATTCAGGGCGGGGTAGATCGACGTTGGGGAGATCCAAGATGGCGGCCAGCAGGTGATTGTAGAATCCGCCGTGGCTGATGAAGGCCACCCGATCCTCTGTGCCGCCGTGACGCGCCAGCAGATCGTCCAACACGCGCTCGGCGCGCGCGGGACGCTCCTCGTAAGCCTCGAAAGGCCGATCCCACCAGCCGCGCTCGTCGAGATCCTCCGGCAGGCGCAGGGTGGGGAAGTGAGCCTCGAAGTAGGAGCGCGGTCTCCCCGGCAGGCCGATCACTTCCTCGCTCTCTGGATCGTAGTGGAAGATGCCGCCGGTCTCGTGCATGTCGGGCCAGGCGACCGGCGGGATGTCCAGGCGCCGCGCGACGATGACGGCGGTGGCGACCGCGCGCATCATCAAGCTGCAATAGAGGTGGGTGATCCCGTAGCCGTGGATGTTCTGGTAATCGCGCCCGTCGATCTCTACATCGGCAGGCGCCCTTGTCAGATAGGCGGCCAGTCGCTCGGCCTGCTGCTCCCCGATCTTCGTCAGGGCCGGGTCCTCGCTGCGCCCCTCGCTGGAGCCGGTCTGATCCCACAGTAGATTGTTCTCCGATTGTCCGTGGCGGATATAGTAGAGTTGCATCGTCACGCGCCCCTATGCCGTCGCCGGGCGGACGCGCCGCTGGGCCGCGATGATCTCGTCCTCCCACGTGAGCGTGTCCGCGTCCGGGATGCGCCCGTCGCGATCCATCGCTGCGATCACGCGCCGCATCCCCTCATCCAGCGAGATCTGCGGCCGAAATTCCGGCACATCGCGCATCAATTTCTCCGGGCTGTAGTAGATGTGATGGGCGAAGATCTCCGCGCAGATGTCGAAGTTGGGAATGTCGAAGCGCTGGAGGGTGGCGAAGGGCACGCCGACCAGTTCGACCTCGCGGCCCAGGACGCGCATCGCGGCGCGGTGATAATCGGCCCATGTGACGAAGCCCCGGCGCATCATGTTGTAGGTCTGGCCGATGCAGCGTCGCCGCCCCAGGACGTTGGCGAAGGCGAGCGCCGCGTCATCGACGTGGAGGTGTTGGTGCAGTGCCTTGCCATCCCCGCAGACGATGATGGGTTGGCCCTTGCGAATCCGGTCGATCCACGAGAAGTCTATCGCCACTTGGCGGAGCAGCCCTTGCTGCGGGCCGTAGGTCGTCGAGGGTTTGATGATGGTGACGGGGAAGCCCTCACGGTAATAGGCGGCCAAAAAGACGGCATCGGCGGCGGCCTTGTCGCGCCCGTAGACCGTGAGGGGCCGCAGGGGATGATCCTCGGTCACGGGCAGCCAGTCGTAATCGATGCCGTAGGTGCAGGCCGTGGAGCACATCACGAAGTGGCCCACGTCGCGGAACGCGCGCACGCTGCTGAGCGCGTCCTCGCGATTGAAGCAGATCATATCGATGGCCGCGTCGAAGCGCTCGGCCTGCATCGCTTGCTCGAACGCCTCGCGATCCTGGCGGTCGCCCTGGATCAGGCGCGCGCCCGCCGGCACATCGCCGCTCTGCCCGCGATTGAAGCAGGCAACCTCGTGGCCTTGATCCAAGAGCAGGCGCACGATGCTCGTGCTGATGTTTCCGGTTCCGCCGACAATGCAGATTTTCATAGGGGTTCCTCCTGGGAAAGATTTCTGTTGTTTGGGTTAGTCGTCCTTATGCAGGACGTATTGCGTATTTCGTAATGAATTGATTGTGAGGGTAACTTGTATATGTAAACCGTATTAAAGTCATACCCCCTGCACCTTAACAAAGTCATACCCCCTA
>CAZCAI010000236.1:0-5241 GCA_964496595.1 uncultured Anaerolineales bacterium
CCTTATTTTCTACATATGACAAATGCAGTGAAGGTAACTAAGAGTGTTTACACCCTTTTTAATTGGAGGGACAATGTGAATACAAAACGGACAGAACCCTCAACAGCGGAAACCTTAGTTGATATCATAACGCAGGCCGTTGCACCCGATCAAGTCATCCTCTTCGGCTCTCAAGCGCAGGGAACGTCCAACCAGGCAAGCGATTACGATTTTCTGGTTGTAATGTCCCATGTAAAAAACGAGCGGCAGATTTCGCGCCGTATCTATCGCGCGTTCCTTGAACATCACGTCGACGTCGCCGTGGACATCATCGTCGTCGATGCAGAGAAACTATCCCAACGCCGCGATACGCCGGGCTTGATCTATCATCAGGCCCTGGCGGAAGGAGAGGTCTGCTATGACCGTGCCGCCAGTTGAGATATGGTTGCAACGTGCCAGAAGTAACCTCGCCATCGCTCGGACAGGGCAACAAGAACACGTTCTGCTGGAAGATCTATGCTTCGAGGCTCAACAAGCCGCCGAGAAAGCGCTCAAGGCATTGCTGATCCATCTAAGTGGCGAGTACCCGCGCACTCATGCCTTCACCCTGCTGTTAACCCGTCTTGAAACCCTCCAAGAGGTGCCGCCGTCCATTCGCGAGGTCGTAGAGCTATCGGATTATGCCGTGCAAATGCGGTATCCAGGCGATTATTATCCAGTCAGCAACGAGGAATATGAGAGAGCACTAGAGCTGGCTGCCAGAGTACTGGCGTGGGTAACTGCCCAAATCGAGCAACAAGAAAATTCTCAAGAGCCTGACAACACCCCAAATACATGAAAGTGGCACTCTCACCCGTTGACTTCCCCCTCCCCTTCGTTATACTTTGATCCAGCAGCAACTCAACCCGATCACATTCGTATCTTATTGACGAGGCCGTTCCAAGAAAATAAACCTCCCAAATACAAGCGATCTTCCCAGGAAAAAGCATCTGGTTTGGAAGGTTTTAAATTTTGGAACTACCTGAGACATTGCTATAAACATCATCGCATTCACAGAAGGAAAATTGGAGGAAAAAATGAACAAACGACCTGGTGGTGAATTATCGACGCGCCCGCTGCACTTTATCTGGATTGCCGACGGCTCCGGCTCGATGCAGAGCGACGGCAAGATCCAAGCCCTGAACATGGCCATCCGCGAAGCGATCCCGCACATGCAGAAGGTCGCTTCTGAGAACCCCAACGCGCAGGTGCTCGTGCGCGCCATCAAATTCTCCAGCGGCGCGCAATGGCACATCTCGCAGCCCACGCCCGTGGAGGATTTTAAGTGGGATGATCTGGAGGCCGACGGCGTCACCGATATGGGCAAGGCGCTTTTGATGGTCGCCGAGCAGTTGGCAATCCCGCCGATGACGGATCGCGCGCTGCCGCCGGTGCTGGTGCTGATCTCCGATGGGCAGCCGACGGACAGCTACGAGAAGGGCCTCAAGGAGCTGATGGAGAAGCCGTGGGGCAAGAAGGCCGTGCGCATCGCCATCGCCATCGGCCAGGACGCCGATTACGAGGTGCTGCAAAAGTTCATCGGCCACGTGGAGATCAAGCCGTTGCAGGCCAACAACCCGGAGGCGCTCGTCAACTACATCAAGTGGGTCTCCACCGCCGTCCTCAAATCTGCCTCGTCGCCGGCCAGCCAGGCAGCCGCCGCGACGCCCGGCGCCAACGTCCCGGTGCCGACGGCGCCCCCGGCGATGCCCACCGCGACCGGCGGCGACGATGACGACGGCCCCGCGACCGTCGACGACGTCTGGTAGACAAGATGCACACAGCACCAGAATGGCGCGTGTTAGGCCACTCGGTGCGGGGCGCGGCCCATCTTCGATCCGGGCTGCCTAATCAGGACGCCATCCACTGGCTGCCGGCCACGCGCGTCGGCCCGCCGCTGATCCTCACGGTCTCCGATGGGCACGGCAGCGCCAAGAACTTCCGCAGCGATGTGGGATCGGACCTGGCGGTCCGGCAGACGGCGTGGCTGATCCAGGATCTGCTAGATGGGCAGCCCGACCCCGCCAACCTCTCCACGATCAAGCGCACCGCCGAGGAGCGCTTGCCGCAGGAGATCGTGCGGCAGTGGCGGGAGGCCATCGCCAGCCATCATCGCAAGAATCCGTTTACATCCGCCGAACTGCGCGCTTTGGAAGAGGAGAAGGGACTGGCCGCGCGCCGTCAAGTCGAAGCGACGCCGCGCCTGGCGTATGGCGCGACCATTCTCTGCGTCCTGGCGACCGCCGATTTCATCCTCTACCTTCAGCTTGGCGATGGGGACATCCTCACGGTGAGCGAGGCGGGCGAGGTGCAGCGACCGTTGCGCAAGGACGCGCGCCTCTTCGCCAACGAGACGACCTCGCTCTGCACGGAGGATGCGTGGCGCGATGTCCGGTTCCGCTTCCAGGCGATCTTCGGCGCGCCGCCGGCGCTGATCATGCTCGCCACCGATGGCTACGCCAACTCCTTCGTCAACGACACAGCCTTCTTCAAAGTGGGCAGCGATCTGCTTGCGATTCTGCGCGAGGACGGCCCAAAGGTCATCGAGGCCAATCTGCCGGCGTGGCTCAGCGAGGCGTCGGAGGCGGGCAGCGGCGACGACATCACGTTGGGCCTGCTCTACCGCACGCATCTTCCGCCCGCGCTCGCGCCCAAGGTCGATGAAGCTGCTGATGAGGACGAAGCGACTAGCCCTGAACCGCCGGAAACGGAGGTCGAAGCAACGCACCCCACACCCACAACATCCTCACCCTCCGAATCTGAACCAGCAACGCCAGAAGCGCCGCCATCCTCCCAACGCCTGGCCCCGCGCCGCGCCAAAATCGACCAAAAGGAGAAAGCCACCGGCCCACGCGAGCCGAGCAAATCCTTAGACGAGTTACTTTCGGATACCCGTTCGTAGCCAGGCATCCGCTACGCGATGAAATGGCGTGTCGTCTCTCTTATACGCTTCGCGACGCTACTCCATTCACTAGGTTCATTACGTAGCTGACTACAAACTGAAGGCCCACTGACACCGTGAACGATTTACCCCGACAAAAACTCCGCGAGATCGTTGCCCGCTATGGGAAAGACGTGGTGGAAGATCCCCGCCGCTGCCGCGCGTTCCTGTTGGATTATTGCGGCGCGCACCGGCGCGAGGTCTTCGTGCTGGTCACGGCGCAGGAGGAGCGCGTCGCCAACGACCTGCAGGAGATCTCGCGGAGCATCCCGCTGGCGGTCTTGGTGGCCCAGCTCACCCAGCGCCTGATCCACAATCGCGCGCTGGATGAGAGCGCCGCCCGCTGGGCCGTGCTCTCCTGGGCCTACGCCCTCGGCTACGACATCGAAGGGCTGAAGCAGCAGGTGAAGCAGGTGGCAGAGGAGCTACCGCGCCCGGTCGCGCCGCCCATCAAGCCCAAACCCAAGCCGGAGCCGAAGCCGCCCTCCAACACCTTCGACGCGCCCCACGCCGTGGAGGTCTTTATCCAGCCGCAGAACCAACCGGAGGCGCGTTGGGAGAAGCTGGGGCAGATGCCTGGCGCGCTCACCGTGCCGCCGGATCACGCCGTCGGCCTCCATCCCTTGGATATTGAGCCGGAGGCGTTGCCCGGCTGGCTGCACGCCCTGCCGATGCCCAAGCGCGTCCGCTGGTTGGATTTGGACAAGTGCGCCACCGATGGTGCGCTGGCCGCGCTCGCGCGCCTCTCGCGGCTACGGACGCTGGAACTCGATAACAGCCCCGCGCTCACCGACGCCGGGCTGCGCCATCTGGCGACGCTGCCCGACCTGCGGAGCCTCAATTTGGCGTGGTGCACGCGCCTCTCCGACGCGGGCATCGCGCAGATCACCACGCTCCGCGCGCTCACCGATCTCAACCTCTCGTGGCTCAGCCTCACGGACGCCGGGCTGGCCCACGTCACGGCGCTGCCGCGCCTCTCCAACCTCACGCTGCGGGAGTGCAAGCACCTCACCGACGCGGGGATGTCCTACCTGGCGACGATGGCGCACCTGCGCAAGCTCAACCTCTCCGGCGTCGCCGCGCTCACCGACGCAGGGATCGGCTACCTCACCGATCAGCCGCGCTTCACCCTGCTCGATCTCTCCCGCTGCCAGCAGCTCACCAACCGCGCGCTGCGCCACGTGCAGAAATTCCGCCGCCTGACCTACTTGGATCTCTCGTGGGATACGAAGATCGACGACAGCGGCCTGCGCCACATCGCCGCGCTGACCCAGCTTTCCAGCCTGCACTTAGCTCACCTGCCGATCACCAATCGCGGCCTGGGGTATCTGCGCGATCTCTCCGACCTGATCTACCTGGATCTCTCGTGGTGCGAGAACCTCACGGATCGCGGGCTTTCCGTCCTGAATCGAATGGACAAGTTAGCCTACCTCAACCTCAAAGGCTGCCGGCGCGTCAGCCGGCGCGCGATCTCCCGGCTCCAGCGCCGAGGGCAATTGCACGTCTTCCACTGAGTTATTTGAGCCGATTGAGCTAATTGAGCCGATGCGAAGATGACTCCCCACGGGCCGACGCTGCACGATCATCCCCGCCACACGCTCCGCCAGATTGTCGCTGCCTACGGCCCGGACATCCTGCGCGATGTGCGTCGCACGCGCGCGCTGCTGAAGGATCTGTGTAGCGCCCACCAGGCCGAAATCAATCTGCTGGTGATGGCGCTCCAGGCCAACGTCCCCGCCGAATTGCAAACCACCCCGCCCGGCGTGCCCTACCCGCTCCAGGTGGGCCGCCTGGTGCATCGGATGCAGGTGAGCTACTTCCTGCCGGCAGCTCCCGCGCGCTGGGCCGTCAAGGCCTGCGCCCACGCCTTAGATCTGACGCCGCCCACGCCGACGCCTCGCACCTTCACCTCCACGCTGACGTTGGCCGTCCAAAGCCGGCCCCTCACCCACCCGACGCCGCCGTGGTCGGGCGCGGGCACGACGCCCGGCAGCGTCGCCCTGCCCGCCGATCACGAGGTGCGCCTCACGGCCTACGTCGATGACGCCGCGCTGACCACGTTAGTCCGAGAGTGCGAGGCCTTCGGCGCGATCCAGGCCTTGGATCTGGCGCACAGCCCCCTCACCGACGCGGGCGTCGCGGCGCTGGGGCCGCTCCACGACCTGCGCGAGCTATCGCTGGCCCAGTGCCGGTCGCTCACCGACGCGGGGATGGCCGTGCTGCCCCGGCTGCCGCACCTGGCCGCGCTCAATCTGGCCCGCTGCGGGGAGATCACCGATCAG
>CAZCAI010000237.1:0-5163 GCA_964496595.1 uncultured Anaerolineales bacterium
TCTTCCTGGTCAAGTACGTCAAGGAGTTCAAGGCGACGGCCCGCAATCTGACGGTGTTGATGATCGACAGCTTCGACGCCGATCTGGAGGCGCTGCGTCAGCAGGTGGAAGAGGCGCTCGGTCTGTTGGACCAGGAGACCTACATCCAGCGCACCGGCGACGAGTACGAGTATCTGACCGATGAAGAGAAGGACATTCAGCAGGAGATCAAACACACGGAGGTGGAGATCTCGGCGGTGACCGATGAGTTGGGCAAGCTCATCTTCGATTACGTCATCAAGGATCGTAAAATCCGCCACGAGGTGGGGGAGTATGACCTGGACTACCGCTTTTCGCGCAAGTTGGATGATCAACTCCTGGGGCGCGAATACGAACTGACCATCCACGTCATCAGCCCGTTCCACGATCTGGCCGGGCAGAATGCTGTTTTGCGCTCGCGGGCGATGGATCGCGATGAGTTGTTGGTGCTGTTGCCCCCCAGCGACCGGCTGATGCGCGATGTGATGATGTACAAGCGCACCGACAAATATGTGCGCCAGAATCTGACCACGGCCCAGCAGGAGGCGACGCGCCGCATCCTCACCGAAAAACAGCTCCAGAACAACCAGCGGTACACCGCGCTCCGCGAGCTGACGGCGACGTTGTTGAGCGAAGCGCCGCTAATTGTGAACGGGCGTGATGTGGACGTCCGCACCAGCGATCCCAGGGCGCGCATCGTGCAGGGCTTCCACGATCTGGTGTCGCGGACCTATTCCAACCTGCAAATGTTGCGCGGCAACGAGTATACGCAGGACGACGTGCGCCGTCTGCTCCAGCCGGATGTGACCCTGTTTAGCGACGAGGCGGCTATCTTCAATGAGGCGGAGCGCGAGGTGCTGGCCTTCGTGCAGGCCGAAGACCGGCAGAGGTTGCGCCCGACGATGCAGAAGGTAGTCCACCGCTTCGAACACAAGCCCTACGGCTGGTACTTAGCCGCCATCCAGGGCATCGTCGCCCGGTTGCTGGCGCGCGGCAAGCTGGAGATGCGACGCGATGCCGCCCTCTTGGAAGGCGACGAGTTGGAGCGCGCGCTCCTCAATACCCATAGCTATGCCAACTTGATCCTGCAACCGCAGATCGAATTCACGGCAGCCCAGGTGCGGGGATTGCGCACCTTCTACGCCAATTTCTTCGACCAGCCCCCGGTGAACAACGAGGCGAAGGCCCTGGGCCAGGAGACGCAGTCGGCGTTCAAGGAGCTGCGCGCGGATCTTGCCCAACTCGAGCAGCAGGCCGGACGCTACCCCTTCCTCGCCACGCTGCGCGCGCCTATCGAGCGCCTCGATGAAGTGACGGGCCAGCCCTACACCTACTATCTGACCGCGTTGCGCGCCCAGGAGGATGCGCTCTTCGATCTCAAGGAGCAGGTGATCGATCCCGTGCGCCGCTTTATGCGCGGCGCGCAGCGCGAGATCTACGACGCGGCCCGCCGCTTCCTTGAAAGAGAGGAGGCCAACTTCTCCTATCTGGCGGGGGAGGAGGTCGCTCGCCTGCGCGAGATCCTGGCCGATCCCCAGGTCTACAGCGGCCGGCGGATGCAGGAAGCGAAGCAGTTGCTCGATGTGCTGAAGGCCAAGGTCGCGGTCCGCGTGGAGGAGGATCGGGAGAAGACGCTGGCCCAATTGCAGGCGTTCCAGGCGCAGTTGGAGAGCACGGAGGAGTTCGCAGCGCTGACGGAGGATCAGCAGCGCCGGCTGCGCGACCCCTTCGATGCGGCGGCGCGCGAGATCGAGCGCCAGCGCCTCATCGCCGTGATGCGCGACACGCTGCGGCGCTTCCGGGAGACGCAGTATCCGCAGGTGTGGCAGCAGATGACGGCGTGGGCCGCCCCGCCGCCAGCGCCGCAGCCCGAAGAAACTGAAGCGGCGCCCGCCGGCGAGCCGATATGCAAGGAGCCGCCCCAGGAGTACATCAGCCGCGCGACGCTCCCCGTCCCATTCGCCAAACCCTGGCTGGGCAATGAAGAGGACGTGGACGCCTACCTCAGAGCGCTGCGTCAGGCATTGCTGGCGGCCATCCAGGCCGGGAAGCGGGTGCAGATATAGGAAATCTTTCCGGTAGCTGATTCTGTGATTTGGAATTTAGAATTGCGAATTGCGAATTGCGAATAATGCTATTGAGTAAAGATTCAAAATTCTAAATTCGCAATTTGCTGATTAGTTTACTGCCCGTCTGCCCAGAACGGATACCAAAGAGCAAAGCCTCCTTTGGCGGCTGAATCCGTTAGCCCGAAGGGCTTGGGTCTTTCCATTGGTCAAGAGCCAACGGTCAAGGGACCTTATGGTCACTGAACCAATTGGTCTCTGATAGCGCGGTGAGGGCATTGACAAATAGTACTATCTACAGTACTATGGGAGTGAAGTGAATGAGCAGAAGAGAGAAACTATATCGCAAGCTGAAGAACAGCCCCAACAGCGGCTCTTTTGAGGATGTGGATAACCTGCTGCGCTGGTGTGGATTTGAGCTACGGCGCGTGAAAGGCTCCCATCACATTTACAAACGTGAAGGTTACGCTCAAATTATCACCGTGCCTCATCACAAGCCACTCAAGACGGTCTACGTCAAAAGGGCTTTGGAGCTGTTTGAGCGGTTCTATGATTTTGACGAAACGTAGGGCTTCGGCTTGCGACCCAAGTAGACCCAAGGAGGAACTTACTATGAACCAGGATTTAGACTACTATCTCACGCTACCTTATACTATCGAACTGGCGCCCGATCCCGATGGCGGGTGGTTTGTAGCCGTCAAGGAACTGCCCGGTTGTATGAGCCAGGGGGATACTGAAGAAGAAGCGCTGGAAATGATCCGCGACGCCATGGAAGGCTGGATCGAGGTGGCGCTCGAAGACGGGATGACGATCCCCGAACCCCGCGCCCTGGAGGATTACAGCGGTAAATTTGTGGTGCGCGTGCCGCGTTCGCTGCACCGCGAATTGGTCAAGCGGGCCGAGGAAGAGGGCGCCAGCCTAAATCAGTACATCAACGTGCTGCTGGCCCACGCCGTCGGAACCCAGCCCGCCGCTAAACCGAGGGGCTGACGTTCCCCTGGGGCGCATTTAATTCTAGGATACGCTGGAGCAACGAGTGCGATTTCCCCAGTCGATCTGCTTTGAATTCCCGATATGATACACGTTAGTCGGAGGTGATGAAAATGAACGCGATTACAATCACGCTTCCCGAGGAACGGTTGCTGAAATTAAAGGAAATGGCCGACAGTTTGGGGGTCACATCTGAGGAATTGGTTCGTCTCAGCATAGATGACTTACTGACCCGACAGGACCGGGCATTTGAAGAGGCGACAAGAGAGGTGTTGGAGAAGAACGCCGAGCTGTATAGGCGGCTGGCGTGATGATCCGTTATCTTGAAATCGGAGAGGTATTGGAACTGTACCGTCGGGTGATGAAAGAATCCGGCGGTACAGTTGCTATCCGCGATCTTGGGCTTTTGGAGTCTGCGTTGGCGCAGCCTCGGGCGACATTTGGCGGGGTAGCGTTGTATCCAACCATCGTGGATAAAGCCGGGGCGCTGGGGTATGCTTTGATCCAAAATCACCCGTTTGTGGATGGGAACAAGCGCATAGGACATGCGGCAATGGAAGTGTTTCTGATGCTCAACGGGTATGAGATCGCGGCCGGAGTCGATGACCAGGAGAATGTGATCCTGGGCGTCGCATCGGGTGAGATGGATCGCAAAGCATTTGTGGCGTGGCTGACAAGCCATATCGCCAGACGTGACCAATAAAGGGAGGACTATGAACACCAAACAACTCGAAACTTTCGCGCAGGCCGCCCGCCGCCAACTGCACGAGCAGGTCGCGGCCAGGCTCGACCGCGTGCTGACCACCGATAGCGCCGATCTCCGCGCCAAGGAGAAGACGATCCGGGAACTCAAGGCGCAGATCGCCGCCAGCTCCCGCGACGCTGTGATCGAGCGCGTGGCCTACACCTGGTTCAACCGCTTCTGCGCGCTGCGCTATATGGACGTGAACCACTACACGCGCGTCGGCGTCGTCTCGCCGCGCACCGCGCCGACCGGCGAGGCCCTCACCCAGCCGGAGATCTTGCAGGAGGCCAAGGCCGGCGTCATCGACCCGCGCTTCGAGCGCACCGTCGATGTCCAGGCCGTCGCCGAGCTGCTCAGCGGACGGCGGCCCGCCGCCGATCCGCAGCAGGAGGCCTACCGCCTGCTCTTGGTGGGCGTCTGCAACGCCTATCACAGCCTGATGCCCTTCATGTTCCAGAAGATCGACGATTACACCGAGCTGCTGATGCCCGACGACCTCCTCTCCCCCGGCTCCATCCTGCACGCCGCCCGCGCGGCGCTCACGCCGGAAAATTGCCGCGATGTCGAGGTGATCGGCTGGCTCTACCAGTTCTACATCTCCGAAAAGAAGGACCAGGTGATGGGCCGCAAGGGCAAGGTGCCCAGCGAGGACATCCCCGCCGTGACCCAGCTCTTCACCCCGCACTGGATCGTCCGCTATATGGTGGAAAACTCCCTGGGCCGCCTGTGGATGCTCAATCACCCCGATTCGCGCCTGGTCGAGCGCATGGACTATTACATCAGTGGTCAGAAGCCAGTGGACAGTGGTCAGTCTGACAACTTCCTCAAAATCACCGACCCCACCGAGATCAAGTTTTGCGACCCCGCCGCCGGATCGGGCCACATCCTCACCTACGCCTTCGATCTGCTCGCCGCGATCTACGAGGAGCAGGGCTACAACCCCGTCGAGATTCCGCGCCTGATCTTAGAGAAGAACCTCACCGGCATCGAGATCGACGAGCGGGCCGGGGCGCTGGCCGGATTCGCGCTGATGATGAAGGCCCGCGAGCGCGACCCGCGCTTTTTCCGGCGTGATGTAAAGCCCGATATTTGCGTGATGGAGGATGTGAGCTTCACGCCGCAGGAGTTGGACGCCTATATGGACGCCGTGGGGCGAGATCTCCTCACGGAGCAGGTGCAGGATTGGCTCCAGCAATTCGAGCAGGCCGCGACCTTCGGCGCGCTGATCCGCCCGCAGGTCACCGACACCGACTTCATCCGGGCGCGATTGGAGGAGACCGGCGCCTTCCAGAACCTCTTCCTCGCCCACACCCACGAGAAACTGCGCAAGCTGCTGCGGATGAC
>CAZCAI010000238.1:0-5154 GCA_964496595.1 uncultured Anaerolineales bacterium
CCAGCGTCAGATGATCTCCGTGCTCTTCGCCGATCTGCGCGGCTTTACGGGCTTCAGCGCCAGCGCCCAGCCGGAAATTCTGATGGCGGTGATCAACCGCTATCTGGCCATCGCCGCCGAAGCGATCCTCAAGGAGGAGGGCACGTTGGATAAGTTTATGGGCGATGAGGCGATGGCCTTCTTCAACGCGCCGCTCCCCCAGAAGGATCACGCGCTGCGGGCGATCCGCGCGGCCTATCGCATCCTCCGTGGCACGCATCAGATTCACCAGCAACTCCCGATAGAAGAGCGTATCTCTTTTGGCATTGGCATCGCGACCGGAGAGGCGATTGTGGGCAACCTGGGCACCCAGCGCGTCCTCAACTACACCGCGATCGGGCACACAGTCAACAAGGGCCATCTTCTCCAAGAGATCGCGCCGCCTAATACGATTCTGATCTGCCGGACGACCTACGATCACGTGCAAGATTGGGTGGAGGTCCAGCCGCGCCCAGAGGTGAAGATCAAGGGCCAGGCAGCGCCGGAGACCATCTACGAGATCACGCGGCTGAAGCGTTCTTGAATATAGTTACCGTTGCGCGCTGAGATGGCAATTATTGTTGCCTCCCCATCTTAAAGCGTTGAGTTTTCATCCTCGACGTGGTATAATCCGCATCGCAAGGTGAATTTTAAAGACCTTAATTTAGAATTGCGAATTGCGAATTGCGAATTGTGAATAATGCTATTGAGTAAAGACGCTACTGAAAGAAGGGGACTACCTCACGCCAAGACGCAAAGACGCCAAGATTTTTAAGGTTTGATTTAATTTTATTCATCAAATCACCTTCTCTGATCACGAAAATTAACCTGTACCTTATTTTTCCTTAGCGCCTTTGCGAACCCCTTTAGCTTTTTTCAGAGGAGTCAGTAAAGATTCAAAATTCTAAATTCGCAATTCGCAATTCGCAATTCGCCAATTTGTCAAGGAGATATTGTGTTTACAGTAGATATTAGTGTTGGCGTCGCATTTTTGGCCGGCCTGGCATCCTTTTTGGCGCCGTGTGTGTTACCCTTAGTGCCGGCCTACTTGGGCTATTTGAGCGGTTTCGCGGTGACGCAGGCCGAAGGCGAGCAACGCTCGGCCAGGGAGCGCGGCCTTGTCGTCGCGCACGCTTTCTTCTTCGTCCTGGGTTTCAGCGTGATCTTCATATTGTTGGGGACGTTGGCCGGGACGGTGGGGCAATTTCTGCGCGGCCCGTGGCTGCGCTATGTCGGCGGCGTGATCATCATCTTCTTCGGCCTCAGCCTGATGGGCGTCTTAAATGTGCCGTTGCTCTATCAGGATGCCAAATTACAGTGGCAGGGAAAGCGAGAGTGGGGCTTCTTATCCTCCTTGTTGATTGGGATGGTCTTCGCTTCGGGGTGGACGCCCTGCGTCGGGCCGGCGCTCTCGTCCATTTTGGTGCTCAGCGCGGAGCAGAGCACCGCCGCGCGCGGCGCGTGGCTGCTGGCCGTCTACTCCGCCGGCATCGGCGTGCCCTTTATGATCGCGGCGCTCCTGGTCGATCAGATGGGCGCGTACCTGCGCCGCATCGGGCGTTATCTGCCCATCATCCAAAAGGTCAGCGGCGCGATTTTGCTGTTGATCGGCGTGGTGTTGATTACCGATAGCTTCGGCGTGATCGGTGGGTGGTTAGAATTGCGAGGCATCGGATGGGATCTGGGGATTTGAACGAGAACATCACATCTGGATCATCCTCGCCCTCTGAGAACACCGCATACATCGTCGCCGAGGCCGAGCGCCGGGTCAAGTCGCGCCCGGCGGACGAGGTTACGACAACGCCTCTCGCTGAACGCGATCTGGCCGTGCGTTTGAATCGCGGCGCGTACTGGGTAGCGCGGCACTGGCTCGCAATCGTCAATACGTTGGCCGGTTTGTATTTCATCGGCGCGTTTTTGGCGCCACTCGCGATGCACTGGGGCATGCCCGGTGTGGGCCATGCTCTTCATCACTTCTATGCCCCCTTCTGCCATCAATACCCCTTCCGCTCGTGGTTCCTCTTCGGCTCGCACGCCACCTATCCCCACGCCATCCCGGAGTCCATCGCGGAGATGAATCAACTGCGGGCGTTTGTGGGCAACGCCGAGATCGGTTACAAAATCGCCCTCTGCCAGCGCTGCGTCGCCATCTACGGCGCGATCTTCATCGCCGGTCTGGCCTACGCCTGGCTGCGGCGTCGGCGCAACGTTCCCTCGCTACCGATGTGGGTCTACGTGCTCGTGGGCGTCGTCCCGATGGGGCTGGATGGCGGCATTCAGTTGCTCACCAAAATCATCTGGTCCATCTTCCCCCACCTTTTGCCTCAGCCTTACGAAGCGACGCCCCTCTCGCGCCTGATCACCGGCGCCTTCTTTGGGCTGGGCGTCGTGGGATTTGCCTACGTGAATATCAATGAGTTCCTGGCAGAGGTCGCGGCGGCCATCGAAGAGAAATTTGCAAACATGGAAAAAGCAGAAGATCAAATCAGCACGGAAAACGCGGGTAATGATAAAGTTTCTGGAGGTGTAACACAATGACGCCACCTGTTGATCCGATTCTTGTCCAGATTGGTTCACTCACTATCTATTGGTATGGCTTCCTGGTCGTGACGGGTATCTTTTTGGGCGCGATGGTCGCCGCCCACCTGGCCGAGCGCGCCGGCGTCGATCCCGATCGGGTGTGGGATATGCTGCTCTTCGCCGTGATCGGCGGTATCATCGGCGCGCGCATCGAGTATGTGGTCACGCCCCCGCACTGGGCCTATTATCGCGAGCATCTAACCCAGGCTATGATGATCTGGGAGGGCGGCCTGCGCATCTACGGCGCGATCATCGGCGGCGCGTTGGGCGTGTTGATCTACTCGGCGCTTTACAAGATCCCTACCTTAAAGCTATTGGACTTCGCCGCGCCGGGCATGGCGCTGGGCCACGGGATCGGTCGCTGGGGGAATTTCATCAACCGCGAGCTGTACGGCCCGCCCACCACCTTGCCCTGGGGATTGGATATTCCGCCCGCGTATCGCGTCCCGCCGTATAACGACTTGCAACAATATCCGCCGAGCACGCGCTTTCATCCCGCGTTCCTCTACGAGTCGCTGGGGAACCTGGCCATCTGCCTGGCGCTGATGTGGTTAGCCTGGCGGCATTACGAGCGCTTAAAGGACGGCACGCTGATGGTGCTCTATCTGATGGGCTACTCGGCTATTCGCTTCTTTATGGATTACCTGCGCACCGACGGGACGACGGCGCAGCCTTTGGCATTGGCCTTCTTTGCCTTGGGCGCGCTCTTCCTGGTGATCCAATATCAGCCCTGGAAACAAGCGGGCCTGGCCGGTTAGTTAAGATGAAGATGACGCGCCAAAGGGGGAATCAGCCGCATATCTTGCTCATTGTGTTGGATACATTGCGCGCCGACCGGCTCTCGTGCTACGGCCATCCGGCAGGCACGACGCCGCATTTAGATGCGTTCGCCGAGCAGGGTGTGCTCTTCGAGCGCGCGATCTCTCCGGCGCAGTGGACGATCCCGGCGCACGGATCGCTCTTCACCGGCGAATTTCCCTCCACCCACGGCACAACCCAGATCTATGATCGCCACGCTGTGGAGCATCCAACCCTGGCCGAGCGCCTGGCCGAGGCCGGCTACACGACGGTCGGCTTCTGCAACAATCCGCTGCTGGGCGTGGTGGAGAACGATCTGGATCGCGGATTTGGGAACTTCTATAACTACGGCGGCGTTCTACCCACGCGCCCTCGGCTTCTACGTCGCCACGAGCGCATCAACGATTGGCTGGAAACCGCCGTCGCGTGGGTGAAAGAGCAGGTAAGCAGCCTGAACGGCCCCATTCAGGCGGTCTTCACCCAGAACGATTTCCTGTTGGGTTTGATGATGCATCCCTGGCTGGTCTCGTTCTGGGAGCGCAACATCAACTTCAAAGGGAACACGACGCGCTCGATTGAGGACTTTGTGGGCTACCTGCGCGCCTATCACGAGCAGGAGGATGCGCCGCCGCTCTTCGCCTACCTCAACTTGATGGAGACCCATCTGCCGTACAATCCGCCGGCCCAATTCAGCCGGAAATTCGCGCCGAGCTATCATCAAGAGCGCGAGGCCCGCGACTTTATGCACGCCTTCAATCACCAGACCTACGATTGGATCACGCCCGTCATAGAACCCTTCTCCGATCTGCAACATCGCGTGCTGAACGAGATGTACGATGCGGAAGTCGCCTACGAGGATCATCTCTTACACGCGCTCTTCGCGTGGTTGGATGAACCGGAGGTGCGCGATCAGACCTTAGTCATCATCACCAGCGATCACGGCGAGGGCTTGGATCACCATGGATATATTGGCCATTCCCTGGTCACCTATGAGGATCTGATCCGCGTGCCGTTGCTCGTGCGCTATCCCCCACACTATGGGGGCGGGGCGCGCGTCGCATCGCCAATCTCCACACGGCGGGTCTTCCACACCATTATGCAAGCGGCGGGCGGCGTTCTGCCGGAGGAAGAAACAGAGGACATCGCCGCGTTGAGCCTGCGAGGAGCCTCGCGGGAGGCAGCGGCAGAGGATCTGGTCTGGTCGGAGGCCTTCCCGCCTATCACGCTGCTTAAGCTGATGGAAGGCCGGGATGGCGAGGCCATCGATGCTTTCCAGTGCCGCGCTGTGCGCCGCGCGATCTATGACGTGGAGGCGTCCTACAAGCTCGTCACCGTGGATGAGACGCCGACGGAGCTGTTCGACATCGCGGCGGACCCCGCCGAACTGGACAATCGTATCACGACGCATTCCGACGTGGCGATGCGACTCGCCCGGACGCTCAAAGACGTCGTGGCGGAGGCCGCGTCGCGAGGAGCGCAGCATGCATCCAGCGTCGGCATCGATCTGGAGAGCAACCGGCGCGTGCGCGAGCGATTACGTCGCTTAGGGTATCTTGAATAGAGGGGGAATGACGATATGACACCACCATTTGGGCCTACACTTGTGGAAATCGGGCCGTTGGCCGTCTACTGGTACGGCTTCCTGATCATGACCGGCATTGTAATCGGCGCGTTGGTCGCCGGTTATTTAGCGAAAAAAGCGGGCGAAGATCCTGATCGTATTTGGGATATGCTCTTATTCGCCGTCGTCTTGGGCGT
>CAZCAI010000239.1:0-5122 GCA_964496595.1 uncultured Anaerolineales bacterium
ATTTCGGTTCAGATCTAAAGTCTCACAAAGAGGTACAGTTCTCTTATGATTATCCATCTGCTTAATCTGCTGAGATAGAGGCATAAAACTGTCTGGTAGGTAGAATCATAATTTCAATGGAGGTGTAAGATGATGGTCAGCGGGGTATTTCTGTTGCTGGGTGGATTGATCTTGGTTGTGTTGATAATTGGCGTCATCGTGGGCATCGCTTTGCTGATGTCTCGGCAAGGTGATGACTAACTAGGCGCCGTTTTTCAGCAGCATCGAGCGCTGCCATCGATGGCGCCGGCAGAGTGAAAAGTGGCATCTGGATCAAGGTGATCACGTCGAAATGTGAGGAGAAGATGGTCGATAAGCTAAAACTCGAAATTCCCGTACTCCTGCCGGAAAGCAGCGCGTGCCCGGATTGTGTCCAGCGTCTCCAAGAGGCGCTGCGCTTGCGCAAAGGCATCGAGGAGGCGCACGTGGATCAGAGCGGCGATCCGTCGCGCCTTTGCTTGCACTACGATCCTAACCTGATCTCGCTGGCGGAGCTGGAGCGGCAGGCGCGCCAGGAAGGCATTACCATTCAGCAGCGCTACCGCCACCGCGATCTGCGCGTGGAAGGGATGGACTGCGCCGATTGCGCGCTCAAGCTGGAGAAGGGCGTGGGGCAGTTGGATGGCGTCTTTCACACCGCCGTGGATTTCGCCTCGGCCAAGATGCGCGTGGAATACGACGTGGAGCAGGTGGAGCAGCGCGACATCATCGGGCGCGTGCGGCGCATGGGCTACAATATAGATGAAGAAGATGTGAGTTCCGAGGCGGGGCCGGGCGGCCTGCGCGGATTTTTGTCCTTCATGTGGGGCAAGCGCCGCAATATGATGACGTTGGCCGCCGGCGCGCTGATCTTGCTGGCCTTCGCTCTGCATCTGTCGGGGCTGTTGGCGGCTCATCAATGGGGCCTCCATGCGATCTACGCTTTGGCCATTATGATCGGCGGCTTCGATGTGGCGTACAAGGGCGTCGTCGGCGTGTGGATCAACCGCGAGCTGGACATCAACTTCCTGATGACGGTGGCGGCCCTGGGCGCGGCGGCCATCGGCGCCTGGGAGGAGGGCGCGCTGGTCGTCTTCCTCTTCAGCCTGGGCGAGACGCTGGAGGGCTACACGATGGATCGCGCGCGCAACGCCATCCGCTCGCTGATGGCGCTGGCCCCGGCGGAAGCCACGCTGCTGCGCGAGGGGGCGCAGGCGCGCGTCCCGGTGGAGGAGCTATCCGTGGGCGATGTGATCCTCGTCCGGCCGGGCGAGCGCGTGCCAATGGACGGCATCGTGCGCCGGGGCGCGTCGGCGGTTGACCAGGCGCCGATCACGGGCGAGAGCATCCCCGCGCCGAAAGACCCCGGGGCGGAGGTCTTCGCCGGCTCCATCAACGGGCCGGGCGCGCTGGAGATCGAGGTCACCCGCCGCGCCGAGGACAACACCATCAGCCGCATCATCCACATGGTCGAGCAAGCCCAGGCGCAGAAGGCGCCCTCGCAGCGCTGGGTGGACGTCTTCGCCCGCTATTACACGCCCCTCGTCGTGGGGCTGGCCGTGCTCGTCGCCGCCGTGCCGCCGCTGTTCTTCGATCAGCCGCTCATAGGCCATCAGGGCTGGCTCTATCGCGCGCTTTCGCTGCTGATCATCGCCTGTCCCTGCGCGCTGGTGATCTCCACGCCGGTGAGCATCGTCAGCGCGATCAGCAGCGCGGCCCGCAGCGGCGTGTTGATCAAGGGCGGCACCTACCTGGAGGCGGCCGGTCGCCTGCGGGTGATGGCCTTCGATAAGACGGGCACGCTGACCTACGGCCAGCCGGAGGTGACGGATGTGATCCCGAATCCCGCCTTGGCAACCGGCGACGATCCGCTGAAGTTGGCCGCGATGGTCGAGCGCCGGAGCGAGCATCCGCTGGCGCGCGCCGTCGTCCGCGCCGCCGAGGAGCGGGGTGTCGAGTTTACACCGCTTGAAGAAGCAATCGAAGTCGAAGTCGAGGCGCTCAGTGGGCGGGGCGTCCGCGCTGCGCTGAACGGCGGCGCCCGGCAGATTTACGTCGGGAATCGCGCCTTATTTAATGAAGTGAGCATCGCTATTCCGAAGGAATTGCTGGCCCAAGCGCGGGCGTTGGAGGATGACGGCAAGACCGTGATGGTGGTCGCGACCACGACCGACGGGCGGGCATCGGTGGCCGGCCTGGTCGCCGTCGCCGACACGGTGCGGCCCAACGCGCGCGAGGTGGTGGCCGCGCTCAAGCGGGTGGGCATCCGCCGGACGGTGATGCTCACGGGGGATAACGAGCGCACGGCGGCGGCCATCGCTGGCCAGGCCGGGATCGATGAGTTCCGCGCCAACCTGTTGCCCGATGAGAAGGTCGCCGCCATCGAAGCGCTGCTGGCCGAGTACGAGCAGGCGGCGATGGTGGGCGACGGCATCAACGATGCGCCGGCGCTGGCGCGGGCCACGGTCGGCATCGCGATGGGCGGCGCCGGCACGGATCAGGCGCTGGAGACCGCCGACATCGCGCTGATGGCCGACAACCTGGACAACATCCCCTACGCCATCCGCCTGAGCCGCCGGACGCTGCGCATCGTGCGCCAGAATTTGGGCCTGAGCCTGGCGATCAAGGCGCTCTTTATGGCGCTGGCCCTCCCCGGCCTGGCCACGCTGTGGATGGCCGTCTTCGCCGACGTAGGCGCCTCGCTCATCGTCATCCTGAACGGGATGCGCCTGCTGCGGCATCGAGCGTAAGCTCTGCAATTCGCAATTCTAAATTCACAACTCTTGGAGGAATATTCGATGTCAAAACCCACGTGGTCGTTCTTGGTCGTTATTACCCTGGTTGGCATGTTGTGCTTGGCCGCGCCGGTGGC
The DNA here is from genome assembly GCA_964496595.1 of uncultured Anaerolineales bacterium. Classification (GTDB taxonomy): domain Bacteria; phylum Chloroflexota; class Anaerolineae; order B4-G1; family SLSP01; genus JAAAOZ01. Next base: position 2,891 of record CAZCAI010000239.1, read on the forward strand.
GGCGCATGCCACGCAGGAATCCCAGGGCGAAGATCCGCCGCATCTGGGCTATGGGATGATGTTAGCTTATCCGCCTACTTACGTATCCCAGACGGCGGAGGCCGGGTTCGATTGGTTCAAGTACTTCCTGTACTGGAATCAAGTTGAGCCGCAGAAGGATGGCGTCTACGACTGGACGCCGGTGGATACGCAGATGGGTTGGGCGTGCCAGTCGGGACTCAACATGCTCATCCGGGTGGAGCGGGATAGCGAGGATTGGACGCCGATTCAGGATGCGGAGATGGCGGGGTGGGAGGCTTTCTTCCGGGCGCTGGCCGAGCGCATTGACGCACGGCGCGCGGCGTGCGGGTATCGTTTCCGCGTGGCGCTGGAGATCTGGAACGAGCCGAATCTCGATTTTCAGTGGCATCATCAGCCGCTCGATCCCGCGCGCTACACGGAGATGGTGCGGCGCGCGTACACGGGCGCGAAGGCCGGCTCGCCTCACATCCTCATCGTCGCCGGGAGCCTCGCGCCGACGGGCGGGACCGGCGATGGCCGCGCGATGGATGATGTGGTCTACCTCGAAGCGATGTATGACGCCGGCCTGCGCGGCTACTTCGATGCGGTGAGCATCCACAACTACGGCTACGGCGGCCCGCCGGAGGATAAGGTGTGGGGCAGCGGCCTTCTCAACTTCCGCCGCGCCGAGGACATCCGCGCGGTGATGGTCGCGCGCGGCGATGCGGATAAGCCGGTCTGGGGCACGGAGTTCGGCTGGCTGTTGGATGAGGGAGCGTGCGTGGGCCATTGGGAGGGGATGGGCTTCGCGTGGCAGCGCGTCTCCGAGGCGCAACAGGCCGACTACCTCACGCGCGCTTTCGCCTACGCGGACGCCAACTGGCCGTGGATGGAGGTGATGATTGTTTCTAACTTGGATTTCAGTTCGGTGCCGTGGTATGCGCCGTGCGATCCCCTGCGCTATTTCGCCGTGCTCAACGCCGATAACACGCCGCGCCTGGCCTACACCGCGCTGCAATCGATGCCCAAGCGTCGGCGAGATTGGGGCGTCTGGGGGATGGCGGCGGAACCGGCGGCGCTGGCCTGGGAGATGCGGCTTGCCGAGCGTCGCGTGCTCACCTCCGCCGTGACGATTGCCAACACCGGCGAGCAGCCGTTCACGTGGACCGTTGCGACGCATGCGGACGCCTTCACGCTCGGCGGCGCGCCGGATGGGCGGGCCGAGAAGTTGCACGTCACGGCGGACGCGCGCGCCTTGCCCGTTGGCGTGCATCGCGGCGTCATCACCATCACCGCCGCCTCGGAACACGTACCCCAAAGCCCGATCACCCTGCCCGTCACCGTCGAGGTCACCTCCACGTGGGGCATGGCCGTGACGCCGCCCGCGCTCTCGTGGATGCTCCCAGTTTCGGAGACGCGCCTGCTCACCGCCGACCTCACGGTGGAGAACACGGGCGATCAGCCCTTCGAGTGGCAGGTCGCGGCGCAGTCGCCCGTGCTCGACATCACCACCGTGCCCACGAGCAGTTGGGGGCCGACCGGCACGCTGACCTTACAGGCGGACGTCTTCCGCGTCTTCGTCGATCCGCGCGGGCTGCCCGCCGGCTCGTACACGGGCGCTTTGACCGTCACCACCGTGCCGACCTCCGTGCCTGGCAGTCCCTTCGTCGTGCCCCTGCGCGTGCATCTTGTTGAGCAGATCTACCCCGTGTATTTGCCGCTCGTCGTGCGGGGCAATTGATCCGCGCGCCGGCTGCGGCATCGAGCAGAGGCGCTCCCGCCAAAGCCTAAACCCTCCGCCACTGAGCAAGTTTCGCTCGGTGGCGGTTTTGTTGCGGGGGTGATTCCGGCAATTCTTACAGTAGACAACTCCCTTGTTTTTGGTAAACTATCATCGTTGTCAGAAATTGATTACGCAGGGGAGGGTAAATGAAGATTCGCGTCGTGTTGGTCGATGACCATCCGCCGACGCGCCAGGGGATTCGCGCGGCGCCGGGCATCGCATTGCGCAAACTGGACGTGGCGTCCCGATTGGCGGCCGTAGCGTGGGTTCATGATCATATTCCCGCTGACCTGTGGGATGACGAGGCCCAAGCGACCTAGGGAAATCCCTAGGGAGCAAACCAGGGTTTTCCCTAGGGACAAACCTCTGAGCGTATGTTATATTAAGCTTGTCGTTGGGTAATCTAACTAACAAGGAGGTGAATGGTGTTTAGGAAAAGGATTCTTCTG
>CAZCAI010000240.1:0-5072 GCA_964496595.1 uncultured Anaerolineales bacterium
TCTTGCTGATTCCCCACACTTCTAGTCTATTTCAACAAGTTTCTCTTGCAACTCCGCGATTTCCTCTTCGCTTAATTCTGCCTCTCCACCTTTTACACCATAGAGTAAGGCGAACGCGCAAATCTCACAGAACACGATGAAGGGAAACATCAAGAGATATTTACCGGTTCCCATACCTCGCCCCAGGAGATCAAAGACCAATCCCATCAGAACCGGGCCGAAGACATAAGCGGCCTGATTAAAGGAGTAGTAGATGCCGGTATAGGCGCCTTCATCGCTGCGAGGCGACAGATGCCACAGAACGGGAAAGATGTTGACAATCACGGTCATCCAGAAAAAGCCCACGGGAACGAACAAAACCGCGATCCAGATAGGCTGTTTCAAGGTGACAACGAAGGACAACAAGGACATGACAACCACCAGCCCCGTGGTTCCTAATCGCAGCGCCTTTTGACGACCGATTTTTTGTCCAATCATGCCCGCTATGAAAGCCGACGCAATCATTGAGGCGGTATAGACCAGCAAAAGTTGACCGGCCGCTTGATCGCCAATGCCGATGTAGTTGTTGGCGAAGATGGTAAAGAAGGCTTCGATGGAAGCAAACGCGGTGTAGGAAAAGTATACATAGATCATCAAAAAGAGCATGCTGTGATCTTCTTGGCCAAATAGGGCATCTCTAAAATAACCCCAATCTCGTTTTTTCTTTTCCTCGGAGGCATCTGGCGCTTGTAATTCAAACGTGATGGGGTCTATCTCGATGGGCGTATCGCTGATCTCTAAAAAGCCGTCGCCGGTCGGTGTTTCTTTAACGGTTTTCAATAAAATCATCAAGATGATGATCATGACGATGGCGATGATGGGGAATCCCAGATACCGCGCTCCAACATCGGAAATCCCTGGCCGCAGCAGGCCAATGAAGGTCGGCAGCAGAAAGGCAAAAATCATGCCCCCGTTGGCGACCAATTGTTGTAATCCGCTCCCTTTGGATCGCACCGCATCCGGTGTGTAGTCGGCCAACAGTGTGAGGGCGGCGCTCCGATAGAACGCCATCGCGATATTAAACCCGAACAATACGACGACGAGGCCCAGTAACGTTTTGAACAGGGGCGTGATCATCAGGAAAAACGCCGCAGAGAGGACGCCGATGATGATGAAGGGTATCCGCCGGCCATACTTGCTTTTGGCGCGGTCGCTAAGGGCGGCAAAATAGGGTTGCATCAGCAACGCGATGATATTGTCAAGCACTAAAATGGCGCCGATGATGGTCTGTTGCCCAAAGATGCCGAACCAGGAAATATCTCCAGGCACCAGGCCGAATTGAATGTCGCCTAATAACAAGGGCACGGCTAAGTTGTAATACCCTAAGCCGGCCAGCACCGACATAAAGCCCAGGGATAGATAAATCGTTCTTTTGATATTGAGTTCATCCGGCTGGTTGGGGGTCATTCTTGGTTGATAGGTGGTTTTGATAGCATTCATAATTATCCCTCTGTTTTTATGTTAGGTTTTTGTTAGTTTTTAGGTGAAATTGGGTGCGAATGATGCTCAGGCTCTAGTTACACAGAGTTTCACGGAGTTTTTCACAGAGAAGCACAGAGAGAATCATTTCTCCGTGCTTCTCTGGGCCTTGGGAAAGCCGTTGCATCACGATTCGGGACGCATCACGGTGCGCAGCCCCACTTCCTCCCCGCGCCGGATCTTCTGCACGTTGGGGAGGTGTTTGTAGACGCCCACGAGCATCAGCCCGCTGGCGACGCCCACGTAGACCGGCGGGTGCTGAAGGATCAGCCAGGTGATGAAGGGCAGCGCGAGGTATAATCCGATGGAGCCTACGACGATGTAGTCGGAAAGGAAGGTGAGGAGGGTCAAGGAGGCGATCACGGCCAGGCCCAGCCAGGGGTTGAGCGCGAGCAAGACGCCGACCAGCGCCGCGATGCCCTTGCCGCCGCGAAAGCTCAGCAGCGCCGGGTAGATATGGCCGATCACGGCGGCGATGCCGGCGACGAACGCGAGGCCTGGCAGCGCCGGGTAGAGCGCGCGCACGATTATCACGGCCAACGCGCCTTTGAGGATGTCGATGAGGCCGGCGAGGATGCCGTATTTCCAGCCCAGCACGATGGTCGCATTGGAGGCGCCGGCGTTGGTGGTGCCATGTTGCCGAATATCGATGTTGCGGACCAGCTTGCCCAAAATAAAGGCCGCTTGAATGTGTCCCAAGGCATAACCAATTAAGATTGCTACGAGTAACTGTAAAATCGTCATTATTTCCCTCCAGGGAAAGCCAGATAAAAAAGACCCCCATCACAACTTTGATGCTGCATTATCCCCTCCCGGAAGCCAGAAGTCAAGAACGATTTCCCTCGATAGCTTTCCATTCGGATCGCCGCGCGCACGTTGCGACGTGTCGCGCGTGGGAAGCGCTTGGCTTGTGATAAAAAAAACCCCCGGCATCAAGGGGGTAGTTAGATGCCGGGGGCGTCGCGTGCCTTGTTGAGATCAGCTCCCTTTCATGCCTTTAGCGATCCGGTCGCCGGTTTTTTTGTCGATGTTGCGCCAATATTCGAGCGCGCGATTCAACACAGGCTCGGATACGCCATTTTTCAAGTGGCCTACTACATTAGAGACCAGCAGGTCGCGCTGCTCGTCGTCCATGACCTCGCGCACCAGGGCGCCTGCCTGGCCCCAATCGTCGTCATCCTCGCGCAAGGTGTAGGCGGCTCGCACGAACTCGCCGGCGGCCTCCCATGTCGCGATCTCAGGATAACGCTCGCCATCCGCCTCCGGGCCTCCCTTGGAATTCGGCGCATAGACCGGATCAGAAGCGTTGTCGATTCTCATAGGGCCGCCCTTGCTGTAACTGTGCACGGGCGTCTTTGCCCGGTTGACCGGGATCTGTTGGTAGTTGACCCCCAGTCGGGCGCGATGTGCGTCAGCGTACGCAAACAAGCGGGCCAGCAGCATTTTGTCTGGGCTGGGACCGATGCCCTGCACCATATTAGCCGGGTTGAATGCAGCTTGCTCAATTTCGGCTTGGAAGTCCTCTGGGTTGCGATTCAGCACCAGCTTGCCGACTTCGTGCAGAGGATAGTCAGCATGGGGCCACACCTTCGTCAGATCAAACGGGTTGAACCGATAGGTCTCAGCCTCCTCGAAGGGCATGATTTGCACTTTCAGCGTCCAACTGGGATGGTCTCCCGCTTGGATGGCCTTGAACAGGTCGCGGCGGTGGTAGTCGGCGTCCTCGCCGGCGATCCGGTCCGCCTCCTCCTGGGTGAGATTCTCGATGCCCTGATCCGTCTTGAAGTGATATTTGACCCAGAAGCGCTCGCCTTTGGCGTTGATCCACATAAGGGTGTGGCTTGAGTAGCCGTTCATGTGTCGATAGCTTCTGGGAATGCCGCGATCACTGAACAGGATGGTGACCTGATGGGCCGTCTCAGGCGACAGGGTCCAGAAGTCCCATTGCATATCGTGGTCCCGGAGGCCGTTTTCTGCCCGACGCTTTTGCGAGTGGATGAAGTGCGGGAACTTCAGGGGATCACGCACGAAAAATACCGGCGTGTTGTTTCCCACCATGTCGTAGTTACCCTCGGTGGTGTAAAACTTGAGCGCGAAGCCGCGCACGTCCCGCCAGGTGTCGGGGCTTCCGCTCTCGCCGGCCACGGTGGAGAACCGGGCCAGTATGTCGGTCTTCGTGCCTGGTTGAAATACGGCCGCCTGGGTGTAGGCGCTGACATCTTCGGTCACTTGGAAGTAACCGAAGGCGCCCGACCCCTTGGCGTGAGGCTGACGGTCTGGAATCATCTCCCGGTTGAAGTTGGCCAGCATTTCTAAAAGATAGTGGTCGTGAAGCAGAACGGGGCCATCAGGCCCCACGGTGAGCGAGTGCTCGTCGCTGGGAACGGGGATGCCGGCGTCGTTGGTTGTGAATTTGCGATCATCGTGTTTCATAGTCATACTCCTTTGTATGGTTGGTGGATTTGACTGATTAGTTTACAGATAAGTTTTTCAGGGTGGGTTCTGAGAGTAGAACTGTGGCCGCGAGTGGAGCGAGCCGTGGCGGCTTCATGGAGTCTTATCGAGGCGTTATGGGATTTCGAAGCAGAACGACAGGAAAAATCGCTCTCGCTGCCTCAGAACCTGCTTAAGCGTGTTCAAGGCAAACGAAGCTGGGGTTGATGTGTATGACAAACCGTTTGGCGCGCAACCTCGTACATCTCAGACCCCCTGATTCTGCTTCGTTTGCCCGTTATGCAGCGATGAAGACGGCCAAGTAAACCCACGCCCAACCTCAGTATATAACAATCAATGCAAGAGTGCAAACCTATGCAAACCTGTATGGAATGTTAAAATTCCCCGCTACCACGGAAAACCTGGTGATGGATTGGTCAGGTTAGTCTATAATCGCCTGATGCGCCAGCACTTTGAACTCCTGAGCGATGGGGTAGTGACCGCTGGGCATAAACTGCGTCATCAGGATGCCGATCATGTCCTCCTGGGGATCGTACCAATAATCGGTGCTGGCCGCCCCACCCCAGCCATAGGCGCCGGCCGATCCTAAGATTTTAGCGCACGCGGGATCGAGCAGCACGCCCACGCCCAGGCCAAAGCCCCACGCTGGATCGGCCCACGGATGGATCTGCGGGGCCAGGTGGTTCTGGGTCATCAGCTCAACCGTTTTGCGACCCAGCAAACGTTCGCCCTCCAGGCTGCCTTGATTGCGCAGCATCAGTGCGAAGCGCAGATAGTCGCCGATGGTGGAGATCAATCCGCCGCCGCCGGATAGGAACGCGGGTTTGCGTCGCTTGTTGATCCAGGCCTCGGTCGCCTCCCGCTCCTCTTCCGGCGCATCCATGCCCGTGAGCGCGCGGATGCCGCCGCTGTCATGGTCATCGGGATCAGGCTCGTAAACGGTCGTCAATCGCGCCTGCTTATCCGCCGGGACGTAGAAATCGGTGTCCGTCATCCCCAAGGGCGCGAAGACGCGCTCCTTCAGGAACGCATCGAAGGGCGCGCCCGCGATGATCTCGACCAGATAGCCGAGCACGTCGGTCGCCACGCTGTACTTCCAC
>CAZCAI010000241.1:0-2197 GCA_964496595.1 uncultured Anaerolineales bacterium
TTAGATTGTGATCATATCGAAGGAGATATTGTGGAGCAACAACAGAAGTTAGACGACACAAACGCCATCAAGGTCGCGAACAACATCTGGTGGGTGGGATTTGCAGATTACGAGGCGGGCTTTTCCAACAATCCCTATCTCTGGGTTGATGAGGATGGCGCGGAAGCGATCCTCATCGATCCGGGGCCGGGGCATCCCGCCTTTCGCGACATCATCATCCAGAAGATTCGCCAGGTCATCGACCCGGCTAATATCCGCTACCTCATCGTCCACCACCAGGACCCCGACCTCTGCGGCCTAATCCCCTACATCGAAAACATCCTCCATCCCGACGCAGTGATCTTGGCGCATCCCCGCACGACGCTGATGCTCCCCTACTACGGGCTGCGGAAGAGCGTGCTGCCCATCGGCGATGAGGATGTGCTGGAGATGCGCTCCGGGCGGCGGCTGATCTTCTATCACGCCCCGTACCTACACTTTTCTGGGAATATGATCACCTACGATGAGACGACACAGTCGCTCTTTTCTGGCGACATCTTCGCCGTCTTCAATCGGGATTGGAGCCTCTACGCCGATGAATCCTACCTCCCGATGGTGCAAGCCTTCCTCAATCACTACACCGACAATCCAGCGGCGATCCGCTACGCCTATGATAAGATGAAGGCGTTGGAGATTCAGCGCATCCTCCCGCAGCACGGCGGTATCATTCAGGGGGATGACGACGTCGAGATGTTCTTGGATTCCCTGCTGGAGACGGAGCCGGGCGAGTTGTTGCGCGAGTTGCAGAGCAAGCCCAACACGGCCCAATGTCGCGCGCTGATAGAGGCCGGCCTGGCCCATCTCCGCGCCCGGGTAGACGACGCGACGCTCGCGGCGGATTCGCTCGACGCGCTGCTGGCGCTGGCGCAGGAATACGGGCCGACGACGGTCTCCACGGTGATCGAGACCATCGACCGGAAGGCGCACGAAATCGGCGTGGCCGACCCGCTCACCTATGGGCGCACGCACTACGCCGACGCCGTCCAGGCCATCGAGAACACCCAGATCGTCGAGGCCGTCCAGCGCCGCTTCTTGAGTCGACACTACGGCATCTCCGAGATCACGAGCGAGAGCACCAGCGACATCCTGAACTATGGCCTGATCTCGTTCAGGACCGATCTGGCCGTGATGTTCGTCGACATTCGCAACTTCACGCAGTGGTGCGCTGGCCGCCCCTCGGACGAGATCGTGATGATGCTGAATCAGCAGCACGGGATAATGTCCAAATTGATCAACGCGAACGGCGGGCGGGTCAACAAGGTGCTGGGCGATGGGCTGCTGGCTTACTTTCCGGCGCAGCATCTGGCCGATTGCGTTGACGTGGCGATGCGCATCCATCGGGCGCTGGCGGAAAACGACGCGCTGCTGCCCGTGGGCATCGGCTGCGATTTCGGCGAGGTGACGATGGGCGACATCGGCGAGGAGGCGCGCCTGGATTACACGCTCATCGGCACGCCCGTCAACATCGCCTCGCGGATGTGCAACGAGGCCGCTGGCGGCGAGATCGTGTTGACCGCGCGCTTCACGACGCAATTGGATGACGATCTGCGAATCATGTTGCTCGATCAGCCGGGCTTCGAACAGCTCACCGTCCGGCAAAAACCCGGCGATCCAGAGATCGAAGGGGTGAAGTTCGCGCCGCCAACGCATCAGCCGAAAGATGTATGACGCATCGACGAAGAACAAAAATTTAACGCCAAGACGCAAGGGGCAAAGTCGCTAAGTTTTTCAAACTTTAAACTTGCAACCTGCAACTTTTAACTATTTTTCAAAGGAGAGGAACCGATGTCCCATTTTACACGGGTTAGGACGCAAATTGTGGAATTGGCCTATCTCAAGCAGGCCTTAGACGATCTGGACTATCGCTACGAGGAAGGGCGGCTCAAGATCCGGGGCTTTGCAGGCCAGAGGACGCCCGTGGAGCTAAAAATCCACACCAAGGGCTACCCCATCGGCTTTCGGAAGGCGGGCGACGCCTACGAGATAGTCGCCGATTGGTGGGGCGTGCGCGGCGTGAACCAGAAGACCTTCCTGCAAGAGGTCACCCGGCGCTACGCCTATCACGCGGCGCGGGAGAAGCTGGAGGCGCAGGGCTTCGCGCTGGTCTCTGAGGAAGTCGAAGCGAACGAGCAGATCCACCTGGTGCTCCGGCGGATGG
>CAZCAI010000241.1:2297-4960 GCA_964496595.1 uncultured Anaerolineales bacterium
CGCCGGTATCGAGGGCGCACCAGAACTTTCGCCAGGGTGGCCGTGAAGTTATGTTCTCCAAAGGGGGAGAGATGGAACTACAAGAAGTTGAGCTTTTTATCACGAAGAACGGCGAGGTCCGCATGGAAGTGCGCGGCGTGGCGGGCAGGAAGTGCCTGGATCTAACCCAGGAGCTGGAGGCGGCGCTGGGCAATGAGATCATCAACCGCGAGTTGAAGCCAGAGGCCCACGCGGAGGCTTCCGCCGCCGATCACGAATCCGAGCAGGAGCAGGCCTGGGAGCCATCGTGAACGCCTCGGGCGAGCTGTTGCGCGTGCATCGCTTTCTGCCGCACAGCTACGCCAACGGGCCGGGCGCGCGGGCGGTGATCTGGGTGCAGGGTTGCACACTCGGCTGTCCCGGCTGCTTCAATCCGGCGACCCATCCGCACGCGGGCGGGGAATTGCTGCCCGTCGCGACGCTCTTCCGGCGCATCGTGGCGGCGGGCGCTGCCTTTGACGCGAGCATCAAGGCGCCCATCGAAGGCGTCACCATCAGCGGCGGGGAACCGCTCCAGCAGCCGGCGCCGCTCGCGGCGCTGCTCACGCGCCTGCGCAACGAGACCTCGCTCTCGCTCCTGCTCTTCACCGGCTACACCTGGGCCGAGATCCACCGGATGTCGCACGCCGCGCAGATCCTGGCCTGCTTGGATGTGCTCATCACCGGCCGCTACGACGCGACGCAGCGCGTGGCCCACGGCCTGCTGGGATCATCCAATCAGCGTATACACCTGCTCAGCGCGCGCTACAGCGAGGCAGATCTGCATGCCGCGCCGCCGGCGGAGGTGATCGTCACCGCTGGGGGAGAGGTTGTGCTCAGCGGCATCGATCCGCTCAAATGGGAACCGCCAGGGAAGTAACTACGGTTCAAAACACATTTTGACCCATATCACAACGTAAGGAAACGAAGGAAACAAGGGGGAAACCAATGGCAGATACAGAACAGAGGATTGAGCGTCGACTGGCGCTCAGGGAGAAGGAACTGAAGATTATCTTAGCCATCGATCGCGTCCGCGACGCCGCCACCGCGCCATCGGCAATGTTTTCCGGCATTGTCGATGTGACCATCGACCAATTTCAGACCTCGATGTGCCTCCTCTACATCATCAACCAAGAGAACCACCAACTTGAGCTAAAAGTGCTGCGCGAGCGCAACGGTCGCCGGCAACAGATGAGCTTTAACGTCGACCGGGATAAACTCGATACATTGATGGAAAGCGAGAACATCAAAATCCTGACCGCCGCACAACTTTTCGATGCTCAGGCCGTCGCGAACATCACCCAAGAGATCTACCTCATCGGGATTCCGATCTTTATGGATTCGGAGCCGCTGGGCCTGCTGCTCCTCGGGCGGGATGCGCAGCCTTTCGCCGATGAGGAGATCCACCTGCTGGAGACCACCGAAAGTCAGATCGACTCCGCTGTGATCCAGGCGCATAATTACGAGGAGATGATCCAGCGCAACCGCGAGCTGGAAACGATCTACAAATTCGACCGCATCCGCGACCGAAATTTCCCCTTCGACGAGATGTTGGACGTCGTCTTAGAAGAACTCTGCGCCAGCATCGAGGCGGAGATGGGCTTTGTGATGCTCTACAATCGCGTCGGCGAGCGCTTGGAGATGCGCGCCCTGACCCACGAGGACATCTTCAAAGACCCGACGTGCCAACAATCGATCAACGAGTTAGCTAATGAGGCTATCCACAAGGGCGAATTGATTTGCGATACGCACTTGGGCGAGATAAACTGTGCCGTGATGTGCATTCCGCTCATCCTGCGCAACGAGATTATCGGCGTCTTTGGCGCGCTGAATCAGCAACGACGCCAGGGCTTCACCTCGAACGAGCGCCGACTCCTGCGCGCCATCGTCAGCCAGATGGACACGGCGATCCTGGAGAATCTGGAGCGCCGCCGCCTGCGCCAGGTGCTGGGCCGCTCGGTCGATCCCAACGTGCTGGAGCAACTGCTGGCCCAACCGGACGTCGATCTGCTGAAGGGCGAGCGTACACTTCTAACGGTGCTCTACGCCGATCTGCGCGGCTCCACCTCGCTGGCCGAGCGCCTGGAACCGGAGGCGTTGGTCGAATATCTCAACCATTACTTAGGGCAGATGACCGAGATCGTGCTGGCGCACAAGGGCACGCTGGATAAGTTCGTGGGCGATGAGGTGATGGCCCTCTTCGGCGCGCCGCTGCCGCAGCCGGATCACGCGCTGCGCGCGGTGCGAACGGGACTGAAGATGCAGGCGCGTCACGAGGAGAACAGGGCGCGCTGGCGAGAGGCGCACGGCGCCGACGCACCGGCCATTGGCGTCGGGATCGCGACCGGCGATCTGATCGTCGGCGAGATTGGCTGCGCACAGCGCACGGACTACACCGTCATCGGGCGCGCGGCGAATTTGGGCGCGCGCATCTGCTCCATCGCGAAGCCCGGCCAGGTGCTCATCAGCCAGGCGACTTATAATCTCATCCGCGACGCTGTCATCGCCGAGGCGATCCCCGGCCAGCGTTTCAAGGGCATCGATGAGCCGGTGACGGTGTACGATGTAAAGGGGATTAAATAAAGGTTAGAGATGAGCCTGGCGAATAAATTCGCGGCTACATTTACGAAACCGGCCTTCGCCGG